>JANXUV010000197.1 GCA_025356085.1 Betaproteobacteria bacterium
GAGTGAATCTGCGAAGCGAAGTACAGGTACGGGTTCGCCCCGGGCTCGCCGATGCGGTTTTCGATGCGCGTGGCCGGATCGCCCGGTCCGCCGATTACGCGCAACATGGCGCCGCGGCTGTCGCGACCCCAGATGACGCGCTCGGGTGCGAGCGAATAGGGGCGGTAACGTTTGTAGCCGTTGATCGTCGGTGTGGCGAAGGCGCAGGCAGCCCTCCCATGCTCAAGCAGGCCGGCAAGAAACTGTTTTCCGGCTTCGGACAGGAAGTCCTTCTGCGCGGCGAAGGCGTTTTTTCCGCCCTTGAGCAGGCTCTGATGCAAATGCCAGCCGCTCGACATCACGTTTGGCAGTTTCGGGCGGCACATGAAGGTGGCGTGGAAGCCGTGCCGCCGCAGCGCCTGCTTGGTCGCGCTGCGGAACAGCAACATCGTGTCCGCGGCATCCAGGCCATCCTGCGCGCTCAGCGTGATCTCCGCCTGGCTCGGGCCGAACTCGCATTCGAAGCTGCGCAAGGGCAGGCCGAGGCCCGTGAAACTGGCGCGCAGGATCTCCAGCGCGGGCTCGAGCTGGTCGAAGCGCGCCTCCGAAAGAAGCTGGTATCCGGTGTTGAGCAATTCCACCGCCGGCGGCGAGCCCGGCTGGCCGGCGTCCTCCGGGCGCAGGCGCGGGTCCGCGATGCGAAAGATGTGGAATTCGACTTCCAGGCCGGCGACGTAGCCGTAGCCCGCCTTGCCCAGGCGCGCGAGCGCCTGCTTGAGCAGTCCGCGCGTATCGAAGGGCACGGGCTTGCCGTTGGGGAACTTGAGATCGCAGAGCAGCCAGCCGGTCTTGTGCGCCCAGGGCAGCACGCGAAAGGTCGCGGGGTCCGCGATCATCAATCCATCGGCAGCGCCCTCGAACTCCGGCATGCCGAGCCCCGCACCCGGCGTAAACACCGGGAATACGGTCTTGTTGGACGTGTCCTTGGCGAGCAGTGAACTCGGAAAACCGACCCCGTTCTTCAGCGCCGACGGAACCTCGGCTGCGGCGATGGACTTGCTGCGGAGAATGCCATGCTGGTCGGCGAAGGAGAATCGAACGGTTTCGATTCCCTTGCTTTTGATCTCCTTCAACAGTTCCTTCATGCGGCCTTGGCGGCCCAGGGCGCGCGGTTCCTGCGAGCCGCGTCGGCTTCCTTGTAGTAGTCCTCCCAGCGCCCGGTCGGGCCGATGCCATCCACCGCGGGCGGGCCGGTGAGAGCGGAGGCCTGCGCGGCATCCAGCATCATCATCGCCTTCTCTCCGCGCGAATTCTTGTTGATTGCGTCAATAAGCAGTCGCCGGTAGAGAACGATCCCCTTGTCGCTGCTGCCGAGATTCTCCTTCGTCCGGTCGGCCATCTGCCCGGGCGACTCGCAGGCGAACTGGTCGTGGATGTTGATATCGAAACCCATCCCCGTGTAGGTGGCCTTGCGCTGCTGCTCGGCGTCGAAACCCCAGCCGTTGGCGCGGTTGTGGATCGGCTTGTAGTCGGGCGCCGGGTAGGTCTTCAGGCGCTGCTCGCGCATGGTCTTCTTGTCTACCGGCGTGGTGAAGCTGGTGAAGATCGAATACCAGTAGCAGCCGTGGTCGTCCACCGGCACATGCCACTGCGTGATGGTCATCTCCGAGTTCATCGGGATCACGAAGGTCTGCGGAAACAGGATGTGCGTCGAGCGGCCGTGCGTCTGCCGGTGGTCGATCTTGCGCAGCGTGACCAGGCGCATGCCGTAGTCGGTGCGCGCGACGGTGATCTCCGGCTGGTCGTACTCGCGCAGCACCTTCGAGATCGGCAGCTCTGAATCCGAGGGCTTGCCGCGAAACTGCTTGCCGTAGCTCTCCGCCGTGTCCTCGTCCTCGAAATAGCGGTGCAGGAACGAGGCGTGCGCCGGATCAATGCCCACTTCCAGCGCCTGCAGCCAGTTGCAATCCCAGTAGCCCTTGAAGGCAAAGGTATAAGCATCAGGCGCGGTGAAGCAGTCAAAGTGCGGGAAGGCCGACGGCTCGCCCGCGCCCAGCCAGGCGAAGACGATGCCGCTGCGATCGACCAGGGGGTACGAGCGCTGCTTGATGTGCTCGCACATGCGGCTGCCCTTCGGTTCGGCCGGCGTCTCCAGGCATTTGCCGTTCACGTCGAACAACCAGCCGTGGAACACGCAGCGCAGGTTGCCGTCTTCGTAACGTCCGTAGGCGAGGTCGGCGCCGCGATGGGGACAGTGACGGTCGAGCAGGCCGTACTGGTTTTTTGAATTTTTTATTAAAACGAATTCTTCTCCGAGCACCTTGATCGGCAAGACAGGTCTTGAAGAATTCAAAAACTGATCAACAAGCGCAACAGGTTGCCAGTAGTTGCGCAGCAGGTTGCCTGCCGGCGTGCCGGGGCCGACGTGCGTCATCAGGTCGTTCTGTTCCTGGCTAATCATGCGATTCCCTGTACAGGCTGAGCGCCTTCATGGCGGGGAAGTCGTTGAAAGAAAAAAGCACGGCCTCGCTGGAGGCGCCGTGGCGATAGTGCGTCCACGACGGGATGCAGAAAATGTCTTTCTCTTCCCACTCGAAGCGCTGCCCGCCGATCTCGGACCAGCCGTGGCCGGATGCGACTTGATAGATGACGCTGCCGGTGTGGCGAATCTTTCTTGTGTCGCCTTTGATCAATTCGAGTCTTGCCCCCATGGTGGGCATGACTGAGCCACCAGTCAGGGGATTCTTATATTCAAAGATCTTTGCTTTCCGGAGTGCAGAAATACAAGAATCCCACTTATACAAAAACACGGGCGAGTAAGGCTTCTGCCAGTTCTCGCGCGACAGCGGCGCGGGAGTCTGCACGGTCTGCTTGTGCACTTCGAAAAAGTTCGCATCCAGAGAATTCATCAGCGGGATGTCGAGGCCGTCCTGCCAGACGCACTGCGTGCCGTCGGCTTCCACGCCGTGGTCGTGCCAGGTGCCGCTCGGCGTGAGCACGAAGTCGCGCGCGCCTAGCGCCATGCGCTCGCCGTCGACGACGGTGTAAGCGCCCTTGCCCTCCATGACGAAGCGCAACGCGGAGGCCTGGTGGCGGTGCGCAGAGGTGAATTCGCCCGGGTTCATGACCTGCACGCCGGTATAGAGCAGGCCGGCGGCCGCGCTCCATTCCTTGCGGCCCGGGTTGACCAGCATGACGACGCGGCGCGCGGCTTTCTCGGCGGCGACAAGCTCGGGCGCCTTGCGCACCAGCGGCCCGATATCGCGCCACTTCCACAGCATCGGTACCGACTTGGGTTTCGGATACCAGGGTTCGATCTCGTTGGCGACGTTCCACAGTGCGCCGAGCTCGTGCGCTTCGAGGTCCTTGTAGTAGACCTCGAGCGCCGGGGTGTCCTCGACGTTGGCCCGGCCGACGACGTTTTCGCGTTTCATGGCGAAGCTCCTGACGGACAGCGGCTAGTCTAGCCCCAGTCCCAGCTTGGCGGCGGCCTTCGCGAGCCGCGTATCCCGCGTCCACAGAGGCTTGCTTGCAAGCGCGCAGGCAGCCAGAAGGTGGATGTCGACGAGTCCCAGCCCCTTGCCGTGCAATTGATGGCGCTCGATGAACGCGAACGTCTCGTCGTCTTCGATCCCGGCAAGCGATGGAAGCGCCGCGAGCAGTCCGAGGATTTCACCGCGCCGCTTCAGGTTGCCACAGGCGAGCTCGCCGACGACGAACGGATGGCAAAGCACATCGCCCGTGGACAGCAGGTCCGCCAGCCGAGGCTCGCCCCGTCTCAGGTGCTCGATCCAGACGGAGGTGTCCGCCAGGACCATCCAAGTCAGGCGGCGCGGCGCCGCGGGATGAGGCGGAGACGGGGTTCCTTCCCGCCCAGGGCTGCGAGCCGCTCGGCACTGGCCTTCGCGATGAGCGCCTCGAGCCCCATCCGGACCAGCGCGGTCTTTTCGCTGATGCCGGTCAGGGCGGCGGCCTTCGCCAGCGCCGCGCGGTCGATGTTCAGGGTCGTGCGATCAACGACTTTCATGCATATGATGATGCCACAATCGTATGCATCACGCAATGTCGACCCTGGCCCCGCGCGCCTTACACGCCCAGGTACTTGTGCTGAATGTCCTCGCTCTCGGCAAGGTCGGCGGAACTGCCCGTCCACACGACCCGGCCCTTTTCCAGCATGTAGTGTACGTCCGCGATGCGGGTCAGGGCCTTCACGTCCTTGTCGATGACGAGAATGGAGAGCCCGGAGGCCTTGAGCCGCTCGATGGAGTTGTAGATTTCGACGCGAATCAGCGGCGCCAGGCCTTCGGTGGCTTCATCGAGGATCAGCAGGCGTGGGTTGGTCATCAGCGCCCGGCCGATCGCCAGCATCTGCTGCTCGCCGCCGGAGAGCTGGTTGCCGTAATTGCTTTGCCTGTTTTTCAGGTTGGAAAACAGCTCAAAGATCCGTGAAAGATTCCAGTGACCTGGCCTGGCAGTCGCAATCAAGTTTTCACGTACCGTCAGGTTGGGGAAGATCTGCCGGCCCTCGGGTACCAAGCCGATGCCGGCCTGGGCGACGCGATAGGAGGGCAGGCCGGAAATGGCCTTGCCTTCGAAGGCGATGGAGCCCGCATTGCAGGGATTCATGCCCATGATCGAGCGCACGGTGGTGGTCTTGCCCATGCCGTTGCGCCCGAGCAGCGTGGCGACTTGCCCCGCTTCGATGCGGAACGAAACGCCGAACAGGACCTGGGACAGCCCGTAGGAAGTTTCCAGGTCCGTGACGGCCAGCATCAGGCCTCCTCTCCCAGGTAGGCGGCGCGCACTTCCTTGTTTGCGCGAATCTCTTCCGGCGTGCCGGTGGCGATGATGCGGCCGTAGACCAGCACCGAGATGCGGTCGGCGAGCGAGAACACCGCGTCCATGTCGTGCTCCACCAGCACGATGGTTTTGCTGTCCTTCAGCGAGGCAAGAAGCTCCACCATGCGCAGCGACTCGTCGGTGCCCATGCCGGCCACCGGCTCGTCCAGCAGCAGCAGGCGCGGCCGGGTGGCGAGCGCCATGGCGATTTCGAGCTGCCTTTGCTCGCCGTGCGCGAGTTCCGCCGCCAGGATGTTTATTCTTTTATCCAAACCAACGCTTTGCAAAATTTTCAGAGCCGGTTCGATCAACAGTGGATCTTGCCGTGCCGCTTTCCAGAATCTGAAGCTGTGGCCCGCGTGTGCCTGCACCGCCAGCGCCACGTTGTCGAGCGCGCTGAAATCGCGGTAGATGCTGGTGATCTGGAACGAGCGCGCCAGCCCCTTGCGCGAGCGGTGCTGGGACGCTAGCGCGGTGACGTCTTCGCCCCCGAAACTGACCCGTCCGGTGTCGGGGCGCAGCTCTCCCGAGAGCTGCTTGATGAACGTCGTCTTGCCCGCGCCGTTCGGCCCGATCACCGCGTGCGTCTCGCCTTCGCGCACGTCGAAGTCCACGCCGTCGGTCGCGATCAGCGCGCCAAATGATTTCCGCAGCTGATGGGTTTCGAGAAGCTTATTCATTTTTGCCGGGCAGCAGGCCCGCCAGTCCGCGCCGGGCGAACAGCACCACCAGCACCAGGATCACGCCGAGATAGAGCTGCCAGTGGTCGCGTACCGCTTCCTTCGGCAGCAGGCTCCAGCCCTGCAGCACGTCTTCCAGCAGCAGCAGCGCCGCGGCGCCGAGCAGCGGCCCGGCGCTGGTGGCGATGCCGCCCAGGATCACCATGAACATCAGTTCGCCCGAGCGGGTCCAGTTCATGAATTCCGGCGTGAGATACGCCGTGTGGTTCACCAGCAGCGCGCCGGCCAGCCCGCACAGCGCGCCTGATATGACGAAGGCGGCGAGCCGGTAGGGGTAAGGCGAAAAGCCGATCGCGCGGGTGCGCGCCTCGTTCGAGCGCGCCGCCTGGATCACGCGGCCAAAGCGGGAATTCACAAGGCGGTGCACGAGCAGGATCGCAAATGCGAGAATCGCCAGTACGAGGTAGTAGAACGCGGTTTCATTGTTCAGATTGATGAAGTCGAATTCACTGCGAAGCTTCAACCTCATTCCGTCATCGCCGCCGTATTCCTCGATCGAGATGCCGAGGTAGTAGAGCATCTGCGTGAAGGCGAGCGTGATCATGATGAAGTAGATGCCGCTGGTGCGCACCGAGATGGCGCCGATGGCCAGCGCCACCAGTGCCGAGGCGCCGATCGCCACGCCCCATTGCAGGCAGCCGTTGTGAATGCCGTAGTACCCCAGCACCCCGACCGCGTAGGCGCCGATGCCGAGGTAGGCGGCATGGCCGAAGGACACCATGCCGCCGTAACCGAGGATCAGGTTCAGGCTGCTGGCGGCGATGGCGAAAATCATCACGCGCCGCAGCAGGTCGAGGTAGAAAGGTGCGTCGAAATAAGCGGCGACCGGCGGCACTGCCGCGAGCAGCGCGAGGAGGCCGACGAGGATCCAGCTGCGCGGCGTCATGCTCATCGCACGGCCGGGAACAGGCCTGCAGGCCGGAATGTCAGCACCACCGCCATCAGCAGGTAGATCAGCATCGAGGCGAGCGCCGGGCCGGCGGCGTCCGCCGCGGTCGGCGAGAGCACGGTGGAGAGCACCGGCTTGAGGAAGGCGCGGCCCATCGTGTCCACCATGCCGACGATCAGCGCGCCGGCGAAGGCGCCGCGGATCGAGCCGATGCCGCCGATGACGATCACCACGAAAACTTGAATTAGGATCAGTTCGCCCATGCCGGGCTGCACCGAGTAAATCGGCCCCGCCAGCAGGCCGGCGAGACCCGCCAGCGCCGCGCCGAAGCCAAACACCACGGTGTAGAGCAGGCGGATATTGACGCCCAGCGCCGCCACCATCGCGCGGTTGCTGGCGCCCGCGCGGATCAGCATCCCCAGGCGGGTGCGCGACACCACGAACCACAGCAGCACCGCCACCGCCAGGCCGACGCCGATGATCATCAGGCGGTAGAGCGGATAGCGAAACACGCCGAACTCCACGTGTCCGGTGAGGTAATCGGGGATGGTGCTGAAGATCGCGGCGCGGCCCCAGAGGATGGCGACCAGTTCGTTGAAGAACAGTATCAGGCCGAAGGTGGCGAGCACCTGGTCGAGGTGGTCCCGTTCGTACAGAGTCCGCAGCGCCACCAGCTCGGTGACGATTCCCACTACCAGCGTGCTGGCAAGGCCAAGCACCACCGCCAGCAGGTAGGAGCCGGTCTGCTGATAGAAGAACGTCGTCAGGTAGGCCCCCACCATGTAGAGCGCGCCGTGGGCGAGGTTGACCATGTTCATGATGCCGAACACCAGCGTCAGGCCCGCCGCCAGCAGGAACAGCATCACCCCGAGCTGCAGCCCGTTGAGTGTCTGTTCGGCGATGAGGACGAAATTCATGGGCAATAAAAAAGGGGCGCAGCGCGCCCCTTGATGATACCTGCGGCTCTTACCACTTCATTTTGCAGGCCGTGCCATAGGCGTCCTTGTGGTCCTTGAACACCGTCTGCTGAATCTCCATTACCGGGTCGGAGGTCGGCGTGGCGCCGGCGACCGTTTTCAGCAGGTAGAAATTCTCGATAGGGAAGTGGTTCTGGCCATACTTGAACTTGCCGCGCGTGGAAGCGAAGTCCGCCTTGCGCATGACCGCGATCATGCCTTTCTTGTCGGCCAGGTTGCCCTTCACGCCGCGCACCGCGGAGTCGATCAGCAGGATGCCGTCGTAGCTCTGCGCGCCGTAGTAGGAGGGTGTCTTGCCGCCGTACTTCTTGCGGTAGTCGCCGACGAACTTCACGTTGGCGTCGTTCTTCAGGTCCTGGCTCCAGTAGCGGGTCTCGAGCTGGCCGAGCGCCGCGTGCTTGACCGCCGGGATCGACAGCTCGTCCACGGTGTAGACCGAATACAGCGGGAACTGCCCGCGCAGGCCGGCCTCCGAGTACTGCTTGAGGAACTGCACGCCCATGCCACCCGGATAGAACACGAACACCGCCTTCGGGGACTTGGAGCGCAGCTGCGAGATTTCCGCCTGGTAGTCAGTCTGGCCGAGGCGCGTGTAGACCTCGTCGACCACGCGGCCCTTGTAGTAGCGCTTGAAGCCGGTGAGCATGTCCTTGCCGGCGGCGTAGTTCGGCGCCATCAGGTAGACGTCCTGGATGCCCTTGTCCTGCATGTACTTGCCCATCGCCTCGGGCGTCTGGTCGTTCTGCCAGGAGGTGGTGAAGAACATCTCGTTGCAGCCTTCGCCGGCGAGCTGGTTCGGGCCGGCGTTGGTGCCGATCATGAAGGTGCCGGCGGCGGTGACGCGCGGCGCGACCGCCAGCATCACGTTCGACCAGATAATGCCGGCGACGAAGTTGACCTGGTGCTTCTTCAGCATCTCGTCGGCGACCTGCGTGCCGACATCGGGCTTGACCTGGTCGTCGCCGTAGATCACCTCGGTGTCGAGGCCGCCGACCTTGCGCTTCAGGTGGTCGAGCGCGAGCTCGACCGAGTTCTTCATGTCCTCGCCGATCGCGCCCTGCGGGCCGGAAAAGGTGGAGATGAAGCCGATCTTGAGTTTCTGCTGGGCCAGCGCGGGCGTCGCAATGAACGCAGATGCGATCAGGCCGGCCAGCAGGGTACGTGTCGTTTTATGCATGCATTCCTCCTAGGAAAATTCAGTCTAGCAAGGGCGTCCCAAGGTGTCTAGGATTGGGACTCATGCTTTATATCTCCAGTGTCGAAAAGCGCTTCGGCGATCGGGCGGTGCTGAGCGCGGTTTCCCTGCGCGTCGAAGCCGGGGAGTACGTCGCCATCGTCGGCGAATCCGGGGTCGGCAAGTCGACGCTGCTCAACATCATTGCGGGACTCGAAGCGCCCGACGCCGGCGAGGTCCTATTCGAAGGCGCCCGCCTGAATGACCTGGACGACGATGCCCTGACCCTGCTGCGCCGGGATCGGTTCGGTTTCGTCTTTCAAGCCTTCCACGTTCTGCCTCACCTGACGGTCGAGCAGAACGTGGGTTTGCCGCTACTCCTTCGTTCTTTCCCCCCTGGGAAAATAAAAGAATCATCCTTGAAAATTCTCAATTCGGTCGGCCTGGCGACCCGCGAGAACAGCATGCCTCGCGAACTTTCAGGAGGAGAACTCCAGCGAGTGGCGATCGCCCGTGCCCTGGTCGGCAATCCCAAGCTCGTCCTCGCCGATGAGCCAACGGGCAACCTGGACCAGGAGAACGCGCGCCAGGTGCTGGCGCTGCTGCGCGAGCAGGTCAAGGCGCATGGTGCGGCTGGCATCCTCGTGACGCACTCCGAGGCGGCTGCGGCGACGTGCGACCGGCGCTATCTGCTTACCGGAACCGGGCTCGCGCCACTCTGACTTAGCGGCGTCCGAAAAGCTTGCGCGCGGGGTAGGGCAGCCGGTCGTTGCCCAGCGCTTCCTCGATCCGGATGCCCTCGTTCCATTTCGCCATGCGCTCGGAGCGCGCGAAGCTGCCGACCTTGAGCTGCGGCACGCCCCAGCCGACAGCGAGGTGCACGATGGACACATCCTCGGTTTCCCCCGAGCGTGCCGACACGATCGCGCCGTAGCCGGCCTCCTGCGCCGCGCG
Organism: Betaproteobacteria bacterium; assembly: GCA_025356085.1. Classification (GTDB taxonomy): domain Bacteria; phylum Pseudomonadota; class Gammaproteobacteria; order Burkholderiales; family SG8-39; genus RBG-16-66-20. Next base: position 9,553 of record JANXUV010000197.1, read on the forward strand.
CCAGCAGGCGAGCGTCTCGGTCAGCGTGCCAACCTGGTTGGGTTTGAGGAGAACGGCGTTGCAGGCGCCGTCGGCGGCTTTCACCCTGGCAGCATCAGTGACGAAGAAATCGTCGCCGACGATCTGTATCCGGCTTCCCGCGGTGCGGGTAAAAGACGCCATCGCTTCCGCGTCGTGCTCGCCGAAAGGATCCTCGATCGAGACGATCGGGTAGCGGTCGATCCAGCCCAGCAGCATTGAGTGCAGCTGCGCGGCCGACAGCGTGCGCTTCTCCAGCGCGAGATGGTAGCGGCCGCCGCGCCAGAGCTGGGTGGCGGCGATGTCGAGCGCGATGCCGATGTCCGCACCGGGCTCGAAGCCGGCGTCGCTGATCGCGCCAGTCAGTTCGGCGAGGGCCTCTTCGTTGGTCTTGAAAGCCGGCCAGTAGCCGCCTTCATCGGCGACGCCGCGCAGCGCGCCGCGCTTGGCCAGGCGCGCGCCGGCTGCCTGGTAGACCTGCGCGGTCCATTCCAGGCTCTCGGTGAAGCTGCCGGCGCCGGTGCAGATGATCATGAAGTCCTGCAGGTCCATGCTGCCGTGGGCGTGCGCGCCGCCGCCAAAGATCTGGATCTGCGGCACCGGCATCACCGGCTTGCGCTTGCCGAGGAGGAGCTGCCACAGCGGCTTCTTCTTCACAGCCGCCAGTGCATGCGCGCAGGCGAGCGACACCGCGACGATGGCGTTGCCGCCAAGGCGGGATTTGTCGGGGGTGCCGTCGAGGGCGATCAGGGCGTGATCGACGGATTCCTGATCAAGATCCTTTCCCGTGAGTAGCGACTTGATCTCGGTATTGATCAGGTGGACAGCCTTCCGGGTCTCGATGCTCTTGGCTTCACCGGAACCAGTCGAAGCTCCCGCAGGCGTGATCGCCCGCCCCAGCGCGCCTTTGACGAAAACTTCCGCTTCCACGGTCGTCCGGCCGCGCGAATCCCACACGCTGCGCGCGCGGACGTCTAGGATCTTTGCCATGCGTCTGCAATCCCCGCGAGGGTGGCGGAGGGTTCCCGCAGGAACCGGCTCGCCACTTCGCGCACGAATTCCTTGTCTGAATCCGACTTCAGGTACTCCACCGGCGATTTGCCGTCCACGCGCGCGAGCAGCAGGCCCGGCAGCAGGGCGGCGGCGCGCGCTTCGATGGCGGCCCTCGGTTCCCAGGTGACGCCGGAAAGATAGGCCTCCGCCAGCACGTCGTAGCACTGCAGGAACGCCGAGCGCCGTACCGGCACCCATAGTCCCTTCAGCAGCAGGTGGTTCAGGCAGAACGACAGGTCGAAGGCCGGGTCGCCGTACCACGCGCACTCGGCGTCGAGGAATATGGGGCCCTGCGGTCCGACGAGGATGTTCTTCGGGCTGACGTCGCCATGCACCAGCGCGAGCCTGGTGCTTGCGGTGGTGTCGGAGAGTTCGTGCAGCCGCTTTTCGAGAGAAGGGTGCTTCTTTCCGGCCGCAATCAGGTAAGGCTCGAGGCGGATGGCGTGGAAATTCTTGTCGGTGTCGAACTTCGCCGCGCAGGCTGTGTCGCCCGCGGTCGCCGCGTGGATGCGCGCGAGCGAGTTGCCGACCTTCGCCGCGAACTCCCGGTTGGCGCGGCCTTCGGCCAGTTCCGCCTTCCAGAGCGGATAGTCCGCCAGCAGTTCCATCGCGAAGCAGCCGGCATCGTCCGCCGCGAGGACGCGCGGCGCCACGTGCGGGATGATGGCGTTGGCGGTTTCGATCCACATGCGCTCATAACGGTTGCGCTCTACCGGCACTTCCCATAGGTCCTCTACGCGAAGGCGCGGCAGCGCGCGCTTGACCACGACGGGCCCGCTCTTCAGATCGACGCGCCAGATGTCGGAGGACACGCCACCGGCGAGCGCCGTGACATGCGGAAGCTCGCCGGCAGCCGCCAGACGATGCTTTACCAAAAAGGCCAGGACTTCTTCAGGAAGCGAGGGGTTCAAGCGTGCGCGAAATCTTACCATCGGCGTGCAGTTGATATACTTTTCGTATATCAGGTATCCGGAGAGGAACAGCGTGGCCGATCCCGCAGCGAAGACGCCGGCGCCCGAAAGCAAGGAGCGCAAGAAGCGCACCATCCAGGAAATCCGCGAATCCAAGCAGTCCGGCGAGAAAATGGTCTACATGTCGGTGCCGGACTACACCGCCGCCAAGTGGGCCGAGACCGCGGGCGTCGACGTCGCGGTGGTCGGCGACAGCCTGGCGATGATCGCGCACGGGCATCCCAACACCATCCCCGCGACCATGGACATGATGGCGATGCACGCCGCCTCGATCCGCCGCGGGGCGCCCAATACCTTCGTGCTCGGCTGCATGCCCTACCAGAGCTATAACACCGTCGAGCGCGCACTCACCAACGCGACGCGCTTCATGCAGGAGGCGGGCTCCGACGCGGTCAAGCCGCAGGGCGGCAAGTCGCAGGCCCACATCCTCAAGGCGCTGGTCGATGCCGGCATTCCCACCGCGTCGCACATAGGGCTGACGCCGCACACCATCGCTATGTTCGGCGGCTTCAGGATCCAGGGGCGCACCGCCGAAGCCGCCATGAAGATTCTCGAGGACGCGCTCGCGATCCAGGATGCCGGCTGCTTCATGCTGGAATTCGAGGCGGTGCCGGCGAAAATCGCGGCGGTGATTTCGAAGCAGCTCGAGATCCCCACCATCGGCATTGGCGCGGGTGCGGGCACCGACGGCCAGATCCTGCTCTGCCACGACCTGCTCGGCGTGTTCACCGACTTCAAGCCGAAATTCACCAAGCGCTATGCCAACCTCACCGAGGTCGCGGTAAACGGCATCCAGGCCTACATCGCGGACGTCAAGGGCGGCACGTTTCCCGACGACGACCACAGCTACCGCGTCGACGAGAAGGAATACGAGAAATTCCTCGGCCTGGTCGAGAAGCGCAAGCAGCATTGATGGCGAAAAAGGCTGCAGAGACTCTTTCGGATCGCGCCTACAGCGATTTGGAAGCGTTGATTGTCACCCTCAAGCTGGCGCCGGGGAGTGCCGTATCGGAGGCGGAGCTGTCGGACCGCCTCGGCATCGGCCGCACGCCGATCCGTGAGGCGCTGCAGCGCCTGGCGCGCGAGCGCCTGATCACCATCCTGCCGCGGCGGGGCATCATCGTTTCCGAGATCAACATCCGCAGCCAGCTGCGGCTGCTGGAAGTGCGGCGCGAAGTCGAGCGCCTGGTGGCGCGCAGCGCGGCGCGCCGCGCCACGGCGGAAGAGCGCGCGCGCTTCCTCGCGATGGCGCGCAGCTTCGAGAAGAGCGGCCGCGGCAACGACGAGGCGACGTTCATGCGCGTGGACCGCGAGTACAACGAACTCAGCGTGGTCGCGGCGCGCAACGAATTCGCCGCCGGCGCGATGACGCTGATGCATTCGCTGTCGCGGCGCTTCTGGTACATCCATTACAAGCAGGCCGCCGACTTGCCGCACGCGGCCAGGCTGCATGCCGACGTGGCGCGCGCCATCGCGAAGCAGGACGAGAAGGCGGCCGCGGCGGCCTCGGACCGGCTGCTGGATTACATCGCGCAGTTCACGCGTGCCACGGTGAGCGCGGACGCTTGAACAAAACCCCCCGGCCGCGTAGGATGTCTCGATATACGCCTGATATATCAGGAGGCCAGACATGACCGCAGCCGCGATGTCCGAACGCCAGGCGAAGTTCCGCGAGGAGTACCAGGCCGAGATCCACCCGCTCTACAGCGGGCTGGTGCATGTGGGCGTGATGTACGCGATCGGGCTCTCGGTCATCGCCGCCTGCTTGTGGCGCCTGCAGGGCGCGACCTGGGAATGGCTGCTGGTGCTGCCGGTGTTCTTCGTCTCCAACCTGTTCGAGTGGTGGATCCACAAGTACGTCATGCACCGCCTGGTCGATGTCTGGGCGCTGCGCGCCATCTACGACCGGCACACGCGCCAGCACCACCAGTACTTCACCGACGGCGTGATGACGGTGGATTCGACGCGCGAGTTCCGCATCATCTTCTTCCCGTGGCGGGCGCTGTTCACCTTCATCGCCATGGGCGCGCCGGCGGCGCTGCTGCTGGGCTGGCTGCTCAACCCCAACGCGGGCTACATCCTGCTGATCACCATGGTGGGGCAGTACCTGATCTACGAAACCTTCCACTTCTGCTGCCACGTGCACGAGAACTGGTTCGTGCGCTACATGCCCTGCGTCAATACCATCCGCCGGCACCACGCGGCGCACCACAATCAGGGAATCATGATGGACATCAACATGAACCTGACATTTCCGATCGCCGACTGGGTGATGGGAACCAGCGACCTGAAGCGCGGCCTCTTCGGCCACATCTTCAACGGCTACAGCGAAGCGCATATCAAGCCGGAGCTGAAGCAGGCCATCGAAAAGCACTCGCAGAAACCGCCGCCGTTGACCGGGCAGCCAGCCTAGCGCGGCGAAACTTCATTCAACAGGAGGAGGGGAAATGATCAAACGTAAATTGCTGTGTACATTCGCGTGCGCGGCGCTGGCCGCAGCGCCGGCCTTCGCGCAGGACGTGGTCAAGATCGGCCAGATCGAGGCGCAGACCGGACCGCTCGCCACCTACGGCTGGATGGGCAACCAGGGCGCCAAGATGGCCGTGGAGGAAATCAACAAGGCCGGCGGCTTCAAGGTCGGCGCCAAGACCTACAAGTTGGAACTGATCGCGCCCGACACGCGCGCCAACCCCCAGGAAGCGCTGATCCAGACCAAGCAGTTGCTCGAGCAGGAGAAGGTCAAGTACATCTTCGGACCCTTCCTGACCAACGTGTTCAACGGCGTTGAGCCGTACATGACGCAGAACAACGGCAAATTCCTGCTCATGGGCGGCGCCACCGCGATTCACTTTCTGCTCGGCACGCCGAACCGCGATTACCTAATGCGTACCTGGAACTGGGACGCGGGCGAGGCGGGTTTCGGCCAACTTGCGGTCGACTACCTGAAGAAGCAGGGCGCGAAAAAGGTGGCGATGCTGTTCCAGAACGACGCTTTCGG
>JANXUV010000203.1 GCA_025356085.1 Betaproteobacteria bacterium
CTACGGAGCGCACTTCCGCCTGCCGGAACTGGGTCCGATCGGCGCCCAGGGCCTGGCGCAGAAGCGCGACTTCCAGGCGCCGGTTGCCGCCTACGAGGAACGCAGCGGCAAATGCGAGCTGGTCCTCAAGTTCCTCGGCAAACTATGGGCCTCCGAGGCGCGCCATTCGCCACTGGATGTCGTGGCCTGGCACGGCAACGGCGCGCCATATAAGTACGACCTCGCGCGCTTCATGGCGGTCAATACCGTGACCTTCGATCATTCCGATCCATCCATCTTCACGGTGCTGACCTCGCCGTCCGGCACGCCCGGCGTCGCCAACTGCGACTTCGTCATCTTCCCGCCCCGCTGGCAGGTCGCCGAGAATACGTTCCGCCCCCCGTGGTTCCACCGCAACGTGATGAGCGAGCTGATGGGACTTGTGCACGGTGCGTATGAATCCAAGGCGCATGGTTTCCTGCCGGGCGGCGTTTCGATTCACAACTGCCTGCAGCCCCACGGCCCGGATGTGCCGACCTTCGACAAGGGCAGCACAGCGGAACTCAAACCGCGTCGCATTGAAGAATCACTCGCCTTCATGTGGGAGTCGCGCTACGTGTTCCGGCCAACGAAGTTCGCGCTGGGCGCGCCGCAACTGCAGAAGAACTACGACGGGGTCTGGGACGGCTTCAAGAAACATTTCAAATGAACCGTACGCACGATCCGGAGCTGAAGAGCTGGGTCGAGAGCGCCAACGATCTGGCGACGGATTTCCCGATACAAAATTTGCCGTTCGGAATTTTCAAAAGGAAAAACTCGAACGAAAGTCCGCGCGGCGGTGTCGCCATCGGCGACCAGATTCTCGACTTGGCTTCTGTAGGACTGCAGACCGGCCCGAACCTGAACCGGCTTGCCGCCGCCGGCCTTCCCGCGTGGTCCTCGCTCAGGGCAGTGCTGTCGAAGGGCCTGTCGGACGAAAAGCAGAAGAAGCGCTTCTCGAAATTCCTCTTGCCGCAGAAAAGGGCCGAGCTGTTCCTGCCGGTGGCGATCGGCGACTACAGCGACTTCTACACGGGCATCTACCACGCGCAGAACGCCGGGCGCCTGTTCCGCCCCGACAACCCGTTGCTGCCGAACTATCACTGGGTGCCAATCGGCTACCACGGCCGCGCCTCGTCGGTGGTAATCAGCGGCACGCCGGTTGCCCGCCCTATGGGGCAAACCAAAGGGCCCGATGCGCCAGCGCCCTCTTTCGGGCCGAGCAAGCGGCTCGACTTCGAACTCGAGCTCGGCTTCGTGATCGGGCCAGGCAATCCGCTCGGCAAGCCGGTGCCGATCGCGCGGGCGCTCGACCACGTGTTTGGCGTCACGCTGTTCAACGACTGGTCGGCGCGCGACATCCAGGCCTGGGAATACCAGCCGCTCGGCCCGTTCCTCGGCAAGAGCTTCGCCTCCACCCTGTCGCCATGGATCGTTACGCTGGAAGCGCTGGAACCGTTCCGCTGCGCGGCGTTTGCCCGTTCGGGGGACCAGCCGGCTCCGCTTCCCTACCTGACTGAAGAATCCGACCAGAAAAACGGCAACTACGACATTCAACTCGAAGTTCATCTTCGAACCAGGAAGATGCCGCGTCCGCACCGCTTGTCGCGCAGCAATTTCCGCTATTCGTACTGGACGCCGGCGCAAATCGTAACGCACCAGGCTTCCAATGGCTGCAACCTGCAGCCGGGCGACCTGCTCGGCTCGGGCACCATCTCCGGTCCGACGCCCGATGCGCTCGGTGCATTGCTGGAAATGACGCAGGGCGGCAAGAATCCCGTCTCGCTGCCCAACGGCGAGACGCGCGCCTTTTTGGAAGACGGCGACGAAGTGATCCTGCGCGGGCGCTGCGAGCGCGCGGGCTATCGCGCGATCGGGTTCGGCGCGGCCGCGGGCCTGGTCAAGTCCGCGCCATAGCTACCAGTTCGGCTTTCTTTTTTCCAGGAAGGAACGGATTCCCTCGCGGGCTTCCTCGCCGGCTCGCACTTCGGCGAGCACCGCCGCTGTCTCGGCGGCGAGCTTCAGCGTGATCGCAGCCTTGCCTACTTTTGCCAGCAACTTCTTCGAGCGCGCCAGCGCCTGCGGGCCGGCCTGCGCGAGCTGGGATGCGATCTTCTCGACGCGCGCATCCAGCTCCGCCGCCGGCACGCATTCGTGCACGAATCCAATGCGGTGCGCTTCGCGCGCCGAAAGCCTTTCTCCGGTAAGCACGTACCTGCGGGCCTGCTGTTCTCCCAGGGCGCGCACGATGTAGGGGCTGATCATCGCCGGCACCAGGCCGATCTTCACCTCAGGCAGGCAGAACTCGGCCTCTTCCGCCGCCACGACAAGGTCGCAGGCCGCGACCAGTCCCATGCCGCCCGCGAATGCGGGGCCGTGCACGCGCGCGATGAGGGGCTTCGGAAAACCGTGCATGCGATAGAGCAGCCTGGCGAAGCGACCGGCCTCGGCCTTCGATTTCGCCTTGCTGAATTTCGCCGCCTTTTCCATGCGCGAGAGGTCGCCGCCCGCGCAAAACGCCTGGCCGCGGCCCGCAAGGATGAGAACGCGAATGTCCTTTTCGCTTTCCAGTTCTTTCAAAGCCGTGAGCAAGAGATCCTGGAGTTCGCCATTCAGCGCATTGCGCAGTTCCGGCCGGTTGAGCCAGAGCCAGGCGGCAGGACCGCGCCGCTCTACCTGCAGCACTTCCATCAGTTGATCTGCAGCCTCTGCCGGGCCGCCAGGTATTCGCTTGCCAGCTTGTCAACCACTTGCGCCACCGGCATCACGGAATCGATCTGGCCGACGCCTTGTCCCGCGCTCCAGATGTCGCGCCAGACTTTTTTCTCGGCGCCGCCGGCGGTGCCGAAATTCATCTTGTTCGGCTCGGACTTCGGCAGATTGAGGGGATCGAAGCCGGCGGAGACCACGCTGTGCTTGAGATAATTGCCGCTCACGCCGGAGAAGAGATCCGTGTAAACGATGTCGGCGGCCGCCGAACGCACGATCTCCTCCTTGTAGCGGTCCGGCACGCTCGCTTCGGGTGTCGCGAGGAAGCGCGTACCGATGTATGCGAGGTCCGCGCCCGCCGCTTGCGCGGCAAGAATCGCGTTGCCGCTGGAAATCGCGCCCGAGAGCACGATCGGCCCATCGAAGAAGCGCCGCACTTCGCCAATCAGCGCAAACGGCGACAGCGTGCCGGCATGGCCGCCGGCGCCCGCGCAAACCAGGATTAGCCCATCGACGCCGGCTTCCAGCGCCTTCTCCGTATGGCGCACGCTGATCACATCGTGCAGAACGATGCCGCCGTAAGCGTGGATTTTCGGGATCACGTCGTTGGGTGCCCGCAAGCTGGTGATGGTGATCGGCACCTTGTGCTTGATGCAGATCTCGATGTCATGCTCCAGCCGGTCGTTCGATTTATGGCAGATCTGATTGACGGCATAGGGTGCCGCATTCGGCTGCCCGGCTAGCGCGCTCTCGATCTCGGTCAGCCAGCCATCCAGCGCTTCCTTCGGCCGCGCGTTCAGCGCCGGGAACGAGCCGACCACGCCGGCCTTGCACTGCGCGATCACCAGCTTCGGGTTGCCCGCGATGAACATCGGCGCGCAGATTACCGGTATGCGCAGCTTCTGCAGGATAGCGGGAAGCGACATGCGGATTACCTCAACGTTTCGTTCTTCGCTGCCTTGTCGCGCAGCAGTTTCGGGGGCGCAAAGCGCTCCCCGTACTTCTTCGCCAGTTCGTCGGCGCGCGCGACGAACTTCGCGACGCCGACGGAATTCACGAATTGCAGCGCGCCGCCGGTCCAGGCCGGAAAGCCGATGCCGAAGATCGAGCCGATGTTGGCGTCGTG
>JANXUV010000229.1 GCA_025356085.1 Betaproteobacteria bacterium
CACTGATCGAGGCATCGAATACGCGGCCGGCGCGTTCAAGGAGAGGCTGGCCGAGCTGGGCATCACCCAGAGCATGAACCGCCCCGGCAAGGTCACCGACAACGCCTTTATCGAGTCATTCTTCCATTCGATGAAGTCGGAGATCGTGCATGGTCTGACCTTCACCCAGGACGACGAGATCGAATCAGCGGTGCGTGACTACATTCCCTTCTATAACGGCACTCGAATACACTCTTCGTTGAATTACGTGTCGCCAGCGACGTATGAACGGCTGGCATGAAAACCCGGTGTCAACAAAATCGGGGGAAGATTCCGTGCCTTCGGCACGCCGCTTAAGTCAAACGTTAGGCGTGACAACGATAGCGCCCAAGCCCAATGAAGTTTGAATGGGACCCGAAGAAGGCGGATTCCAATCTTCGGAAGCATGGCGTCTCGTTCGACGAGGCGGCGTCCGTTTTTCTCGATACTTTGGCCGTCTCCGGCCCGGACCCCGACCATTCAGTGGGTGAGCACCGCTTCGTCACGTTCGGTCAATCGAGCCTTGTCCACCTAGTCGCAGTCCATCATTCTCATCGACCCGGTACCATACGAATATTCAGCGCACGGCGCATGACTCGCGCCGAAAGGAAACTCTATGAAGAAGGCTAGAAACGGAATGCGGCGTGAGTACAAGCGTACTGATTTCGGGAGGCTGGAGCGTGGCAAGTTCTACGAAGAGGTCGCGAAAGGCACCACGGTAGTACTTATCTCGCCTGAGAACGCCAAGGCTTTTCCATCGTCCCAGGCGGTCAATAACGCGCTCGCTGGTTTGCGAGCCATTGGTGTGCGGCCATCACGCATAACCGCGCGCTCAGCCCGGACGCGCGCGAAGGCGGCGCGCGCCGGCTAGCGCAACGTTAGCCATCGAGCAAATGAAAATTTTGCAATTGATGACCGCAGCCCTGCTGTGCGCGTCCTCGTTTGCGTTCGCTCAGTACCCACCCGGAGGTCGGGAACGTGCGAATAGCTTCTGGGGTGCGCTCACCAAGGCCGACGAAGATCTGATGGTGAAGGCGCGCGACGCAACGAATGCTGCGCTCGTCGAATACTTTCACGGAACAATGGAACGCGCGATTCCTCTCCTGCAGCGAAGCATCGATTTAGATCGGCAGCAAGTGCAAGCGTTTGCGGCAGCCTGGAAGAAGGCCGGCTTGCCGGACTGGGATCAAATGGAAGCAGGCTACGATCATCTGCTCGCACTCTCACACGGTCGCCTTGCGCGCGCCTATTTTATGACAAGGCGTCGCAAGGAATGTCTCAACGAACTCGCACTTGCGGTCAAACTTGGCACTCGAGCCGTCGAAATCTGGAAGCGCGATGTAAATCTTGAGGTGTTGGCCCAAAAGTCGGGGATGGACTCTCCGGAAAAGGTATTCGCCGTCGTCCATGAATTTGATGAAGGCGACCGAGAGAATGTTCAACCTGCCAAGCGCGATGACTTGGGTAAGCCTGCTACTGGGACTCAGTACACACCGGGAATGGCTAACTGCTTGCTTGAAAGCGACGCCAAAGTTTCCCCGTAAACGTTAGCCATCACGAAAACATCGTCGAAGCGGGGGCGTATACTGGGCACATGAGCACGGTTGACATCGCCAAATTGGATCCCAACGAGCGGTTGGAGCTGCTAGAGCAGCTCTGGGATAGCCTATCCCCCGAGGCTATCCCGATGACTAACGCTCAGACGGAGGAGCTTGACCGACGGCTCGACGAGCTCGATCGCGAAGGCCCGGTTGGCATTCCCTGGAATGAAGTTCTCGACCGCATCCGCAATCGCGCGCTCTGATGCATTGTATTGTCCGCCCTGCGGCAGCGGCGGACATTGATGAGGCGTTTCTCTGGTACGAAGGTCAACGCCCAGGCTTGGGCCATGAGTCTCTGGCGGCGGCAAATTCTCTGGTTGATGCCATCTCGGAACATCCTCTCAGATACCCTGTCGTCCGCCGAAATACACGTCGCGCGCTTCTGCGTCGTTTTCCCTACGCCATCTACTTCCGACTCTACGACGAGGCTATCGTCGTGGTTGCATGCATGCACGGTCGTCGCAATCCAAAACGATGGCAGGCGCGCCAGTGATGGCTAACAACGCGGCGGAGATCACGCGCGCGAGGGCGGCGCGCGCCGGCTAGCTCCACGTTAGACCTTGCCGCTGGTTGGTGGCGTAGATATAGCGGATATGCTATAGTTTGCCGGTGAGCTGGCAGGTCACTTTCTATAGTTCTGATTTCCGAGGTGAACTGCTGCAGCTGCCGGCAGGGTTCGTTGCCCGCTTCTTGCGGTACGCAGAGCGTATGGAGATTTACGGTCCCAACTTGGGCATGCCCCACACCCGTGCCATGGGTGATGGCCTGTTCGAGCTTCGGCTCAAGGCGGCTCAAGGCGGCTGAAGGCATCGCGCGGGTGTTCTACTGCACGTTGATTGGGCAGAAGATTGTGATGCTTCACCAGTTCGTCAAGAAGTCCGAGAAGACTCCGCGAAAAGAACTTGAGATCGCCCGACGGCGAATGAAGGAAACGAAAGATGCGCAAAGAACTTAGGCACTTTAAGACCCGTGCGCTGGCGCGCCCCGAGGTTAAACGCGAGTACGATCGGCTCGCAGAGGAGTTCGAGTTTCTTGACGAAATCCTTAAGGCGAGAGCTTCTGTCGGTCTTAGCCAGGCCGATGTGGCGGCCCGCATTGGCACGACCCAATCGGCTGTTGCGCGTCTTGAGTCATCGGTCGGAAAGCATTCACCTTCAATCGCCACATTGCAGCGGTACGCATCGGCACTTGGTTATCGACTGCAGGTCCGGCTTGTTAAGGGGCAAGGTCTAACCCGGCGCTCAGCCCGGACGCGCGCGAAGGCGGCGCGCGCCGGCTAGCTCCACGTTAGAACGCCAGCACTACCCGGCCAAGGACTTTGCCGGCCTTGAGGTCTTCCAGGATCTGCGTGACCTCGCCGGCGGGACGGGTGCTGACCGGCGTGGCTTTCAGTTTCTTCTTTTTCGCCAGCGCGACCACTTCCTTCAGTTCCTGCAGGTTGCCGACGTAGGAGCCGACGATGCCGATGCCGCGCTGCGCGATCGGCGGCAGCGGATAGACCAGCTCGCCGCCGAACAGGCCGCACAGCACGTAGCGGCCGCCTTTCCTCAGCGCGCCCAGCGCCAGCCCGGCCGTGGCCGGCATGCCGACCAGGTCGATGGCGCCGGCGAGCTGGCCCATCGCGAGGCCCTGCAGCTTTTGCGCGGCATCCGGCGTGCGCGTGTCCAGCGCAAGCTTGGCGCCCAGCTTCTTCGCCGCTTCCAGCTTCGCCGGGTCGATGTCGCAGGCGACGATGTTTTTCACGCCCTGCGCGCGCAGCACCGAAACGCAGATGAGGCCGAGGCCGCCGCAGCCGAGCACCGCCACCCAGTCCTTGGGCCCCAGGTCCGGAAGTTTCGCGACGGCGCTGTAGGTGGTGAGGCCGGAGCAGGCGAGCGTGGCGGCGAAACCGTCCTCGATGCCGGCCGAATCGACCAGGTATTTCGGGTGCGGGATCAGCACGTGGCTGGCGTAGGCGCCGGGGCGGTTGACGCCGAGAAAGCGCGAGCCGGAGACGCAATAGTTGTCCAGTCCTTCCTTGCAGACCGGGCACTTGCCGCAGCCGATCCAGGGGAAGACGATTCTCTTCTGGCCGATCTTCACGCCTTTTGCTTGCGGACCTATTGCTTCTACGACTCCAAAAGGTTCATGGCCGAGGGTAAACGGCGGAATGCAGCCGCGGTCCTTTACGTAGAATTTTTTCCCATTGCCCCAGTCGAAGTAGCCGTCCCAGATGTGCAGGTCGGAATGGCACACGCCCGAGCGCGTGACGCGCACCAGAACTTCCGTTCCCTTCGGACGCGGCGTGTCGTGCAGCACTTTCTGCAGCGGCTTGCCGTGTTCCATGAACTGGTAGCTGATCATGCTTTCCCCGAGGCTGTAAGTGCTTGATCGATGTCCCAGAGAATGTCGTCCAGGGACTCTATGCCAACCGACATGCGAACCATGTCGGGCGTGACGCCCGCCTTCAACTGTTCTTCGTCGCTCATCTGCCGGTGCGTGGTCGAGGCCGGGTGGATGATCAGCGTCTTGGCGTCGCCGATGTTGGCGAGGTGGCTCATGAACTCCGAGGCGTCAATGAACTTCTCGCCCGCATTCGCGCCGCCTTTGACGCCGAAGTTGAGAAGGCCGGACGCGCCCTTCGGCAGATACTTCTTCGCCAGGGCGTGATATTTGCTGCCCGGCAGCCCGGGGTAGTTCACCCAGGCCACGCGCGGATGGTCCTGCAGGTACTTCGCCACCGCCAGCGCGTTCGAGCAATGCCGGTCCATGCGCACCGGCAGCGACTCCAGGCCCTGCAGCAGCAGCCAGGCGTTCATCGGCGACAGCGACGGGCCGAAGGTGCGCATGATCTCCATACGCGCCTTCATGGTGTAGCCGAAATCACCGAAGGTCTCGTGGAAAATGACGCCGTGGTAGCCGGGCGAGGGCGTGGTGAATTCCGGGAACTTGCCGTTGCCCCAGTTGAAATTGCCGGATTCGACGATCACTCCGCCCATGGTGGTGCCGTGACCGCCGATGTACTTGGTGGCCGAATGGATGACGATGTCCGCGCCCCAGTCCATCGGCCGGCACAGGTAGGGCGAGGGCACCGTGTTATCCAGAACTAACGGGAGTTCCGCCTCATGCGCGATTTTCGCCAGCGCCTCGATGTCGACGATGTTGATGAGCGGATTGCCGAGCGTCTCGGCGTAGATCAGCTTCGTATTCTTTTTTATATTATTTTTAAAAGAAACATGATCGTCAGGATCGACAAATGTGGTGTCGATGCCCAGTTTCTTCAGGTTGACGCCGAGCAGCGTGTGCGTGCCGCCGTACAGCGTCGAGGCTGAAACGATATGGTCGCCGGCCTGGCACAGCGTCAGGATTGCGGTGGCTTCGGCGGCCTGGCCGGTGGCGCAGGCGAGCGCCGCGCGGCCGTTCTCGACCGCCGCCATGCGCTCCTCGAACACCGCCACCGTCGGATTGGAGATGCGCGAGTAGACGTTGCCGAAAGTCTGCAGGTTGAAGAGGCTCGCCGCGTGCTGCGCGGAATCGAACACGAACGAGGTGGTCTGGTAGATCGGCGCGGCGCGCGCGCCGGTGGCTGGATCGGGGATCTGGCCCGCGTGCAGGCAAAGGGTTTCAAAGCCGTACTTGCGATCCGCCATGAAAATATTCTACTGCGGCGTGACTGTGACCCGGACTTCAAGCTCCTGCTCGCCGCCGCCGAGGATAACGCCGCGCATCGGCGTGACGTCGCTGAAATCCCGGCCCCAGGCGAGGGTGATGTGCTGCTCGCCGACCAGCATGTTGTTGGTCGGATCGAAATCCACCCAGACCGCATTTCCTCCCGCTCCGCCGCAATACACCGAGACCCAGGCATGCGAGGCGTCGGCGCCGATCAGGCGCGGCTTGCCGGGCGGCGGCGTGGTCTGGATGTAGCCGCTCACGTAGCGCGCCGGCAGACCCAGCATACGCAGGCAACCGGTCATGAAGTGGGCGTAATCCTGGCAGACGCCGCGGCGCTTGGCGAGCACTTCACGCAAGGGCGTGGACACGCTGGTCGCTTTCGGATCGAAGGTGAAATCGGCGTGGATGCGGCGCGTGAAATCCAGCGTGGCGGCCAGCAGGTCGCGCTCCTTGCCGAAGCTCGGCTCGGCGTAGGCCGCCAGGTCGCGGAAAAACTCGATGTGCGGCGATTCGTAAATGAATTGCATCGGCTCGAGCAGCGCTTGGGAAACCCGGTCGCCGCCGCCGGCGCGCAGCCGGTCGCGCGCCTGCTCCCAGGGTTCGCTCGCCGAGGGGATCTTGCGGGCCAGGACTTCGACGCTCGAGCGCGTGTGCACGGTAAGCGAGGCGTGCGGCGCGGCGAGCATGATCTGGGTCACCGGATTGCCGAAATAGTCGTCGCGCGTGCTGGTTTCGGCCGGCGCCGGCTGCACCTCGATGCGGTGCGCGCCCAACCGCTGGAAATCGACCACGCGCGGCGTCAAATGCAGCAGCTGCTGCGACAGCACCACCGGGCTTTCGTAGCTGTACACGGTCTCGTGGAGGATGTCGTATTTCATTGCGTTGCCGCATCAAGTCGCAAACGTCTGGCGGTTGACTTCCCCCACATGGGAGAAGAAGCGCAGGCCGAGCTGCTCCGAGAGCCGCGCCGAAGCGTCGTTCCATTCCTGCAGCAGCGCGGCCAGGCGCGCGCTGCCGTGCCGCAGGTCGGCGCCCGGATCGATTGATTCCAGCGCCAGCACCGCGGCGTCCATCCGCTCCGAGACGCTGTCGGCCGTAGTGTCCGTGATGCCGAAGGCGCCGTACACGCGGCCGACGAAATCATTCAGGCCTTTCAACTGGAAATACACCGAGCGCGGGTTGTGTACGTCGCGCACCAGCAGGTCCAGCACCGGCAGCCATTCCGGGCGCGCCATGTAGCGCGAGCGGTAGGTGATGCTCGAATCGGCGAGCTCCAGCACCCAGCCCAGATCCGCGTCCGCCGGCCCGGCCAGCGCCTGCTGCAGCAGGCTGCAGATGAACTGCAGGCGCTCGATGCGCCGGCCAATGGAGAGGAAGCGCCAGCCGGTGTCGCGCGTCATGCCGTCGAGCGCGAAGCCCGAAAGCGTCATGAAGGCGACGATGTCGCGGTCCAGTTCGGCCAGCGTTTCCGACAGCGGGATCTGCCGGCCGCGGTCGCGCTGCAGGCGCCGCGCCATCTGGTTGAGCGTGCGCCAGTTGTCCCGCGACAGGCGCTCGCGCAATTGCGACGCGACGCGCAGCAGTTCTTTCAGGCCGCCGGCGAGGCCGGGGCGGGTTTCGTCCACCACTGCGGCGCGCAGGGCGCGCGCGATCGCCACCTCGTTGGCGGGCGCGTCCCTGTCGCTGAAGATGCCGGTCTGCACGAGCATGCCGGCGATGCCGCTCCAGGCCTTGTCGCGCTCGGCCGGTCCTTCCTCGATCACGCGCGTCAGCGCCACGCGCAGCAGGCGCGCCATGCCATCGCAGCGCTCCGAGTCGCGTCCGAACCAGTACAGGTTTTCCACCACGCGGCTGGACAGGTTGAGGCCGGTGCGCACCAGGTCCTGGGGCCCGGTTTCCCTCTTCAGCAGGCTGAAGCTGCTGACCGGCCCGGTCGAGAGCACCCAGGTGTCCTTGCTCGAGCCGCCGCGCTGCATGGAAATCACCCGCGCATCCGTCCCGGTCGCCGCGCGCGTCAGGCCGCCCGGCATCACCACGTAGCCGTTCGGGCTGGCGCAGGCATAGACGCGCAGCCCGATGGCGCTGGCCCGCAATTGCGCGCCGGACAACTGCGGGTCGCAGACCGGCGCCTGCGACAGTTGCACCAGTTCCTGCGCCACGTACATCTGCGGGCGCGCCTTCAGCATCGCGGTGACGCGCGCGCGGCCGCGCTCGTCCAGGTCCTCGCCGAACATCGGCTCGACGCGCATTTGCGAATAGGCGCCCTTGATCACCACGCGGTCGAGCTTCGCCACCACGTCGGCGAGCGCCGCCGGTTCGCCGCACCACCAGGTGGCGACCGAGGGCATCTTCAGCGATTCGCCCAGCAGGCGCTCGCACAGGCGCGGCAGGAAGCCGAGCAGCGCGCCGGTTTCGAGCAGGTTGGAACCCAGGCCATTTGCCACCAGCACATTGCCGCGCCGCGCCGCTTGCACCAGGCCGGGAATGCCGAGCGCCGAATCGCTGCGCAGCTCGAGCGGGTCGCAGTAGTCGTCGTCCAGGCGCCGCAGGATCGCATGCACGCGCTGCAGCCCGGAGAGCGTTTTCAGCCAGACCTTGTCCTCGCGCACCGTGAGGTCGCTTCCCTCGACTAACGGGAGGCCGAGGTAGCGCGCGAGATAGGTATGCTCGAAATAGGTTTCGTTGAGGGGCCCCGGCGTCAGCAGCACCGTCAGCGGCGCCGCACCGTCGGCAGGCGCCCAGTGCGCAAGGCTGTCGCGCAGCGTGGCGAAGAAGCCGGCCAGGCGCTGCACGCGCAAGTCGCGGAACAGGTCCGCGTACAGGCGCGATATCACCAGCCGGTTCTCCAGCGCGTAGCCCGCGCCCGAGGGCGCCTGGGTGCGGTCGTCCACCACCCACCAGCGCCCGTCGGGGGAGCGCGCGAGATCCGCGGCATACATATGGAGCAGCACCCCGCCAGGAGATCGGACACCGCGGCAAGGGCGCAGGAAGCCCGCGTGGCCGTAGACCAGCGCCGGCGGCAGCATGCCTTCGGCGAGCAGCCGCTGCTCGCCGTAGACATCCACCAGCACCTGGTTGAGCAGCGTCGCGCGCTGCTTGATCGCCGCCTCGATGCCGGCCCATTCGTCCGCCGGCAGGATCAGCGGCAGCGTGTCGAGTTCCCACGGGCGGTCGGCGCCCTCGGAATCCGCGTAGACGTTGTAGGTGACGCCGTTCTCGCGCACCTGGCGCTGCACCCATTTCACCCGCTCGCGCAGCGCTTCGGGCGAGGCGGCGGCGAGCTGGTCGAACAGCTGCTGCCAGTGCGCGCGCGGAACGTGGGTGCCGTGGGTGCCGTGGGTACCTTGCGGCGCGCCGAGCATCTCGTCGTAGCGCGCGGTCGCGGCTGGGTAGTTGGCGAGCAGTTCGCGCATCATGCGCGACGGATTATGCCTTGCCGGGAGGGGAAGCCGTCGCCTGCGTGAGCGTCAGCAGGATGTCGGCGTACCAGGCGAAGTTGAGGTCCAGGCTCTCGTCCTGACTGCTGTCTCGGTTGACGATGTCGAGCTTGGCGGAGTGGACGCCCAGCAGCATCCACGGGAAATCGCCGCGGCCGTCGCCGCCGCTTTTTCCGAGCCCGACTTTGCGCGCCACCACCGGCGCGCCGCTGGTGCCGCGGTGCATGCGCGCATCGGTGAGGAAGCAGCCCTTGCCCTGGAAGCGGATGCCGAAGGAGGAGGCGATCACCGCCTGGCGCGCCACCGGCAGGCGGTGCAGCGTGTCGTGCACGCCGAGCGGAAAGCCGACGATCAGCAGCGGGGCGCCCATCTCCACCAGGTCGAGCTTGCGGAACAGCTGCGCCGGCTTGAAGGCGTGGTAGAGCATCTTCGCGGGCAGCGCGAGGCGCTCCAGTTCGATCGCCACCACGTCGATGGCACCGGCCGAGTCCGTGCCCTCGCGCCAGACGGATTTGCCGTCGCGGTACAGCGGGATCGAGAACTTCACCGTGTCGCCGAGATTCTTCTCGTTGACGTGCAGCTCGATCTCGATGCGGTCCGGATGATGCTCGCTTGCCTCGTCGAGCACCACGTGCCGGCTGGTCACCACGAACAGATTGCCGTCGCGCTCGAAGAAGAACCCGGTCGCGTGGGTCAGGATCCGGTCCCCGAGCAGCGTGGTGACGCCGGTCACCGCCAGCGGCAGCGATTCGATCACCGCGGCGCCTTGTCGCGCTCGGGCGGCGCCACCGCCAGGTCGGCGAAACCGGCGCCGTCCAGCGCGCGCCGCACCGTGCCGTTGGTTTTCCCCTCTTCGATGAACCTGCTCACGTAAGCCAGCGCCGCGGGTCGGCCCTTGGGCACGGCGACCGCGGTGCCGGCGGCGTGGAAGTGGCCGTCCAGCACGCGCGCGCCGGGCAATTGCGGCGCGAGGCCGCGCAGCGACTCGCGGCCGAGCGCCACCGCGTCAACTTCGCCCGCCTTCATTTTCGCGACGATCTCATCCACGGTGCGAAAGCCGATCACCTTGGTGTTCTTCAGCGTCGCCATGGCGGTGCGCGCGGTGGTGGTGTTGGCGATGCCTGCGACGCGGACCCCCGGCTGGTCCACCTCCGCGAGGCTCTTGATCGGCGAGCCGGGTCTCACCATGTAGGTGCTGGTGGACAGGTAGTAGGCCGGGCCGAACTCGATGATTTTTCTGCGTTCGTCGTCCATCGGCACGAAGGTCACGTCCCATTCGCCTTTCGGGCCGGCGGCGGTGACTTCGCCAGAATTCGGATAGACGACCAGTTCGAGCGGCACGCCGAGTTTGTCGGCGAGCGCCTGGCCGAGGTTCACCGTCACGCCGCTCGGCTTGCCGGTAGCGGGATCCTTTGTCGTCCAGAACGCGGAGGGTGAGGCGCCGATACCGACGCCGACCCGCAGTTTGCCAGTGGGCGCGAGCTCGCGGCGCGCGTCGTCCGGGACGTGACCGGAAACTGCGGCACAAGCCGAGAGCGCGAGCACGAAGACGACGATGAAAGCGCGCGTCAAGATTCGCCCTTGCCAGGCCTCATCAGCAGCCCGGCGCCGATGGCGCCGGTGCGCGAACGATGACGCATATTCAATTCTCCAGAAACCGGAACGGATCCCGATTATTTCACGCGCTGTCGTTCAGCGCCGCAGATCGAGCGTGAACGGGAAGTTCGGGTTGCGCTCTTCGGGGCGCACTTCGATGCGGCCGGGGGTGAGGCCCATTTTCACGAAGCGCGCGAGGCGGCGCCCTTCGGCGGCGTAGGCGTTGACGGGAAAGTCCTCGTGCGCGCGGCCGCCGGGGTGGGAGACGTGGTACTGGCAGCCGCCCAAGGAGCGGTTCATCCAGGTGTCCACAAGATCGAAGGCGAGCGGCGCGTGCACGCCGATGGTCGGGTGCAGCGCCGAAGGCGGCGCCCAGGCGCGGTAGCGCACGCCGGCGACGAACTCACCGACGTTGCCGGTGGGCGCGAGCGGCACCGGGCGGCCGTTGCAGGCGAGCACGTGCCGGTCTCCGACCAGGCCGGTGGCGCGCACTTGCAGGCGCTCGACCGACGAATCGACGTAGCGCACGGTGCCGCCGGGCGAGCCTTCTTCGCCCATCACGTTCCAGGGCTCAAGCGCGCCGCGCAGTTCGATGCGCGCGCCCTGCGAGGAGAACTCGCCCAGGCGCGGGAAGCGGAATTCGAAGTGCGGCGCGAACCACTCCGCCTTCAGGTCGTAGCCGGCCTCGCGCGTTTCGGCGATCACATCTTCGAAGTCCTGCCAGACGAAATACGGCAGCATGAAGCGGTCGTGCAGGCCGGTGCCCCAACGCGTGAGCCGCGCCGGCCGGTAGGGCTGCTGCCAGAAGCGGGCGACCAGTGCGCGCATCAGCAGCTGCTGCGTCAGCGACATGCGCGCGTGCGGCGGCATCTCGAAGGCGCGCAGCTCCAGCAGGCCCAGGCGCCCGGTCGGGCCGTCGGGCGAAAAGAGTTTGTCGATGCAGAATTCGGCGCGGTGCGTGTTGCCGGTAGCGTCAATCAGCAGGTTGCGGAACGCGCGATCCACGGTCCATGGGGGAATCGGTTTTCCCGACAGTTTTTTTATTTCATTGAATGCAATTTCGAGTTCGTAAATGGAATCGTTTCTGGCTTCGTCGATGCGCGGATGCTGGCTGGTCGGTCCGATGAACATGCCCGAGAACAGGTACGACAGCGACGGGTGGTTGTGCCAGTAGGCGAGCAGGCTGGCCAGCAGGTCGGGCCGGCGCAGGAACGGCGAATCGGCGGGGCTGGCGCCGCCCAGCACGAAATGGTTGCCGCCGCCGGTGCCGGTGTGGCGGCCGTCGACCATGAATTTTTCGGTGGTGAGCCGGCTGAGGTGCGCCTGCTCGTAGAGAAAGCTGATGCTGTCGACCAGCTCGGGCCAGTTGTTCGCCGGCTGGACGTTCGCTTCCAGCACGCCGGGATCGGGCGTGATGCGGCAGACGTCGAGGCGCGGGTCGCGCGGCGGCTCGTAGCCTTCCAGCACCACCGGCACGCCCAGTTCGGCGGCGGTGGCTTCCACCGCGGCCGCCAGCTCCAGGTAATCTTCGAGTTCTTCGGCGGGCGGCATGAAGATGTAAAGCGTGCCTTTCCTCGCCTCGGCGCAGAGGGCGGTGCGGGTGATCCAGCCGGCGGATTCCTGCAGGCCGGGCTTCTTGTCCTGCGGCGCGGCCACTTTCACCGCCGGCTTTATCTGCTCGATGACTTTCGGCCGCAGCGGCAGCGGCTTGTAGATCTGCATCTGGTCCGGCGCGTGCACCCACGGAAAATCGGTCTTCGATGTCCAGGGCAGCGAATCCAGCGGCAGGCGCAGGCCGAGCGGCGAATCGCCCGGCACCAGGTAGCAGCGCTCGTCGCGCAGGAACCATGAGCCCGTCTGCCAGCCCTTGATGTTTTTCAGAATCGGCAGGACATGCCCGGCCGTCTTGTCGAGCCCCTCGTGGAATATTTTGCGCAGGCGCGCCCGCTCGAGCGGGTCATCGAGCCGCGAATCGAAGGGATCGACGTTGCCCGGCAACTGACGTTCGCGCCACAGGTAGTACCAGGTGTCCTCGAATGCCGGGAAGATGTATTTCGGGTCGAGCGAGAGCCTGGCCGCGAGCGCGCGCAGGAACTGCGCCGCCTGCGCTTCGGTGGCGCCGTTGTCGCGGCCTTCGTCGGCGAACAGCGCCGCGTTTTCCCAGATCGGCTCGCCGTCCTTGCGCCAGTAGCAGGACAACGACCAGCGCGGCAGCTGCTCGCCCGGATACCATTTGCCCTGGCCGTAGTGAAGCAGGCCCTTTGGGGCGTATTTCTGTTTCAGCTTTTGCAGCAGTTGGGCGCCCAGCTTGCGCTTGTTGGGCCCCATTGCGTCAGTGGACCACTCGGGGTCGTCTCGGTTATCAACCGAAATAAATGTCGGTTCGCCGCCCATGGTGAGGCGCACGTCGCGCGCGGCCAGGTCGGCGTCCACTTTCAGGCCGAGCGCATTGATGGTGGACCACTGTTCCTCGGTATAAGGCTTGGTGACGCGCGGCGCTTCCCACACTCGCTCGACGCGCATCAGGTGCGTGAATTCGACTTCCGCCTTGTCGGTGGCGCCGGTGATCGGCGCGGCGCTGCCGGGCTCGGGCGAACAGGCGAGCGGGATGTGGCCTTCGCCGGCAAACAGGCCCGAGGTGGCATCCAGGCCGACCCAGCCGGCGCCCGGCAGGTAGGCCTCGCACCAGGCGTGCAGGTCGGTGAAATCCACGTCGGTACCCGAGGGGCCGTCGAGCGATTTCACGTCGGGCTTGAGTTGGATCAGGTAGCCCGAGACGAATCGCGCGGCGATGCCGAGGTGGCGCAGCAGCTGCACCAGCAGCCAGCCCGAATCGCGGCAGGAGCCGCTCGCGCTGGTGAGCGTTTCCTCCGGCGTCTGGATGCCGGGTTCCATCCTGATCAAGTACCGGATGTCCTTCGCCAGGCGCGCGTTCAGCGCCACCAGGAAGTCCACGGTCGGCGTCGGCTCGCGCGGCACGGCATCGAGGTAACGCTTGAAGCGCGGCGTCAGCGCGCTGCGCACGAGATAGGGCGCGAGTTCGTGCAGTTGCGCCTCCTCGTACTTGAACGGTGTTTTCTCGGCGCGCGGCTCGAGGAAGAAGTCGAACGGATTGATCACCGACATTTCGGCCACCAGCTCGACTTCGATCTTCAGCTCGCGCACCGGCTCCGGGAAAACCAGGCGCGCGAGCCAGTTCGACTGCGGGTCCTGCTGCCAGTTGACGAAATGCTTGGCCGGCGTCACGCGCTGCGCGTAAGACAAGACCGGCGTGCGCGCGTGCGGCGCCGGGCGCAGGCGCACGATCTGCGGCCCGAGCGCGATCGGCCGGTCGTAGCGGTAGTGCGTGACATGGGTCAGCAGGACGTGGATGGACATGGGTTGTTCCGGGCTAGGCGGTGCCCAGATAGGCCTTCTGAATGCGGCCGCCCAGTTCGTGCATGTCGGCGATGCATTCGGTCAGGTACTCGTGCAGGCCACCCTGGAAGATTTCCTCGATGTCGGCGTGGGTGAGGCGCACGAAGATTTCCCCCGCCAGCCGGCGCGCGGCGCGGTCGTGCTGGCCCTGCAGGCGTTCCATCGCCTGCGTCACCTGCTCGAAGCAGGCGGCCAGCGATCGCGGCATGCGCCGTTCGAGGATCAGCAGCTGCGCCACCTTTATGGGGTAGATCTGGTCGCGGTAGAGGGCGCGGTAGGTCTCGAACGAGGATACCGAGCGCAGCAGCGCCGTCCACTGGTAGTGGTCCAGCGCGCCGCCGACATCTTCCACCGACGGCAGACGCACGTGGTATTTCACATCCAGGATGCGCGCGGTGTTGTCCGCGCGCTCGAGAAAGGTGCCGAGGCGCGAGAAATTGAACGCCTCGCCGCGCACAATGGTGCCGTAGGTGACGCCGCGGAACAGGTGCGAGCGTTCCTTCACCCAGTCGAAGAAATCGGTCGCCGCGGCGCCCACCAGGTCAGCGCGCCGCACCCGCTTCATCTCGATCCAGGTGGCGTTCAGGGTTTCCCACATCTCGGAGGTGATTTGCCAGCGCACCGCGTGTGCGTTTTCGCGCGCCAGACGCAGGCAGCTGTAGATCGAGGACGGGTTTTCCGGGTCCAGGGCGAGGAAATCCACCAGCCCCCGCAACGTTGCCGGCTTCTTCTGGCTGAAGTAGCGCTCGCCGCTGTCGGTGATGGTGAGCGGCGCGAGCAGGTTCTGTTCGCGCGTCTCCTTGGTGCCGAACAGCACCATGGTCGAAGTCACGCCGAGGATGCGCGCCATGTTCTCGGCGCGCTCCATCTGGCGACTCATCCAGTAAATCCGGTCGGCAACCCTCGAAAGCATCAGCAGGCAAAAATCGAAAGCATTCGATTTTTCATTCAACCACCCAGGTATCTTTCGTTCCCCCGCCCTGGGACGAATTCACGACCAGCGACCCTTCCTTCAGCGCGACGCGCGTGAGGCCGCCGGGCACCATCTTCACTTCCTTGCCCGAGAGCACGTAGGGCCGCAGGTCGACATGGCGCGGCGCCACGCCGCGCTGGACGAAAGTGGGGCAGGTGGAGAGCGACAGCGTCGGCTGCGCGATGTAGTTGGCCGGGTTGGCTTTCAGCAGCTTGCGAAAAGCCGTGAGCTCCTTCGGCGTCGCCGCCGGACCGACCAGCATGCCGTAGCCGCCCGAGCCCTGCACTTCCTTGACCACCATCTCGGCGAGATTCTCCAGAACGTGCGCGAGATCCTTCGGGTCGCGGCACTGCCAGGTCGGCACGTTGGCGAGGATCGGCTCTTCCTTGAGGTAGAACCTGATCATTTCCGGCACGAACGGATAGGTGGACTTGTCGTCCGCGACGCCGGTGCCAACCGCGTTGGCGAGCGACAGATTGCCCGCGCGGTAGGCCGCGAACAGTCCCGGCACGCCCAGCATCGAGTCCTTGCGGAAGGCTTTCGGATCCAGATAGGCGTCGTCGATGCGGCGGTAGATCGCGTCCACGCGCTGGCGGCCGCTGGTGGTGCGCATGTAGACCGTGTTGTCCTTGACGAACAGGTCCGGTCCTTCCACGAGTTCCACGCCCATCTGCTGCGCGAGGAAGGCATGCTCGAAGTAGGCGCTGTTGTGCTGGCCCGGCGTGAGTACCGCCACCATCGGGTCGCGCACGCGCGGCGGCGCCCCGGCGCGCAGCGTCTCCAACAGCATCGCCGGGTAGTGCTCGACCGGCAGTACAGTCTGGCGCTCGAAGAGTTCCGGAAAGAGCCGCATCATCATCTTGCGGTTCTCGATCATGTACGACACACCCGACGGGGTGCGCAGGTTGTCCTCGAGCACGTAGTACTTGCCGTCGGAGTGGCGCACGAGGTCGATGCCGGCGATGCTCGAGTAGATGCCGTTCGGCAGGTCGATGCCGCGCATTTCCTTCTGGTAGCCCGGGTTCTTCAGCACCTGCTCGGGCGGAATCACGCCCGCCTTGATGATCGCCTGCCCGTGGTAGATGTCCTCAAGGAAGCGGTTCAGCGCATTGGCGCGCTGCGCCAGGCCCTTCGCCAGTTCGTCCCATTCCGTCTTGGGGATGACGCGCGGGATGGTGTCGAAGGGGATCAGCCGCTCCGCGCCCGCCTCGTCGCCGTAGACGGCGAAGGTGATGCCGACGCGGTGGAACAGCAGGTCGGCCTCGCGGCGCTTCTCGGCGACCCGCTTGGCGGGGGTCTTGGCGAGCCACTCCGCGATTGGGCCGAAGTGGGGCCGCACCTTGCCGTTGGCGGCGCGCATTTCATCGAACTGTTGACGTCGTTCCAAGCGGATTCCCCTCTCAGGAACGAGCAAGACACGTGCCAGGGAACGTCGATCTGCCCCGCGCAATCAGCCCTGGGGCTCGTCCTGCGGATCCGTGTTCGGCTTGCCCGCCGCGCGCCGGTATTCCGAGGGCGGGATGCCGACCTGCTGCTGGAAGAAGCGGGTGAAATTGGATTGCGCCGAGAAGCCCAGCTCGGCCGACACCTCGGCGATTTTGGCGCTGCCCGAGGAAAGCTTGGCGATCGCCGACTCGACGCACAGCAGGTCGAGATAGGAGCGCGGCGAGCGGCCGGTGCTGGTCTGGAACAGGTCGTAGAAGCGCGAGCGCGACAGGCCGACCTGGCTGGCCAGGTCGTTCATGTTCACGTCCTTGTTCGGGTGCGCGCGCAGCAGCGCGAGCGCCTTGCGGATGCGGTTGTCGGCGAACGGCGAGCCGCGCCACATGCGCGCGCCGGACTGGCGCCGCGCGAGATAGGTTTCCACGATCGACAGCATCAGTTCCTGCAACATGAATTCAAGCCGCTCGTGGGAGAGGAACTGGTCGTTCAGCACTTCGACCACCAGCGTGTCGGCGAGCTGGCGGATGCGCGCGGTGATGTTCTCGCGCGACGGGCCGAAGGCGCGGCTGGCCGCGTCGAACACCGCCGGGAAGCTGCCGCGCAGCCAGTCGGTGGACGCATGAAAGCACAGTAGTTGCGCAGAAGTCGTACCGGGCTCGAAAACGGTTTCGCTGGTCGCGCCAGGGCTCAGGAACAGCAGGCTCTCGCGCGTCAGGCGCAGCGGCACGCCGTCCACCCACAGGTCGAGATCGGCGCCCTCTTGCTTGACCACGATCAGGGGTACCGGGCTGGTCTGCGGGGGGTCGCCCGCGGCCGCCTCGATCAACTGCAGGCGCCCGAAACTGCCGTCGAATACGCGAATGGGGCGGGCCATGTGAAGCAGCTTAGCCGCTGGACGGGGACTTGCCTAGTAGCTTCCGCAGCGGTGCCGCTAGTACGCCAGCCAGCGGGGCCTTTTCGCCGAAATCACCCGGGTATTGACCCCCACCCAGTTGAGGCCGCCGAACAGGCGCCCATGCTCGATCTTCACGCAGCGGTCCATGACGGTTTCCAGCCCCTTCGAGCGGGCCAGGGCGCCGGCCGCCTCGTTCTTCACCCCGAGCTGCTGCCAGAAGACCTTCGCGCCGATGGCGATCGCGTCCTCGGCGACCGGCAGCACGTCCGCGGTCTTGCGGAACACGTCCACCAGGTCGACCTGTGCGGCAATACTGCGGGGGATGTCGCGCAGCGAGGCGTAGCACTTCTGCCCGAGCACTTCCGGGTATTGGGGGTTCACCGGGATCACGCGGTAGCCGTGCTCGAGCATGTACTTGGCGGCAAAATAACTCGGCCGGTGCCATTGCGCCGACAGGCCGACAACCGCGATTACGCGGCTCTCTTTCAATATGCGGCGCAGCGTGTTGATATCGTCGTGCATCGCACTACTATAATCGAAGTCCCACCCCGGAGGAGAGCGCGCGATGTACGTCGAGGAACGCATGTATACGCTGCAGGTCGGTACCGCAGGCCAGTACTTCAAGAATTACGAGGAGTTCGGCATGAAGGTGCAGCTGAAGCACCTGCCGCACATGGTGGGCTACTACGTTACCGAGTCCGGGCCGCTCAACCTGGTGGTGCACCTGTGGGCCTACGACGACCTGAACCAGCGCGACAAGTGCCGCGCCGCGATGCAGGCCGATCCGGAGTGGCAGACTTACCTCGCGAAGAATCGGCCGTTCATGATCTCGCAGGACACGCGCATCATGAAATGCGCGCCGTTCTTCGTCGAGCGGCTGAAGAAAATGCTGGGCGCGGCAAAGTAATGGCTCTGCATCCGCAACTGGTGGCCCTGCTCGAGCGTGCCGCAAAGTCTTTGCTGCCGGCCTATTTCGACGTGCCGCCCGCGGTCGCGCGCCGGCTCTACCGCGACACGCGAGGCGCGCTCACGCCCGATCCGCCCGCGGTCGAATACGTTCAGCTGATGATGGCACCCGGAAAAGCCGGGCCGGTACCTTTCCGTACTTATCGCCCCAAAGGTGCGAGCAAGGACGAAATTCTCCCGGCACTCGTCTACTTCCACGGCGGCGGCTGGGTGATCGGCGACCTCGACACGCACGATGTCGTCTGTCGCACGCTGTGCAATGCCGCGCGATGCGCGGTGTTCTCGGTGGAATATCGGAAAGCACCCGAGGCGCCTTTTCCGGCGGCGGTAGACGATTGCTGGTCGGCGCTGACGGCGATCGCCAGCGGCGGAGACATACTCAAAATAAACCCGAAGCAGATCGCCGTCGCCGGCGACAGCGCGGGCGGCAACCTCGCCACGGTGATGGCGCTGATGGCGCGCGATGCGGGCGGTCCGGCGATTTCCTTCCAGGTGCTGATCTATCCTGGTGTGGACCAGCGCATGAAGCATCCGTCGATCGAGCGCAACGCCGTAGGGTACCTGCTGACGAAAAAAAGCATGGAGTATTTCCGCGGCCATTACCTGCCGAACGAAAAAGACTGGCTTGACTGGCGCGCGTCGCCGCTGCTCGCGAAAAGTCTCGCGAAGCTCCCGCCGGTCTATGTGATTACCGCAGGCTTCGATCCGCTGGTGGACGAGGGCAAGGAGTACGCGGAGCGAATGCAGAAGGAAGGCGTACCGGTCGAATACAAAAATCATCCCGACATGGTGCATGGCTTCATCACCATGGGCCGCGTGCTGGACACCGCAAACACGGCGCTCTCCGATTGCGCGCGCGCCCTGAGAAAAGCCTGGGGAACTTGAAACCCGATTTGAAAACCAGGCACGGTGGCCGCATCCTCGCCGATGCGCTAGCCGGCCACGGCGTGCGCGCCGCCTTCGGCGTGCCGGGCGAGAGCTTCCTGCCGGTGCTGGATGGCCTGCACGATCTCAGGGACAAGCTCAGGTTCATCATCTGCCGCCAGGAAGGCGGCGCTTCCTACATGGCCGAGGCCTGGGCCAAGCTCACCGGTGCACCGGGCGTGCTGTTCGTCACGCGCGGACCCGGCGCGACCAACGGCTCGGTCGGCGTGCATACCGCGTTTCAGGATTCCTCGCCGATGCTCGTCTTTGTCGGCCAGGTCGGCAACGATTTCGTCGAGCGCGAAGCCTTCCAGGAGCTGGACTACCGGCGCATGTATGGGCCGCTCACCAAGTGGGTGGCGCAGATCGACCGCGCCGAGCGCATCCCCGAGTACGTGAGCCACGCTTTCCACGTCGCCACCTCGGGCCGGCCCGGCCCGGTGCTGCTCGCGCTGCCGGAGGACATGCTGTTCTCGGAGGCTGCGGTTGCCGATGTGCCGCACTACCGCACGCCGCGCGCGGCGCCAGCGCCCGCGGACATGAAGGAACTCGAGCGCCTGCTCAATGGCGCGAAGCATCCATTCGTCATCGTCGGTGGCGGAGGCTGGACGAAAAGCGCGAGCGACGCGCTGCAGGCCTGGGCTGGGCGCGCCGGCATTCCGGTGGGCGCCTCGTTCCGCTGCCAGGATTATTTCGACAACCGGCATCCGAACTACGCCGGCGACGTCGGCATCGGCCTCAATCCGAAGCTTGCGCAGCGCGTGAAGGATGCGGACGTCCTGCTGGTGATCGGCGCGCGCCTGGGCGAGATGACCACCAGCGGCTACACGCTGCTCGAGGTGCCGGTGCCGAAGCAGAAGCTGGTGCACGTGCACGCCGGCGCCGAAGAGCTGGGACGGGTCTACCAGGCGACGTTGCCGATCAACTCGAACTATGAGGAGTTTGTTTCCGCGCTTGCTTCGTTGAAACTGAATACGAGCTGGAAAGAAAATTCAAAAGAGATTCACAATAATTATTTGGAATGGAACAAGCCCATTCCGATGCCGGGCGCGCTGCATTACGGCGAAGTCATCGCCTGGCTGTCGCAGAACCTGCCCGAGGATGCGATCCTCACCAACGGCGCGGGAAATTTTGCCAGTTGGCTGCACCGGCATTTCCAATATAAAGGCTGGCGTACGCAGCTCGCGCCTACCAGCGGCTCGATGGGCTACAGCGTGCCGGCGGCGGTGGCGGCGAAGATCGCCGCGCCGAAGCGCACAGTGGTCGCGCTGGCCGGCGACGGCGAGTTCCTGATGAACGGCCAGGAGTTCGCCACCGCGATGCAGTACGGCGCCGCGATCATCGTGCTGGTGGTGAACAACGGCATGTACGGCACTATCCGGATGCACCAGGAACGCGAGTATCCGGGCCGAGTTTCAGGCACCGAGCTGGCGAATCCGGACTTTGCCGCCTATGCGCGCGCCTTCGGCGGCCATGGCGAGACGGTGGCACGCACCGCGGAATTCGCGCCGGCGTTCCAGCGCGCGGTGGCTTCCGGCAAACCGGCGATCCTGGAACTGCGGATCGATTCGGAGGCGATCACGCCCTCGGCGACGCTCTCGAGCCTGCGCGCTGCGGCGCTGGCGAAGAAATAGGAATCAGAGGAACCGGACGACCGTGCCGTTGCAGGCGAGGGAGCCGCGGCCGAAGCCGAAGAAGCCCTGCTTGGTGTAGCAAGCGAAATTGATGACGCCGTTGCCGCCAAGGTTCGCGGCCTTCTGCCGGAATGACGCCGCCGCTTCGTCTTGCGAACTGTAGGAAGGCGAGCCGAAGGCGCTGACCCAGGACTCGATCCATAGCCGCTTGATGATCCGGTAGTTCACGGGCGCGCTGGCGACCGATTCATGCACGCTGACCTGATCCGCTGTCACAGGCGGTTCCGATGGCCGGGTCGCGCAGCCGGCCAGAGCGGCCAGGGCGGCAAGAACCAAAACGACATTGCGGTGTGGCATGGCTGAAGCTCCCTGTCGCGCTATCGTGTCATGGCGACGAACGTCTTGTCGTCCTGGAGTTTACGTTCGAATTGCAGGAACTGGTAGTAGCCGCAGCTCTTACTGTAGGGGTAGCCGCGGCAGGCTTCAGGGCGTGCCGCGTAGACCGTGCAGCGGCGCTCCTTGCGGTCGAAGAAGCGGCAGACGCTGCCGAAGGACTCGTCCTTATGCTTGCGCAGGCCGCGCACCTTTTCTTCCTTGTCGTACAGCGTGAAGCGCTCTTCGGCGGTTTCGTAGTCGAGCTCGAAGTGCTTCGCCAGGCGCGCGATGTCGGCGCGCGAAACCTCGATCAGGGGGTAGCTGCAGCAGTAACCGGGGCACTTGTTGCAGTCGTAGGTGGTTTTGCTCGTCATGTCGTTCCGCGGGGCTTCAGAAGGCCGCGAATTTTACGCGAACTGCCCAAACCCTTTCGGCCATTGTTCGCGTTTCACTCCTTCGTACCCACTTTTATTGGAGGTAACGTCATGAAATTCGTTCAATGGGCCGGTGCGGCGCTGCTGGCGGCCGTTTCGGCGGGTTGTTCCACCCCTGCTACCGCGGTCGGCGGCCTGGCCGACCTGACCGTCTACGACCGCAATGAGGGCCGCCCGCTGCCCGTGTACTGGCATGCGGGCCGGGCCTACGTGATCGGCAAGCCCGGCAACGAATACCAGCTGAACCTGCGCAGCCGGCAGGGCGAGGAGGTGCTGGCGGTGCTGTCGGTCGACGGGGTCAATGTAATCAGCGGCGAGACCGCCACCGTGCAGCAAAGCGGCTACGTGCTGCAGCCCGGGCGCGCGCTGGAATTGAAGGGCTGGCGCAAGGATCTGTCGCGCACGGCGGCGTTCTACTTCACCACGCTGGCCGATTCCTATGCCACGCGTACCGGCCGGCCGGACAATCTCGGCGCGATCGGCGTGGCGGTGTTCCGGAAAAAGGCGCCGGAACCGGCGCCGATCTCAGAGATCGCCCCGGCGGCGCCGCTGGCGAAATCGGCGAACGGCGAAATAAGCGGACGACGCGACGCCGCGGCCAGCGGCGCTGCCAGTATGCTCCGTTCGGCCGAAGCGCCGCTCGGCACTGGGTATGGCCGCAGCGAGACATCGCCGGTCCGCTATGTGGGCTTCGAGCGCGCTTCCGGCGAGCCGGCCGAAACGGTGGTCATCTACTACGACAGCTGCCAGAACCTGCTCGCGCGCGGGATCATTCCCAGGGCCAGCGCGCCCTGCGCGGTCCAGCCGGCTTCGCGGCCGGGGCCGAATCCGTTTCCGGGCTTCGCAGCCGAGCCGCCCGCGTGAAGGACGCGGAGGCCCGGGTAGACTAGGAGGCGATGGCCGCCGGCGACGAACAGCTGATGCTCGCGTACCGCGAAGGCGATGCCGGCGCCTTCGACGAGCTTTACCGCCGCCACAAGGGCGGCCTTTTCCGCTTCGTGCTGCGCAGCCTGCGCGATCGTGCGGTGGCCGAGGAGCTCTACCAGGAGATCTGGATGCGGGCGATCGAGGCGCGCGGACGGTATGAACCCCAGGCGAAGTTCAGCACCTGGCTGTACACCATCGCGCACAACCGGCTGGTTGATCACTGGCGGAAAAAGGGGTTGCAAGTCGTTTCCTTGGACACTGAAAGCGAAATTTCCGCCAACCCCGGATTCGAACCCCCCAGAATCCTCGAAGCCAGGCAGGCACTCGAAAAATTCACGCGGGCGCTCGAGGCGCTGCCGCCCGCGCAGCGCGAGGCTTTCCTGCTGCACCAGGAGGCCGAGATGAGCGTGCCGGAGATCGCGCGCGCGACCGGCACCAACGAGGAGGCCGCGAAGAGCCGCTTGCGCTACGCGGTGTCCAAGCTGAAAGAGGCGATCGGCGATGGCTGACGAGCAAAACCCCAAGGTGACGGCCGCCTACCGCGCGCTCGGCGCGGAGGAGCCGCCGCGCGCGCTCGACGAGGCGATCCTCGCCGCCAGCCGCCGGCCCCCTAAGGCCTGGACGCAACGCTGGGCCGTGCCGCTGTCGCTCGCCGCGGTGCTCGTCCTTTCGATTACCGTCACGCTGCGCATCCAGCAGGAAGCCCCGGAGCTCCAGTCGATGGCGCCGCCGCCCGCCCCGCCCATCCCACAGCAGGAAAAGGGGCAGGTTGCGTCCTTGAATCTGAAGGCCGATACACAGCTCAGGGCGGCCAAGTCCGCCGCTGCGACACGTGAATCACGTGACGAGCCCAAGGCCTTCAACGAACTGGGCCGCGACCAGGCGCCGGACGTTGCTGTGCCCGCGCCCGCCGCGCAGTCCACCGATCCATCCGACGGATTGGGCAACGTAGCCGGCATGATCGCGGGAAGATCCAAGGCGGAGCGCGACTCGATTCGGCCCGAGTCCAGCATCGCCGGACCCGCCGCGCGACAGGCCGAGGAGCGTGTCTCGCGTGACGCCGAAGCCGCCGCGCGAGCGCCGCAGGCGGGCGCGGCGCTTGCCAAGCGCAGCATGGCCGACGCCGGTAGCGCCGCTGCGCCGCCGCCCGCGCCTGCCGCCAGGCCTGCGCCGGTGCAGGAACGTCCCGCGCAGGTTGCCCGGCTGGAGGCGCCGCCCGAGCGCGAGCTGGAGCGCATCGCCACGCTGCGACTCGAAGGCAAGCACGAGGAGGCCGACAAGGCGCTCGCGGAATTCCGCAGGCGTTTTCCGGACTACCGGATGAGCGACGCGATGCGTGAGCGTGTCGAGCGCGTGGAGCGCCGCTAGGCTTTTTTTCCCGCGGTGCGCAGAAACTCCGTCAGCTCGGCGTCGTGCAGCAGCCGGATGTTGGATTGCGCCGCGAAGTTGCGCGCATTGTCGGTGATATCGCCCGCGACAACATATACGCTTTCGCCCGCTTCGCTTGCCCGCTTCGCGGCATCGAGTTCTTTCAGCGGCTCGACGCCGGTGCGGGTCGCTTTCCATCGCTTGCAGGCGACGAGGGAAACACGGCCGGCGCGAGTCAGTTCCAGATCGGCGCCCGCGCCCTTGAACCGGCTCACCGCATAGCCGTCGCGACGGAAGGCTTCTTCCATGGCAGCCGAGAAATCATCCCATGACAGCGCGCGCAGCGCTTCCAGCCTGCCGGCGATACGCTTCGCGCTGGGCGCACGCAGCTGCTTCCAGCCCGCGACGCTGCCGATGACCAGGAACGGCAGGGCGATGAACGCCGCGTAGAACTCCGGAAACGAGAACTTCTCCAGCATGAAGCGCGATGCGGCCGCGGTCGCCAGGGCGATGCCGATGCTGATCCACCACGGCGAGCGCAGCAAAACCGCGAACAGCGAGTTCTCATGCATTTTCATGGCGGGGAAAATAAAGGGGTCTGACCCCCTTATTTCAGTGCTGCAGGATTTTCGAGAGGAACAGCTGCGCGCGCTCGGAGCGCGGCGTGCCGAAGAAGTCATCCTTGCTGCAGTCCTCGATGATCTTGCCGGCGTCCATGAAGATCACGCGGTGCGCGACCTTTTTCGCGAAGCCCATCTCGTGCGTGACCACCATCATGGTCATGCCTTCCTTCGCCAGCTCGACCATCACGTCCAGCACTTCGTTGATCATCTCCGGGTCGAGCGCCGAGGTCGGTTCGTCGAACAGCATCGCGATCGGGTCCATGGATAGCGCGCGGGCGATCGCCACGCGCTGCTGCTGGCCGCCCGAGAGCTGGCCGGGGAACTTATCCTTGTGCGCGAGCAGGCCGACGCGGTCGAGCAGCTTGAGTCCCTTGTCGCGCGCGGCCTCCTCGGTGCGGCCGAGAACCTTGACCTGCGCCAGCGTCAGGTTCTCGGTCACCGAGAGGTGCGGGAACAGCTCGAAGTTCTGGAACACCATGCCGATGCGCGAGCGCAGCTTGGGCAGGTCGGTCTTCGAGTCGCCCACCGAGATGCCGTCCACCGTGATGTCCCCTTTCTGGAACGGCTCCAGGGCGTTGACGCACTTGATGAGGGTGGACTTGCCGCTGCCCGAGGGGCCGCAGACCACCACTACCTCGCCCTTTTTCACCTCGGTGGAGCAGTCGGTCAGCACCTGGAAGGAGCCGTACCACTTGCTGATGTTTTTGATGGAGATCATTTTTTCCTACCGGATGATGGCGATGCGGGTTTGCAGGCTCTTCACGAGGGATGACAGGCCGAACGAGACGACGAAGTAGATCACGGCGACGAAGGTGTACATCTCGACCAGGCGGTAATCGCGGTTGGCGACCTTCGACGCGGCGCCGAGGAAGTCGGTGGCCGAGATCACGTAGACCAGCGAAGTATCCTGAAAAAGAATGATGGTCTGCGTCAGCAGCACCGGCAGCATGTTGCGGAAGGCCTGCGGCAGCACGATCCTGCCCATCGTCAGCCAGTAGTTGAGTCCGAGCGCGTAACCCGCCCAGACCTGGCCGCGCGCCACGGACTGGATGCCGGCGCGCATGATCTCGCAGTAGTAGGCCGCCTCGAACATGGTGAAGGTGATGACGGCGGAGAGGAAAGAGCCGACCTTGACCGGATCCTTGGCGCCGATGACCCAGGCGCCGATGTAGGGCACCAGGAAGAAGAACCAGAAAATCACCAGCACCAGAGGCAGCGAGCGCATCAGGTTCACGTAGCCGCCGGCGGCCAGGCCGAGCAGCCGGAACTTCGACAGCCGCATCATCGCCAGCAGCGTGCCGAAGAAAATGCCGCCGATCATCGCCAGCGCGGTCAGCGTCAGCGTGAAGGTCATGCCGTCCCGGAACAGGTAGACCCAGGAGCGCTGGATGACGTCGAAGTCGTAGCCGCTCATTTTCCCGCCGCCATCAGTGGCCCCCGGCCGTCGGCGAGGCGGCGATCAGCCCCGGCACGCGCACCCTGTTTTCCAGCATGCGCATGCCGATCACCACCAGCAGGTTGGTCAGCAGGTAGATGACGGTGGCCGCGGTGAAGGCTTCGAAGACGCGGAAGCTGAACTCCTGCATCGCGCGCGCGCGGCCGGTGAGCTCCAGCAGGCCGATCGTCAGCGCCACCGAGGAATTCTTGACTACGTTCATGGATTCCGAGGTGAGCGGCGGCAGCACGATCCTGAACGCCTGCGGCAGCAGCACGAAACGGTAGTTCTGGCCGAGCGTCAGCCCGAGCGCGGTGCCGGCCATGCCCTGGCCGCGCGACAGCGAGCCGATGCCGGCCTTCACCTGCACGGCGACGCGCACCGAGGTGAACAGGCCGAGGCACAGCACCGCCGGCACATACGAGCCCCAGGGCGGCGGCACCTGCTTGATCCAGTCGCCGATCGCCGTCGGCAGCAGTTCCGGCACCACGAAGAACCACAGGAACATCTGCACGATCAGCGGGATGTTGCGGAACAGCTCGACGTAAGCGTTGCCCAGCCGGACGATCCACTTATGCGGCGTGGTGCGCAGCGTGCCGACCACCGAGCCGATCGCCAGCGCGATCACCCACGCCGCGAGCGCGGTGAGCAGCGTCCAGCCGAGGCCGACGAACAGGTAGTGGAGGTAGCTGCCCGTGCCGCCAGGCTCAGGCTGCAGCAGGATTCCCCAGTTCCAGTGGTAGTTCACGTGTCTGCCAACCCCGGCCTCAACAGAAACGGGGAGCCGAAGCTCCCCGTTGATTCACTGTTGCGGATTACTCGTAAGCCTTCGGATCGCCCGAGTCGGTGGGCTTGGCGACCACCTTCTTGAACGCCGAACTCATCGGCAGGTTCAGGTTGATGCCTTTCGGCGGCACCGGCTTCTCGAACCATGTCGAGTAGATGGCGTTGATCTGGCCCGAGCTGTAGACCGCGGACATCGCCTTGTCGGCGACTGCCTTGAAGGCCTTGTCGTCCTTCCTCACCATGATGCCGTAGGGCTCGACCGACAGTCCGATCGCCGATATTTCGTAGTCGCCCGGCTTCTGCGACTGGGCGGCCAGGCTGGCGAGCAGGATGTCATCCATCACGAACGCCACCGCGCGGCCGGTTTCCACCATCTGGAAGGCTTCCGGGTGGCCGTTGGCCGAGATGATGTTCATGCCGAGGCTCTGCGCCGCGTTGATCTCAGTGATCTGCTTGATGTTGGTGGTGCCGGCTGTCGAGACGATGGTCTTGCCCTTCAGGTCGGCCAGCGTCTTGATGTTGGCGGACTTCTTGGCGATCCAGCGGTTGGCGGTAACGAAGTGCGTCATCGTGAACCAGACCTGCTCCTGGCGCGCGACGTTGTTGGTGGTGGAGCCGCACTCGAGGTCGATGGTGCCGTTGGCCATCAGCGGGATGCGGTTGGCCGAGGTGACCAGCTGATAGTTGACCTTCAGCGCCGGCATCTTCAGTTCGGCCTTGACCGCGTCGACGATCTTCAGGCACAGGTCCATGGCATAGCCGATGGGCTCCTGCTTGTCGTTGTAGTAGGAGAAGGGCACCGAAGCGTCGCGATGGCCGACGGTAATGGCGCCACTGGACTTGATCTTGCCGAGCGTGCCGTCCTGCGCGGCGGCCGAGAAGCTGACGGCGAGGGCGCAGGCGAGAATTGCGAGACGTTTCATGAAGCTCTCCCTATTGAAAGTGAAACAATTCTAATCTAGCTGACCGCCCAGCACCACGCCCTCGCGGCGGGGGTCGACGCCCCCCTGCAGCCCGCGGGACGTGCGCGCGATGCCCTGCGATCCGCTGACCTGGTCAATGACCGCCACGGGGTGGCCCATGGCCCGCAGGGTTGCCGCGGTGCTTTCCAGTGCACTGCCGCGCTCGATTTCGGTGTCGCGGTTGCGGCTGCCCATATTCGGTGCGGCGATCGCCTGCTGCAGGCTCTGCTTCCAGTCGATGACGCCGACCAGCGCCTTGGCGACGTAGTTGATGATCGCGGTGCCGCCTGCGGATCCGACCGCCATCGAAAATGCCCCATCGGGAGCGAACACCAGGGTCGGCGCCATCGAGCTGCGAGGGCGCTTGCCCGCCTCGACGCGGTTGGCGAGCGGCTTGCCGCCTTCCTCCGGCACGAAAGAGAAATCGGTGAGCTGGTTGTTGAGCAGGAAGCCATGCACCAGGATCCGGCTGCCGAACGCCGATTCGACGGTGGTGGTCATCGCTACCGCGTTGCCCTGCGCGTCGACGACCGACAAGTGGCTGGTGCCCGCCGATTCCAGCGTCGCATCCGCACCCAGCGTCACGGTTGCGCCCGCCGGCTTTCCGGGCGATGCCCGGATCATGCTTTTTTCCGCTCTGATCAGCGTTGCGCGTTCGTGCAGGTAATCCGGATCAATCAGTCCAGCGGTCGGAACCCGCACCCATTCAGGATCGCCGACGTAGTGGTCGCGATCGGCGTAAGCGAGGCGCCCTGCCTCCGAGAACAGGTGCACCGCCTGGCTCGAGTTAGGGCGTACTTTCGCCATGTCGAAGCGCTCGAGAATGCCGAGCATCGCCAGTATCGCGATGCCGCCGGAACTCGGCGGCGGCATGCCGCAGATGCGTTGCCTGCGATAGCTGCCGCACACGGCTTCTCTCTCGAGCGCGCGATAGCCGACGAGATCCTGTTCGGTGAGATCACCGGGCAGCGGGTGGGAAGCGACGGCCGCGACCATGTCGCGCGCGATGTCGCCGCGGTAGAACGCATCGGCGCCTTCGTCCGCCACGCGGCGCAGAACGGCGGCGAGTTCCGGATTCTTCAGGAGATGGCCCACAGGCAGCGCGCGGCCTTCGGGAAGATAGAAATAAGCGCGCGCTGCCGCGTTCCGCTGCAGCAAGGGATCGCTGGCGATCAGCCGGTGCAGGCGCGGCGACACCGCAAAGCCCTCCTCGGCCAGGCGGAGGGCAGGCTCGAACAGGCGCCGCCACGGCAGGCGGCCATGTTTTGCGTGCGCCAACTCCAGCACCCGCAACACGCCGGGCACGCCCACTGAGCGTCCCGAGCCGATGGCTTCGCCCAAGCCCATCGGCGAACCGTCCGGGCGCAGAAAACGGTCTGGACGCGCGGCAGCCGGCGCGGTTTCCCGGCCGTCATAGGCCGAGATGCGCTTTTCCGCGGCGTTCCAGTGCAGCACGAAGGCGCCACCGCCGATGCCGGAGGATTGCGGCTCCACCAGGTTGAGCACCATCTGCACCGCGATCGCTGCGTCCACGGCGCTGCCGCCGGCGCGCAGGATCTCGATGCCTGCGCGCGCGGCAAGGGGATTGGCGGCGGCCACCATCGCTGGAGCAGCATGCGCAGGCAATGCCAGCGCAACCAGAAGAACTTGAAGAAAGAGCTTCATGCGGGTCTAGAATCGGCCTCAGTATGAACCAAGCAGTCCGCGTCGAGCACGACCTGATCGGCGACCGCCAGGTGCCGGCCGCGGCCTACTACGGCGTGCACACGCTGCGGGCCCTGGAGAATTTCCCGATCACCGGCACCTCGATCTCCATCTATCCGCACCTCGTCGAGGCGCTGGCCTGCGTCAAGCAGGCCGCGGCGATGGCCAATCGCGACCTCGGGTTGATCGACGGCGAGCGTGCCGGCGCCATCGTGCGCGCCTGCGAGGAGATCCGCCAGGGCGCGCTGCTGGACGAATTCGTCGTCGACGTCATCCAGGGCGGCGCCGGCACCTCGACCAACATGAACGCCAACGAAGTCATCGCCAACCGCGCGCTCGAGCTGCTGGGCGCGCAGAAGGGCGATTACGCGCGGCTGCATCCGCTCGACCACGTTAACCTTTCGCAGAGCACCAACGACGTCTATCCGACGGCGGTCAAGCTCGCGCTGCAATTCGGCATCAGGAATTTGTGTTCTGAAATGGTTTTTTTAAGAAAAGAATTTGAAAAAAAAGCAGAGGAGTTTTCCGACGTTTTGAAGGTCGGCCGTACGCAGCTGCAGGACGCGGTGCCGATGACGCTCGGGCAGGAATTTTCGACCTACGCGGTGATGCTGCAGGAGGACGAGAGCCGGCTGGGCGAGGCGGGCAGCCTCGCGCGCGAGATCAACCTCGGCGCTACCGCGATCGGCACCGGCATCAACGCGCACCCGGAATACGCGAAGCGCGTCACGCGCATCCTGTCCGACATCACCTCAGTCAGCTTCATCGTCTCGCCCAACCTGATCGAGGCGACGCAGGACGCCGGCGCCTTCGTGCAGCTCTCGGGCGTGCTGAAGCGCGTGGCGGTGAAGCTCTCCAAGGTCTGCAACGACCTGCGCCTCCTCTCCTCGGGGCCGCGCGCCGGCTTCGGCGAAATCAACCTGCCCGCGGTGCAGGCCGGCTCCTCGATCATGCCCGGCAAGGTCAACCCGGTGATCCCGGAGGTCGTGAACCAGGTCGCCTTCGAAGTCATCGGCAACGACATCACCGTCACCATGGCCGCCGAAGGCGGGCAGCTGCAGCTGAACGCCTTCGAACCGGTGATCGCGCACAGCCTGTTCAAGAGCATTTCGCACCTGTCGGCGGCCTGCCGGGTCCTCGGCGAGCGCTGCGTGCGCGGCATCAGCGCGAATCGCGAACATGCGCGCCGCCTGCTGGACGATTCCACCGCGCTGGTGACCGCGCTCAACCCCTACGTCGGCTACGCGCGCTCCAGCGAAATCGCCAAGGAGGCGCTCGCCACCGGCAGGCGCGTCTACGACCTGGTGCTGGAGAGGAAGCTCATGACGCGCGCCGATCTGGACGCGCTGCTGCGGCCCGAGGTGCTGACCCAGCCGCATTTCAGTACCGTGCACCGGCCCAAGACCGAGCCCTGACCATGGACGAGACCAGCCAACGTACGCTGGCGCATTACGACCAGCGCGCGGAGGAATTCTGGAGCGGCACGCGCGACCATGACGTAAAGCAGAACATCGCCGCGCTATTGAGTGCGATCGAAAGCACGCCGCCTTTCACCATTCTCGATTTCGGCTGCGGACCCGGGCGCGACCTGAAGACCTTCCGCGATTTTGGTCATGCAGCGACGGGCCTGGAAGGCTCGGCGCGTTTCGCCGCCATGGCGCGCGAATACAGCGGCTGCGAGGTGCTGGAGCAGGATTTCCTCAAGCTCGACCTGCCGCCGGCATGGTCGGCACGCTTCGACGGCGTGTTCGCCAACGCCTCGCTGTTCCATGTCCCGGGCACGGAGCTGCCGCGCGTGCTGGGGGAACTGCACGCCACGCTCAAGCCGGGCGGCGTGCTGTTCAGTTCGAATCCGCACGGCAGCAACGAGGAAGGCTGGAACCGCGGCCGCTACGGCGCCTACCACGACCTGGAAACCTGGCGGCGCCACGTGGCGGCCGCGGGTTTCACGGAGCTATCCCACTACTACCGGCCGCACGGCCTGCCGCGCGAACAGCAGCCCTGGTTGGCGATGGTCTGGCGTCGGCGATAATGTCGGGCCATGGAACCGATCTGGTCACCGACCGAGAAGGCGATCGAGCAGGCGCAGCTCACGCAGTTCGCGCGCCACATCGTGCGCAAGTACAAGCTCGAATTGAATACCTACCCCGCGTTCTACCAGTGGACGATCGATAACCCCGAGGAGTTCTGGTCCGAGGTCTGGGACTGGTGCGGGGTGGTGGCCTCGAAAAAGGGCAGCACGGTGCTGGTGGACGGCGACAAGATGCCGGGCGCGAAGTGGTTTCCGGAGGCGCGCCTCAACTTCGCCGAGAACCTGCTCAAGCGCGGCGACCAGGGCGATGCCTTTGTGTTCTGGGACGAACGCGGCTTCCAGCGGCGCCTCAGCTATTCGCATCTCACTAGCGACGTGTCGCGCGCCGCGCAGGCGCTGGCGCAGCTCGGCCTCAGGCCCGGCGACCGCGCCGCGGCTTTTATCCCGAACATGCCCGAGACCGGCGTGCTGGCGCTGGCCGCGCTGTCGCAGGGCATCGTCTGGTCTTCCTGCTCGCCGGATTTCGGCACCAGCGGCGTGCTCGACCGCTTCGGCCAGATCGAGCCGAAAGTCCTCTTCGTCGCCGACGGCTACCGCTACGGCGGGCGCGAGTTCGACGTGCTGGAGCGCGTGAAGGAAATCGCCGAGGGGCTGCCGACGCTGCGCAAGGTGGTGGTGGTGCCGAACCTGCAGCCGCGGCCGGACATCGCCGACATTCCCAAGGCCGTCCTGCTCGACGAATGGCTGCGCAAGCACACGCCGGCCGACATCAACTATGCCCAGATGCCCTTCGAGCATCCGGCCTACATCCTGTTCAGCTCCGGCACCACCGGCACGCCCAAGTGCATCGTCCATGGGGCCGGCGGCGCGCTGCTGCAATCGTTGAAGTCGCTCAAACTGCAGTACGACATCCGGCCCGGCGACCGCTTCTTCTACTTCTGCACCACCAACTGGGTGGTGTGGAACATGCTGTTGCACGGCCTCGCGGCCGAGGCGACGGTGATGATGTACGACGGCTCGCCGTTCGAGCGCAACGGCAAGATCCTCTTCGACTATGCCGAGAAGGAGCGGATCACCCACTTCGGCACCTCGGCGAAATTCATCGACGCGCTGGAAAAGCGCGGCATGGCGCCGATCGAGACCCACCAGCTGGCGGAAATGCGCATGATCATTTCCACCGGCTCGCCGCTGGTGGCTGAGAGCTACGACTACGTCTACGAAAAAGTGAAGGCCGACGTCTGCCTCGCCTCCATCTCGGGCGGCACCGACGTGATGGCCGCGTTCGCCGACGCCAACGCAGTGCTGCCGGTGCACCGCGGCGAGATGCAGTGCCGCTCGCTCGGCACAGCGGTGGAAGTCTGGAACGACGCGGGCGAGCCGGTGGTGGGCGAGAAGGGCGAGCTGGTCTGCGTGAAGCCCCTGCCCTCCATGCCGCTCGGCTTCTGGAACGACAAGGGCGGCGAGAAATACCGCAGCGCCTACTACGAGAAATTCCCCGGCGTCTGGACGCACGGCGACTGGTCCGAGCTCACCGAGCGCGGCACCATGATTGTCTACGGCCGCTCGGACGCCACGCTCAACCCCGGCGGCGTGCGCATCGGCACCGCGGAAATCTACCGCCAGGTGGAGAAGATCGACGAGGTGGAGGAGTCGGTCGCCATTGGCCAGCTCTGGCCGCCCGAAAAGCCGACCGATACACGCGTCGTGCTGTTTGTCCGCCTGCGCCCCGGCTTCAACCTCGATGAGGCGCTGACAGACAAAATAAAGAAGCGCATCAGGGAAAACACCACTCCCCGCCACGTGCCGGCAAAAGTCATCCAGGTGCCCGACATCCCGCGCACCAAGAATGGCAAGGTGGTCGAACTTGCGGTGAGAGCCATGGTGAACGGCATGCAGGTCGGCAACACCGACGCGCTCTCGAATCCCGAGGCGCTCGAACTCTTCAGGGACATCCCCGCGCTGGCCGCTTAGCCTGGCTACTCGCTGGCCCTGATGCCGGCCCCTTTGATCACCTTGGCCCATTGCGGAATCTCGCGCTCGATCAGCGCCGCCAGCTCCGCCGGCGTGCCGCCAATCGCGTCGGCGCCGATGTCGCTGAGTTTCTTCCGTACGTCGGGCATCTGCATGATCTTCGCCGCCTCGCGATGCAGCCGGTCGATGATCGCCTGCGGCGTGCCGGCCGGCGCCATCAGCCCGAACCACGGCACCGCCTCGAAGCCGGGATAGCCGGACTCCGCCATGGTCGGCAGATCGGGCG
Organism: Betaproteobacteria bacterium; assembly: GCA_025356085.1. GTDB lineage: Bacteria > Pseudomonadota > Gammaproteobacteria > Burkholderiales > SG8-39 > RBG-16-66-20. The sequence goes on from JANXUV010000229.1 coordinate 33,459, forward strand.
CGATCCCCGAACGCTTGATCGATGTCACCGCGAACGCCCGCAGCTTGCCGTCGCGCACGAGCGGCAGCACGTTGACGACATTGCCGAACGACATGCTGACGCGGCCCGCGAGCAAATCCGGCAGCAGCACCGTGGTGCCGCGGTAAGCAATGGGCTGGATATCGAGCTTGGCCATCGATTTGAACAACTCCGCCGCCAGATGCTGCGACGTCCCCGCGCCCGCATGCGCATACGTGAGCTTCCCCGGCTGCGATCGCGCCAACGCCACCAGCTCCGGCAACGTCTTTGCAGGCGAGTCAGCAGGAACCACCAGCAAATTCGCCGCGACAAAAATCTGCGAGATCGGCGCGAAACTCTTGACGGGATCAAAGTCCAGCTTGTCGTACATGCTTGGACTGAAGATGAGCGACCCATTTCCGACCATGCCGAGCGTATACCCATCCGGCGCAGCTTGCGCAACGCGCGCGGCGCCGATATTTCCGCCAGCCCCGGTGACGTTCTCGACAATCACAGGCTTTGCGAGCGCTTCAGAAAGTTTTTCCGCAACCAGGCGCGCCGCCACGTCCGGCGCCACGCCAGGAGTAAAGCCGACGAGGATGCGCACCGGCTTCTCCGGGTAATTCCCTTGCGCGAACGCAACACTCGAAGCGAGAAGAATCGAAAGGGCAGCGGCGATTTCGCGCTTCATTTTTCTGTTGGCTATTTTTGTCCGCGACGCACGAAGTGCAGTTTGTTGCCTTCAGGGTCGCGGACGTAGGCGCCATAGTAATCGGGCGCATAGGACGAGCGCACTCCTGGCGGTCCCTCATCGACGCCCCCTGCGGCAATTGCCGCAGCGTAGGCAGCATCCACTGCGGTTCGCGAAGGAGCTGCAAACGCAGTCATGCAGCCATTGCCCCGGTTTGCAGACTGTCCATTGAACGGAAGACCGACCCAGAGCTTTCCTTCCTCGCCTGGACGCTGCCATGCCGCCCACCCGGGGTATTTGCCCGGGACGCGCTCAATGCCAAGCGGCGCCAACACCGCGTCGTAAAAGGCGATGGCGCGCGGCAGGTCGTTAGTGCCGAGGGTTACATGGCTGAACATCCAAGACTTCCGTCACTCGCTAGTGAAGCGTTGCCCGACGACGTTCGTAGATTCCTTGAAGCAGGCGTAGCGATCCGCGGCAGATGGCCTCGTGAGTGAGCGCGTGGCCGAGCTCTTCGATGATGTCCAGGGTGACGGGGACGTGCAGGCCTGAGAGGACGCGCGCAGCGCGTTCGGCGTAGACGCGGGAGACGACGGAGTCATAGCCGCCGTGGACGAGGTGGATGCGCGAGTGCATGCGTGATTCGGGCTGGGGCAAGCGGGCGAAGCGGGCGGAGTAGGCGACGACCGCGCCGGCGAGTTCCGGGAAAGCTTTGACAGCTTCAAGTGCGACGGTGCCGCCTTGTGAGTAGCCGATCAGCACGGTGCGTTCGCTCGGCACGCGGTGGTTGGTTTGTTCGCGGCGGATCAGTTGCTCGACGCGCGGCAGGATCGCGGAGATGCGATCCATGCGGTTGTCGTCGGTGAGGCCCGAGGTGGAGAACCATTGCTGGCGGTTGATGTCTTTGCCGTAGCGGGCGAAGCCGCTGGGCACCACCAGTGCGGCGCTCGGGAAGCGCCCCTGGTACTTGAAGGCGGTGGGGATCATCGAGCGGGCATCGGCGCCGCTCGCGTGCAGGAAGACGAAAAGATGTCGGGCGGGGTGTTCCGGGGCAGGACCAAAGCGGTAGACCTGCTGCATGAGGGCATTCTGGCCCTGTCGTAGCCGTTCTGTAAACTGGCCGCAGAAAAAAATGCGTTCTCCGAGGTAACTCCATGCAAAAGAAAAGATTCCTGGCTGCCCTGTGGAAGCTGACCAAGCCCTACTGGCTGTCGGAGAAGCGCGGCACCGGGCTGATCCTGCTCGCCACGGTGGTCGGCCTCGCGCTGCTGGGAGTTTGGCTGGAAGTCCAGTTCAACACCTGGAATCGCGATTTCTACAACACCTTCGAGACCAAGGACCAGGAGGAGTTCTTCCGCCAATTGGGCACATTCACGCTATTGGCCGCTGTTTTCATCGTCAATTACGTCTATCGCACCTATTTCAAGCAGATGTTGATGATTGAGTGGCGGACCTGGATGACAGACCGCTTTCTCGCCGACTGGCTGAAAGACCTTGCCTACTACCGTATGCAGTTGCTGGATAAGGGCACGGACAATCCCGACCAGCGAATCGCCGACGACCTGAATTCCTTTGTCGATTTGACGCTCTCGCTTGCGCTGGGTCTTTTGTCGGCGGTGGTTACACTCGTCTCTTTTATTGGAATCTTGTGGGCGATTTCTGGTTCGCTGACTGTATTTGGTTACGAGATTCCGGGATATCTGGTCTGGGTGGCCTTTCTATATGCGCTTCCAGCTACGTGGATTGCTCATGTCATTGGGCGACCGCTTATAGGCATTAACTTCAATCTTCAGAAGAACGAGGCCAACTTCCGATTTTCCCTGGTCCGCCTGCGTGAGAACTCGGAAGGTGTCGCGCTCTATCGTGGCGAGGCGGGGGAGTACGCAAACTTCCGAGCAAGTTTTTCTGGCGTGATTGCGGTCTGGTGGTCAAAGATGCTTAAGCAAAAGCAACTTGGTTGGTTTCAAGCGTTCTACGGTCAAGTTGCACTTATTTTTCCATTCCTTGTTGCCGCGCCTCGCTACTTCTCCGGCGCGGTGCCACTTGGCGCTATTTTTCAGATTGCCTCCGCCTTCGGCCAAGTGCAGGGAGCTCTGTCTTGGTTTATCGATTCCTATCCTACGTTCGCCAATTGGAAAGCGACGGTGGATCGCTTGACCAGTTTCACTGAGGCGCTTGAGTTGGCTCGAAAAGAGGCCGACCGGCTGGACGGCGACCGTCGGGAGGGCAAGCCAGCCGTGCTGGAACTGGAAGGCCTGGAACTCGCGTTGCCGCAGGGCCGGCCGCTGCTCGCGCCGACCACGCTGTCACTCAAGCAGGGCGAGTCGGTGCTGGTCACCGGGCCTTCGGGCGCGGGCAAGTCGACGCTGTTCCGCGCGCTGGCGGGCATCTGGCCCTACTGGAAGGGAAAAATCTCGCTGCCGAAGGGAGCAAAACTTCTTTTCCTGCCGCAGCGACCCTACCTGCCGATCGGGTCGCTCAAGAACGCCGCCTGCTACCCGGAAGACGCGGCGCCTATCGCGGATGATGCCGTGCGCGATGCGCTAACCGCGGTGGGTCTCCCGCACTTCGCCGTCGATCTGGCGCGTGAGGAAAACTGGGCGCAGTTGCTGTCCGGCGGCGAGCAGCAGCGGCTGGCCATCGCGCGCGCTCTGCTGAACCGTCCCGACTGGCTGTTCATGGACGAACCGACCGCCGCGCTGCCGGACGATGCGCAGGCCGCGCTTTACAAACTTCTGAAGGAAAAGCTGCCGGGCACAACGCTGGTGTCCATCGGACATCGCGAGGGGCTCGCGGAATTCCATCCGCGCCGCCTCGCCTGGGGAGAACTCAGCCCAAGATGATGCAGGTGGTGGTGCCGTGGGCGTACAACTTGCCCGTGGCGTCTTCGATGCGGCCCTCGGCGGTGGCGGTCTTGCTGCCGAAATGGATCACCTTGCCGATTGCGCGGATGGTGCCGGTCTTGGCGGTGATCGCGCGCACCATGTTCACTTTTGCTTCCAGCGTGGTGTAGCCGGTCTTCGCCGGCAGCCGCGTGTGCACACAGCAGCCCATCGCCGAATCGAGCAGCGTCATCGCCAGGCCGCCATGCACCACGCCGATCGGGTTGTAATGCTGCTCGCCTGGCATGCATTCGAAAACCGCCAGGCCTTCGCCGACTTCGACCAGGCGGAAGCCCATCAGGTGCATGATCGGCGGCCCGGGAATGCGCCCGGCAATCATCTCCTTCATGTAGTCGATGCCGGCGAGGTTCTTGCCGGCATCGAAGGCTGCCAGCGGATCTTCCCAGGTGATGTTCAGCGAACGGGTCATTTCCTTCATTCTCCCTTTTTAAAAGTTTAACCCGCGGCCTGCAGTGCGAGCGCCGCGCCCAGCGCGAGGCAAAGGGGCGAATAGAGCAGCGTATCGAGGCGCGCGAAGCGGGAGCCGCGCACGCGCTTGAAGAAGCCGACCAGCCGGAAATCGCCGATCGCGCGCAGGATCATCACTGCGGCGGCGCCGGCGACCAGCAGCGTCACATCCAGCAGCACGATTGCCGCCGTCCCCAGCAGCACCAGGCCGACGATCGCGGTGGCCGCCTTCGAGGGCTTGAATGCGGGCGCGCCGTCGATTTGCGGGATCGCCGCGCTGTTTCCCGGCACGCCTCTCAGCGCCCAGTAGAAATGCAGCAAGCCGAGCAGCGCGAAAATCGCGGCGGTGACGGGCGCCATGATCAATACACCGGCGCCGGCGGCGGCAGCGCGGGCGCCGCGGGGCTCGCCACCTCCGATTTGCCGGCGATGAAATCCGCCGCCGCGCGCGTGGTGATATCGCTCTCGAGGATACGGCCGTGGCCGAGGCCCACGGTGCTGAGCAGCCGCGCGCCGGGCCAGGCGCGCGCCAGCGCCGCGCCCTGCGTCCAGGGGACGACGGCGTCGCGATGGTCATGGATCACCAGCGCCGGCGTCTTCAGGCGCGGCGCGAGGCGCGGGATCTCGAACTCGAACCAGCGCAGGCCGAAGCGCTCCTCGATCGCCGCCTGCATGGCGCGGCGCAGTGCCTCGGGCATCCAGTACCAGCGCGCGAAGCGGCGCGAGTAGCCGACCAGGTCGGAGGGCGGGCTGACCAGGACAGTGCTGGTCAGCCGCAGGCCGCGCGAAACCGCCATCGCTGCGGCGGCGCCGGCAAGCGAATGGGTGATGACGTGCCGGACGCTACCGTGGTGCGCGGCGACGGCTTCGAGCGCGCCAGCGAAATCCGGCAGCCCGGTGAGCTTGCCTTCCGACAGGCCATGCGCCGGCTGGTCATAGGCGATGACGCGGAAGCCCTCGGCAAGCAGGCGCGGCACGAAGCCGCGCATCTGCGCGGCATGGCCGCCCCAACCGTGCGCGAGCAGCACCGCCGGCGCATCCAGCGGACCCCAGCGCCAGGTGGCGAGGTTGCGGCCGCGGTATTCGACGAAGCTCGCGCGCGCGTCGAGGAAGTCGAAGAAGGTGCTCTGCGGCAGCCTGGCTTTCGGCGGCGTGAGGAACAGGCGCTCAGCGAGCGCCGCGGCGTACTCGGGCAGCAGCAGCGAGCCGGTCAGGAAGCGAACGTTCGTGCTTATTCTGTGCAGTTCGTGGCCGAGGTGCATGACGACTCCCTTCTCTAGCGCGATGCGGCGCGCAGTTTTGCGCGCGGGGAGGAAATAGCGTGGCGTTCGATCAGTGCGTCGAAGGCGGCGAGCGCGCGCGAGCGCGCTTTTGCGTAGCCGAGCAATCGCCGATGGTGGTGCACCACCAGCGCGATGCCGAACAGTTCGAAGGAGATCTGCTCCGGGTCGGTGCCCTCGGCGAGCTGGCCCTGCTCGATCGCCTGGCGCGTGGCGCGCGTCAGCGTGTCGATCCAGGCGCGCTGGCCGGTGGCGAGCGCGTCGCGCACCACGCCGGGCTTGTCGTCGAACTCGATGGCGCCGCCGATCATCGGGCAGCCGCCGGGCAGGTCCGCCGATTCGGTCCAGCCGAGCCAATCGACGAACAGCGCCTTCAGGCGCGGCAGCCCGCGCGGCTTGGCGAGTGCGGGGTTGACGACCAGCTTGAGGAATTCCTGCTGGCCGCGGTCCATCACCGCCAGGATCAATTCTTCGCGCGAGCCGAAGTGCGCGAACAGGCCGGACTTCGACATGCCGGTGGCATCCGCCAGCGTGCCGATGGTCAGGCCTTCAAGACCCGCCTTGCTGACGATGTGGAAGCCGGCGTCGAGAATCGCCGCGCGGGTCCGCTCGCCCTTTGTTCCCTTGAGTTCCCCGCGTTGCGCCTTCATGGGGCGGAACAATAGTACGAACGTTCGTATTTGTCAATACCCGCTTCAGGTATTGACCGGTATGGCTCTCCGGCACATCGGCGACCTGCTCCGGCGTGCCGGCGGCGACGATGCGCCCGCCGCCGTCGCCGCCTTCGGGGCCGAGGTCAATGACCCAGTCGGCGGTCTTGATGACATCCAGATTGTGTTCAATGACGACAATCGTATTTCCTGCATCTCTCAGGCGGTGCAGCACGTTGAGCAGCAGCTGGATGTCGTGGAAGTGCAGGCCCGTGGTCGGCTCATCCAGTATGTAGAGCGTGCGGCCGGTGTCCCGCTTGGACAGTTCCAGCGACAGTTTGACGCGTTGCGCCTCGCCGCCGGAGAGCGTGGTCGCCGCCTGGCCGAGCTGGATGTAGCCGAGCCCGACCTCGGACAGTGTTTCCAGTTTCTTGCGTATCGCGGGCACCGCGGAGAAGAAATCCACCGCATCCACCACGGTGAGCTGGAGCACTTCGTGGATGCTGCGCGCCTTATAGCGGATCTCCAGCGTTTCGCGGTTGTAGCGCTTGCCGTGGCAGACATCGCAGGCGACGTAGATGTCGGGCAGGAAATGCATCTCCACCTTGGTGACGCCGTCGCCCTGGCAGGCTTCGCAGCGCCCGCCTTTGACGTTGAATGAGAAGCGACCGGGATCGTAGCCGCGCACGCGCGCTTCTGGCACCCCCGCAAACAATTCGCGGATCGGCGTGAATAGACCCGTGTAGGTAGCCGGATTCGAACGCGGCGTGCGGCCGATCGGGCTCTGGTCCACGCTGACTACCTTGTCGAAATGCTCCAGGCCGGAGATCGATTCGTGCGGCGCGGGCTCGGCGAGCGAACCGTAGAGGTGGCGCGCGACCGCCGCATACATGGTGTCGTTCACCAGAGTGGATTTGCCCGAGCCGGAGACGCCGGTGACGCAGACGAACAGGCCGACCGGCAGCTCGAAGGTGGCTTTCTTCAGGTTGTTGCCGCTCGCCTCACGGATGGTCAGATGTTTGGGTCCAGGCCGGTTGCGCAGGCGCGGCACGGCGATCGACAACGCGTGCGCGAGGTATTTGCCGGTGAGGGAGTCGACGGAGGCGATGATCTGCGCCGGCGTGCCTTCGGCGACGATCTCGCCGCCGGCGCGGCCGGCGCCCGGGCCCATGTCGATGACGTAGTCTGCGGCGCGGATCGCCTCTTCATCGTGTTCGACCACCACCACGCTGTTGCCGAGATCGCGCAGGTGCTTGAGGGTTTCGATCAGGCGCGCGTTGTCGCGCTGGTGCAGGCCGATCGAAGGCTCGTCCAGTACATACATGACGCCGGTCAGGCCCGAGCCGATCTGCGAGGCAAGCCTGATGCGCTGCGACTCGCCGCCCGAGAGCGAGCCGGCGGCGCGTCCGAGCGCGAGGTAGTCGAGGCCGACGTTGACCAGGAATTCGAGCCGGTTGGCGATCTCCCGCACGATGCGGTCGGCGATCTGCCCCTTGGCGCCGGTCAGGTGCAGGGCCTTGAAGAATTCGAAGGCTTTCCCCAGGGGGAAAGCGGATACCTCGTAGATTGTTTTTTCCGACACCCTGACATGGCGCGCCTCCCGCCGCAGCCGCGTGCCGCGGCAGTCGGGGCACGGCTGCGCGTTGCGGAATTTGGCGAGCTCCTCGCGCACCACCGTCGAGTCGGTCTCGCGGAAGCGGCGTTCCAGGTTCGGCAGCACGCCTTCGAAGGCGTGTTCGCGCAGCTGGCTGCGATTGCGCTCGGTGAGGTAGCGAAAGGCGATCTTCTCCTTGCCCGAGCCGTACAGGATCAGCTTCTGCGTCGCGTCGTCCAGCATCTCCCATGGCGTCTCGACGTCGAAGCCGAAATGGGCCGCCAGCGAGGTCAGCATGGAGTAATAGAAATGGTTGCGCCGGTCCCAGCCCTTGATGGCGCCGCTGGCGAGGCTCAGATTCGGATGCGCAACCACTCGGCGCGCGTCGAAGAACTCCACCGCGCCCAGGCCGTCGCATTTCGGGCAGGCGCCCATCGGGTTATTGAAAGAGAACAGGCGCGGCTCCAGTTCTGCAAGGGCGTAGTCGCATTTCGGGCAGGAAAATTTCGACGAGAAGAGTATTTCCTTTTTATTATCGATATCGACGACGATCGCCTTGCCGTCCGCGTGGCGCAGCGCGGTTTCGAAGGATTCGGCGAGCCGCTGCTTCACTTCCGCCTTCACGCGCAGCCGGTCGACCACTACTTCCACCGTGTGCTTTGAATTCTTCGCCAGGCGCGGCGCTTGATCGAGCTCGTGCACCTTGCCGTCCACGCGCACACGCGTGAAGCCCTGCGCGCGCAATTCCTCGAACAGGTCCGCCTGCTCGCCTTTGCGGCCGGCGATCACCGGCGCGAGGATCATCAGCTTGGTTTCTTCAGGCAGCGCGAGCACATGGTCCACCATCTGCGTCACGGTCTGCGCCTGCAGCGCGATGTCGTGGTCCGGGCAGTAGGGCGTACCGACGCGCGCAAAAAGCAGGCGCAGGTAGTCATGGATCTCGGTGACGGTGCCGACGGTTGAGCGCGGGTTGTGGCTGGCCGCTTTCTGCTCGATGGCGATCGCTGGCGACAAGCCCTCGATCAGGTCGACGTCGGGTTTTTCCATCAACTCGAGGAACTGGCGCGCATAAGCCGACAGCGACTCGACGTAGCGGCGCTGGCCCTCGGCGTACAGCGTGTCGAAGGCGAGCGAAGACTTGCCGGAGCCGGAGAGGCCGGTAATCACCACCAGTTTTTCGCGCGGCAGCTCAAGATTGATGTTCTTGAGGTTGTGCGTGCGAGCGCCGCGGATTCTGATTTTTTCCAAGTGCGATTTTCGGTAGGCGAAACCCGCTACTATAGCCCCTTCGTTCCACCTCGCTCCAGCTTTTCATGGAGTCCGAACGGAGGCGGGCGGTCAACCCGCAGCAAGGCCAGGCGTTGTATATTCATACAGTACTCGACCAAGGGGATTGTGATGGCATCCGTGAACAAAGTAATCATCGTGGGCAATCTGGGGCGGGATCCGGAGACGCGCTATCTGCCGAGCGGCGAAGCGGTCACCAACATCAGCGTCGCCACTACCGAGTCCTGGAAGGACAAGACGAGCGGCGAAAAGAAGGAAGCCACTGAGTGGCACCGCATCAGCTTCTTCGGCAAGCTGGCCGAGATCGCCGGCGAATACCTGAAGAAGGGCTCGCAGGTCTACGTCGAGGGACAGTTGCGCACGCGCAAGTACCAGGACAAGGAAACCGGCAAGGACCGCTACAGCACCGAGATCCGCGCCGACCGCATGCAGATGCTCGGTTCGAGGCCCGGCGCGGGCGAGCCGCGCGGCGAACCTCGCATGGAATCCGACGGCGATCCGGCGCCGAAAAGCAGCGCGCCGGCAAAACCGGGCGGCGCAGCGAAGAAGCCGGCCGGCAAGTTTGACGACATGGAAGACGACATCCCGTTCTGAGAGCTGGCTGTGGCGGTATAATCCACGCCAATTCAGGAACTTGAAGCACAACGATGCCGATTTACGATTACAAGTGTTCGGCCTGCGGCCATCAGGAGGACCACCTCCAGAAGCTGAGCGAGGCACCGTTGAGCAAGTGCCCGGCCTGCGGCAAGAAAAAATACGCCAAGCAACTGACGGCGGCCGGCTTCCAGCTGAAGGGTTCGGGCTGGTACGCGTCGGACTTCAAGGGCGGCAAGAAATCGACCGAAGAGAAGCCAGACGCAAAGCCCGAGGCCAAGACGGACGCGAAGGCGGAAACCAAGACCGAAGCGAAATCCGAAGCGAAATCCGAAACGAAAACCGAAACGAAAACCGAAACGAAAACCGAAACCAAGACTGAAGCCAAGCCGCCTAAAAAGACGCCGGCCAGCACCACGAATTGACCATTAAAGGGCCACGCAATCGGCCCGGCGACCTGCCGGGCCTTTTTGTTTCCACCACATGAAGAAATATCTCATCACCGGACTCCTGATCTGGATTCCGCTCGTCATCACGTTGTGGGTGCTGAAGCTGATCGTGGATGCGCTCGACCAGACGCTGCTGCTGCTGCCGCGCGAGTTTCAGACCGAGAACTGGCTCGGGCTGCACGTGCCCGGCATGGGCGTGGTGATGACGCTGGTGATCGTGTTCGCCACCGGCCTGCTGACCACCAACCTGATCGGCGCGCGCCTGGTGCACTTCTGGCACGACATCCTGTACCGGATTCCGGTGGTGCGCTCGATCTATTCGAGCGTGAAGCAGATTTCGGACACCCTGTTCTCCTCCAGCGGCCAGGCGTTCAGGAAGGCGCTGCTGGTGCGCTGGCCGCACCAGGACATGTGGACCATCGCCTTTCTCACCGGCCGGCCCGGCGGCGACATCGTCAATCACCTGAAGGGCGACTACGTCGGCGTCTATGTGCCGACCACGCCCAACCCGACCGGCGGCTACTTCGTCATCGTCGCGCGCAAGGACGTGATCGAGCTCGACATAAGCGTGGACGAGGCGCTGAAGTACATCATCTCGATGGGCGTGGTGCCGCCGAACGGCAAGGTGGGCGGCAGATGAGCATGCGCACCCACTACTGCGGTGAACTGAATGCGGCGCTGATCGGCAAGACGGTGACCATCGCCGGCTGGGCGCATCGCCGCCGCGACCATGGCGGCGTGATCTTCATCGACCTGCGGGATCGCGAGGGACTGGCGCAGGTGGTCTGCGATCCGGACCGCGCCGAGGCCTTCAGGCGGGCCGAGGGAGTGCGCGGGGAATTCGTCCTCCGCATTGTCGGCATGGTGCGGGCACGGCCCGCCGGGACCGTCAATCCGAACCTGCGCTCGGGCGAGGTCGAAGTGCTGGCGCACGAAGTAGAGATTCTCAACCCTTCGCTGACGCCTCCGTTCCAGATCGACGACGAAAATATCTCGGAAACGGTGCGCCTGGAGCATCGCATCCTCGACCTGCGCCGCGACGTGATGCAGAAGAACCTGCGCCTGCGCCACCGCACCGCAATGGCGGCGCGCAGTTTCCTCGACGGCCATGGATTCATCGACATCGAGACGCCGGTGCTCTACAAGTCGACGCCGGAAGGCGCGCGCGAGTTCCTCGTTCCCTCGCGCATCAACGACGGCCAGTTCTACGCGTTGCCGCAGAGCCCGCAGCTGTTCAAGCAGATGTTGATGATCGCCGGCTTCGACCGCTACTACCAGATCGTCAAGTGCTTCCGCGACGAGGACCTGCGCGCCGACAGGCAGCCGGAGTTCACGCAGATCGACATCGAGACCTCGTTCCTCGGCGAGCAGGCGATCCGCGACCTGATGGAAGCGCTCGCGCGCCATCTGTTCAAGGAAGTGCTCGGTGTCGAACTGGCGAACCCGTTCCCGGTGATGACCTACGAGGATGCCATTCGCGACTACGGCGTCGACAAGCCGGACCTGCGCATCCCGCTCAAGCTCGCGGAGCTGACCGACGTTATGAAGGATGTCGATTTCAAGGTCTTCTCGGGGCCAGCCAACACCGCTGGCGGGCGTGTCGTGGCGCTGTGCGTGCCGGGCGGCGCGACGATATCGCGCAAGGAGATCGACGACTACACGGAATACCTGCGCGCCCTCGGCGCGAAGGGGCTCGCGTGGATCAAGGTAAATGAAACTGCCAAAGGGGCAGAGGGCCTGCAATCGCCGATCGTGAAGAACATTCATCCGAAGGCGTTGACGGCAATTCTCGAAAGAACCGGCGCAAAAGACGGCGATCTCATCTTCTTCGGCGCGGACAGGGCCGAGGCATGCAACGCCCACCTGGGCGCACTGCGCCAGAAGGTCGGCCACGACCGCGGCCTTGCCGAGAAGAGCTGGCGGCCGCTGTGGGTGGTGGATTTCCCGATGTTCGAGTACGACGAGGAATCGAAGGAGTGGAAGGCGCGCCACCACCCGTTCACCAGCCCGAAGGACGGCCACGAGGCGTTCATCGAAACGGACCAGGCGAAGGCCTACGCCAAGGCCTACGACATGGTGCTGAACGGCTGGGAAGTCGCCGGCGGCTCGGTGCGGATTCACCGCCAGGAAGTGCAGCAGCAGGTATTCCGGGCGCTGAAAATTTCGCCCGAAGACCAGCAGGCGAAATTCGGCTTCCTGCTGCAGGCACTCCAGTACGGAGCTCCTCCGCACGGCGGTATTGCTTTTGGCTTTGATCGGCTGGTGACGTTGATGGCCGGCGCGGAAGCGATCCGAGATGTGATCGCCTTCCCCAAGACCCAGCGCGGCCAGGACCTCGTCACCGGCGCGCCCTCGGCCGTCACCGAGCGCCAGCTGCGCGAACTTCACATCCGGCTGCGAAAGCAGGAATAGAGGCGCCACGCCGGTGAGGCTGTTTGCCGGGCTGCTGGCACTGGTTTTTTCGTTCAGCGCTTTTTGTTTTCCTGAATTGGAAAAAAACCAGCTTCCCAGGGAAGCGATCGAAACCCTCGCCTTGATCAAAAAGGGCGGTCCCTATCCGAACGAGCGTGACGGTGTCGTGTTCAGCAATCGGGAGAAGCTGCTGCCCGCTCGCGAACGCGGCTGGTACCGCGAGTACACCGTCCGCACCGGAGGCGAAAGAACGCGCGGCGCGCGGCGCATCGTCGCCGGGCGCGATGGTACGCTGTACTACAGCGACGACCATTACCGGAGCTTCAAGCGCATTCTGGAGTGAGACGATGAGCAAGCTACTGCAGCGGCTGAGCGATGCGTCCAAATCCGGCGTCTACCGGACCTCGCGCACGGACGAGATCGTGCAGGCCACGCTGGGCAGCGCGCTTCAGGTGATTCCGATCGGGCTCAAGGGTGCGGACGGCAAGGATGCGCTGATGGCCCGCATGGCGCAGACGCTTGCGTTTCCGCCCTGGTTCGGCGGCAACTGGGATGCGCTGGAGGATTGCCTCTCCGATCTTTCCTGGTCGGACGCCGCCGGCCGCGTGCTGCTGTTCGAAGGTGCGGCGGAACTGCCGGTCGATGAGCGCGGCATCCTGATCGATATCCTCGCCTCTGCGGCGGCAACATGGGCGGAGCGCAAGCGCCCCTTCTTCGCCGTGTTTCTGGGCGGTCCGCCGACGCTGCCCGAGCTCTACAAATCGAACCGGTAAAGGTCAACCGGTGATGCCGAAACTTCCGGTCTCGGTGCTGGTCGTCGTGCATACGGCGCGCGACGAGGTGCTGCTGCTCGAACGCGCGTCGCGCCCCGGGTTCTGGCAATCGGTGACCGGGTCGCTGGACCGCCCGGATGAGCCGCCGGCCGAGGCCGCGCGGCGCGAACTGCGCGAGGAGACCGGCATCGACGCGCAGGCGGCACCACTGGGGGCGCAGCTGCGGCGCTGGAATCTCGCGTACACCTTCGAGATCTACGCGCAATGGCGCCACCGCTTCGCGCCAGGGACTACGCACAATACCGAGCATGTCTTCAGCCTGGAATTGGCGCAGCGGGTGCCGGTGGTGCTGGCTCCGCACGAGCACGTCGCCAGCCTCTGGCTGCCGTTGCGGGAAGCCGCCGCCAAGTGCTTCTCATGGTCGAATCGCGATGCGATCGGCATGCTGAGGCAGGGCGCGCAATGAGCACGAAACTGCGCGTCGTCACTCTCAATATTCACAAGGGGCTGTCGCAGTTCAACCGACGCATGGTGATCCACGAGCTGCGCGAGGGCCTGCGGCTGCTCAAGCCCGACGTGGTGTTCCTGCAGGAGGTGGCGGGCGACAACCGGCGCGACGCGAAACGCTTCGCCGCCTGGCCCGGCAAGGGCCAGCACGAGTTCCTGGCCGGCGACGAACTGCAACATGTCTATGGCCGCAATCGCGTACACCAGTACGGCCACTACGGCAACGCCATGCTGTCGCGCTTCCCAATCGTCTCGCACGAGAACATGGATGTGTCGGATCATCGCTTCGAGCGCAGGGGGCTGCTGCACACGGTGCTCAAGGTGCCCGGCTGGCGGCGCAACCTGCATTGCGTCTGCGTGCATCTCTCCCTGCACGAGCGCGGCCGCAAGCGCCAGCTGGATGCGCTCGGGGAGCGGCTGCAGGAACTGGTGGCGCGCAACGCGCCGCTGATCATCGCCGGCGATTTCAACGACTGGCGCCAGCGCGCGAGCCCGATTCTCGAAAAAAGCCTCGGCATGACCGAAGCGTCGCTCGCGGCGTTCGGCCGCCACCAGAAGACCTATCCGAGCCTGCTGCCGATGTTCAAGCTCGACCGCATTTACGTGCGCGGCTTCGAGGTGGTGAAGTCCCAGGTGCATCGCGGCCCGCCCTGGTCGCTGCTCTCGGACCACCTCGCGGTGAGCGCGGAGCTGGAGCGTGCCTGACTACGCCGGCGGCAACCGCCTCGCGCTGCTGAAAAACGGCGAGCAGTACTTCCCGGCGCTGATCGCCGCGATCGATGCGGCGGCGGCGGAAGTGTTCCTCGAGACCTACATCTTCGCCGACGACCGGACCGGAGGCCTGGTCGTGGCAGCGCTGGCGCGCGCGGCGGAACGCGGCGTCGCCACGCACCTGCTGATCGACGGCTTCGGGGCGCACGATTTCCCGCCGCGCTTTCGCGAGATGCTGTCGAAGGCGAAGGCGGAAATCCTGGTGTTCCGGCCGTCGGTGAGCCCCTGGCCGTTCTGGAAGCAGCGCAGCCGCCTGCGGCGAATGCACCGCAAGTTGGCGAGCATCGACGGCGCGCTGGCGTTCGTCGGCGGCATCAATATCATCGACGACTACGACACGTCGGCCCAGGTACCGCCGCGCTACGACTACGCCGTGCGCATCGAAGGCCCGCTCGCGGCGCGCGTGCGCGCGGAGGCATCGAAGCTCTGGACGCGCGTTGCCTGGGCGACGTCCGGCAATCGCTGGCGCCGCTGGCCCGGGTTTGCGATGCTATTGGGCCGCGCGGCGCTCCACGCGCCGCCGCAGGCAAGTCCGGCGGTCGGCGGCCAGCTCGCTCGGCTGGTGGTGCGCGACAGCGTGCGGCACCGGCGCGACATCGAGGATGCCTACCTGGAACAGATCGACGCAGCGCGCTCGGAAGTGATCATCGCCAATGCCTACTTCTTCCCGACGCGCCGCTTCCGCCGCGCGCTTCATCAAGCGGCGCATCGCGGCGTCGAAGTAGCGCTGCTGCTGCAGGGAAAGTCGAACCACCCGCTGCTGTTTTACGCGTCCCGGGCGCTGTACCGCTCCCTGCTCCGAGCGGGCGTGCGCATCCACGAGTACTACCCTAGCGAGCTGCATGCGAAGGTGGCGGTCTTCGACAGCCGCGTGGCCACGGTCGGCTCGTCGAACATCGACCCGTTTAGCCTGGGCCTGGCGCGCGAGGCAAACGTGTTCGTGGACGACGGGCCGTTCGCCACCGAGCTGCGCGCCAGCCTGCGCGAGGCGATCGAGAAGAAGGCGCGCGCGGTGCCCGCCGACTACTGGCAGCGCCTGGACTTCGCGCTGAAGCTGCGCATCTGGCTCGCCTATCGCGTCGCACGCGTGATCATGTCGGTCTACGGCGTCGACTGGTTGCGATAGCCGGTAGACTGCCGGCGTGACATCGTTTCGCCGCCACGCCGAATGGCACCGCACCGACCGGATCGGGTGGCTGCGCGCCGCGGTGCTCGGCGCCAATGACGGCATCGTCTCCACCGCGAGCCTGGTGGTCGGCGTGGCGGCCGCCCATGCAAACCATGAGGCCATTCTGGTGGCCGCGGTCGCCGGGCTTGTGGCCGGTGCGATGTCGATGGCGGCCGGCGAATATGTATCCGTCCATTCTCAGGCCGACACCGAGAGCGCCGATCTGTCGCGCGAGCGCGCCGAGTTGGTGTCGGATCCGGCGGCGGAATTGCGCGAGCTGACGGCGATCTATGTTGCCCGTGGATTGGAGCAGACTCTCGCGCGGCAGGTCGCGGAGCGCCTGACGGCGCACGACGCCCTTGGCGCGCATGCGCGCGACGAACTCGGAATTTCCGCGACGCTCAGTGCCCGGCCGGTTCAGGCGGCGCTGGCTTCGGCGGTCAGCTTTGCGATCGGCGCGCTGTTGCCGCTGGCGGTGACGGCCCTGGCGCCGGCGCAGGGACTGATCGCATGGGTCTGCGGCACTTCCCTTGTCTTCCTCGCGCTGCTGGGTGCGATCGCGGCGCGCGCCGGGGGCGCCGGCGTCGCCATGGGCGCATGGCGGGTCACCTTCTGGGGTGCGCTCGCGATGGCGATCACCGCAGGCGTGGGGGCTGCCTTCGGGGCCGTGACTTGACGGCAGGGCAGTCGGCGACTTAGCCGGGCGGCTTGCCGGAAGGCCGGCGGCGGAACATGCCCCAGCCCTCCATCGTCATTACCATCTCGCCGCGCTGGTTGACTGCTTCCCAGCGCGATTGCAGCAGGCCGATCCCGGGCTTGCTCTCGGACACGCGCGCGCCTGTGGTGAGGCGGCGATAGGTGATGGTGTCCCCCGCGCGCACCGGCGCCAGCCAGCGGATGTTGTCCAGTCCGGGCGAACCCAGGCTCGCGGAGCGGTTGACGTATTTGTCCACCATCAGCCGCATCGCCATCGCGCAGGTGTGCCAGCCGCTCGCGATCAGGCCCTTGAAAAATGATTTTTTCGCCGCCTCCGGGTCGATATGGAAAGGCTGCGGGTCGAACTGGCGGGCGAAGGCGATGATGTCCTCCTCCGTGAAGGTGTGGCTGCCAATTTCGAGCGTGCCGGCTTCCTGCAGGTCTTCCCAATAGAGCAGTTCATCTGCCATCTCAATTCTCCGCGGGGGCAGTGCGTTCATGCGAGCGCACGCGGGCCCGCACATCCTCGGGCAACGGCGCTGGCTTCATGGTTTTCGGGTCGGCGTTTACATACACCAGTTCCGCAGTGATCAGCGGTGCCGGCGAAGGATCGGGCCGTTCGCGCCAGATCTCGAACTGGAAGGTCATGCTGCTGCGGCCGAGCTTCGCTACCCGGCAGTGCACCGCGAGTTCTTCGTCGTAACGCGCAGAGCCGAGGTATTCCACCGCGGCCTTTCTGAGGAAAATGTCGTTGGCGTACTTGTCGACGTAGCCCTCGGGGTAGGCAACGCCGATGGCGCGGAAGTATTCGGCGAACGCGGTGTCGATGTAGGTCAGGTAGTGGCCGTTGAACACCACTTTCTGCATGTCCACCTCGGCCCACCGCACGCGCAGCCGGTGGACACAGTTGTAGTCTTGTTTTGCCATTGCCGCCGAGTGTAATCTAGCTGCGCGCTTGATCGTGCAGCAGGCGCACTTCGAGCATGTTGCGTATCCGTGTCTGTCCCTCCTCGGGATCGAAGGGCTGGGAGATGAAATCCTTTGCGCCCGCCCTGAGCGCGTGCGGCTTGTGGGAGGGCTCGGCGGTGATCGCGAGCACTGGCACGTACCCCTCGGATTCGATTTCGCTGAGTTCTTCCATCACATGAAAGCCGTTCATCCCCGGCATTTGCAGGTCGAGCAGAATCAAATCGTAGCGGTGGGTGCGATGCAGCTCGCCCACCTCGCTGGCGTTCGTCGTGAACGACGTGGCGCTGCAGCCGGCCTCGCGCAGCATTTCCGTCAGCATGCGCGCGGTCATTTCCTGGTCGTCGACGACCAGGATCCTGCCGTTCAGGATGTCGGAAGGCGTGATCGCGAGCGGCATTTTGGGCAGTCCGGGCGGGACAAGAAGTAGGCGAACGGCGCGAAGGTCTGTAGGACGGGGGCGGAAGTCGGCATTGCGAGGATTTCCAACGCGTACTATTGCCTCCCGATGGATGAAATCGTGGTGCGCAGCAAGGTCAAATGGCCGGACGTTCCCGACGTCTACGGCTGGCTGTCGCTCGACCGGCGCGGTAACTGGCTGCTGAAACGCGAACGAATCGGCAATGCGGCACTGCGCGCGTTCATCAGTCGCAATTACCAGCCCGACGCGCTTGGCCGCTGGTATTTCCAGAATGGCCCCCAGCGCGTGTTTGTATCGCTCGCCTATACACCACTCGTGCTGCATTTCGATGGCGAGGCACTGTTCGATCATTGCGGCAAGCCGTTTCAGTCGGAGCAGGCTTTTCTCGACGATGAGGGCTCGGTATTGATGATCGGGAAGCCCGGCATCGGCCTGCTGGATGACCGGGATCTGGCCGGCTATGCCGACCGGGCCCAGGGACTGCCGGGCATTGCCCGGGAGACCGTTCAGGCGCGCTTCGGCTTCGTCGCCCATCCTGCCGCATGAATCCTTGCGCCACGGCAAAAACCTCTTTATAATCCGGCCTCTTTTTTAGACCCCCTGGGCGGCTACGCGTGTAGCAAACGTGGCCGCCCGGTTCGTTTCTGGATTAGCAAAACTTTCGGAAAACATGCCTACCGTCAATCAGTTAATGCGCCATGGACGCGGCGCCAAGAAGGCCAAGTCCAAGGTTCCGGCCCTGGTGGGCTCACCGCAAAAGCGGGGGGTCTGCACGCGCGTGTACACCACCACCCCTAAAAAGCCGAACTCCGCGCTGCGAAAAGTCGCCAAGGTGCGCTTGACCAACGGTTTCGAGGTGATCGGCTACATCGGCGGCGAAGGCCACAACCTGCAGGAGCACTCGGTGGTGCTGATCCGCGGCGGCCGGGTGAAGGATTTGCCGGGCGTGCGCTACCACATCGTGCGCGGCTCGCTGGACACGCAGGGAGTGAAAGACCGCAAGCAGAGCCGCTCGAAGTACGGCGCCAAGATGGCGAAATCCGCCTGATCGCCTAAGAGAACAGAGAGAGTAAACGCATGCCACGCCGCAGAGAAGTACCCAAGCGCGAGATCCTCCCGGACCCGAAGTTCGCCAACCTGGACCTGGCGAAGTTCATGAACGTACTGATGACGAGCGGCAAGAAGTCAGTCGCCGAAAGCATCGTTTACGGCGCCCTGGAAATGATCAAGACCAAGTCCGGCAAGGACCCGATCGAGGTGTTCGCGACGGCGGTGCAGAACGTCAAGCCGGTGGTGGAAGTGAAGAGCCGCCGGGTCGGCGGCGCCAACTACCAGGTGCCGGTGGAAGTGCGCCCGGTGCGCCGCATGGCGCTGTCGATGCGCTGGATCCGCGAGGCGGCGCAGAAGCGCGGCGAGAAGTCGATGATGCAACGCCTGGCGGGCGAGCTCGCCGAGGCGGCCGAGGGCCGTGGCGGCGCGATGAAGAAGCGCGAGGAAGTACACCGCATGGCAGAGGCCAACAAGGCTTTCTCGCACTACAGGTTCTAAGGACACAGACAGGTAAATGAGCGTGGCCCGCAGAACCCCTATCGAGCGTTATCGGAACATCGGCATCTCGGCGCATATCGACGCCGGGAAGACGACGACGACCGAGCGCATCCTGTTCTACACCGGCGTCAATCATAAGATTGGCGAAGTGCATGACGGCGCGGCCACCATGGACTGGATGGAGCAGGAGCAGGAGCGCGGCATCACCATCACTTCTGCCGCCACCACCTGCTTCTGGAAAGGCATGGACCTTTCCTATCCCGAGCACCATATCAACATCATCGATACCCCGGGCCACGTCGATTTCACGATCGAGGTAGAGCGCTCGATGCGCGTGCTGGACGGCGCCTGCATGGTGTACGACGCGGTTGCGGGCGTACAGCCGCAGTCCGAGACGGTGTGGCGCCAGGCGAACAAGTACAAGGTGCCGCGGCTCGCGTTCATTAACAAGATGGACCGCGTCGGCGCGACGTTCTTCAAGTCCTACGATCACATCAAGAACCGCCTCAAGGGCAACCCGGTGCCGATCCAGATTCCGGTCGGCGCCGAGGAAAAGTTCGAAGGTGTGGTGGACTTGGTCACCATGACAGCGCTCTACTGGGACGAAGCTTCCCAGGGCATGAAATTCGAGCGCAAAGAGATCCCGGCGGAGCTGCTCGCCGAAGCGAAGGAGTGGCGCGAAAAGATGATCGAGGCCGCCGCCGAAGCCAACGAAGAGTTGATGAACAAGTACCTCGAATCGAACTCGCTGTCGGTCGAGGAGATCAAGAAGGGCCTGCGGCTGCGCACGATCAACAACGAGATCGTGCCGATGCTGTGCGGCACCGCGTTCAAGAACAAGGGCGTGCAGGCGATGCTGGACGCCGTGATCGACTATCTGCCCTCGCCCGTGGACATCCCACCGGTGAAGGGCGAGAACGAGAAGGGCGAACCGGACTCGCGCCGGCCGATCGACGAAGAGCCGTTCGCCGCGCTCGCGTTCAAGATCATGACCGACCCGTTCGTCGGGCAGCTGTCGTTCATCCGGGTGTACTCGGGCGTGCTGGCCTCCGGCGATACGGTCTTGACGTCGGTTCGCGGCAGGAAAGAGCGTATCGGGCGGCTGCTGCAGATGCATGCCAACGAGCGCAAAGAGATCAAGGAAGTCCGCGCCGGCGACATCGCCGCCGTGGTCGGATTGAAGGATGTGATCACCGGCGAAACCATCTGCGATGTGAAGAAGTCGATCACGTTGGAAAAGATGGAGTTCCCGGACCCGGTTATTTCGCAGGCCGTGGAACCGAAGACCAAGGTCGACCAGGAAAAGATGGGCGTGGCGCTCAGCCGGCTGGCGCAGGAAGATCCGTCTTTTCGCGTTCATACCGATGAAGAATCGGGCCAGACCATCATCTCGGGCATGGGTGAACTCCACCTGGAGATCATCGTCGACCGCATGAAGCGCGAGTTTGCCGTCGAAGCCTCGGTCGGCAAGCCGCAAGTGGCCTACCGCGAGACTTTCAAGAAGGCGCTCGAGTCGGAGGGCAAGTTCATCAAGCAATCGGGCGGCCGCGGCCAGTACGGCCACGTCTGGCTCAAGCTTGAGCCGCAGCCGCACGGCACCGGCTACGAGTTCATCGACGGCGTGAAGGGCGGCCGGGTGCCGAAGGAATTCATCCCGGCGGTCAAGAAGGGCGTGGATGAGGCGCTGCTGGATGGCGTGCTCGCCGGCTACCCGGTGGTGGACGTGAAGGTGACCCTGATCGACGGCTCGTACCACGACGTCGACTCGAACGAGAACGCGTTCAAAATGGCCGCGATCTTCGCCTTCAAGGACGGCATGCGCGCCGGCAATCCGGTGCTGCTCGAGCCGATCATGGCGGTCGAAGTCGAGATGCCCGAGGAAAAGATGGGCGACGTGATGGGAGATCTTTCCGCGCGGCGCGGCATCATCCAGGGGATGGAAGACCTGGCCGGCGGCAAGGCGATCAAGGCGGAAGTCCCGCTGGGCGAGATGTTCGGCTACTCGACCACGGTGCGCTCGCTCACCCAGGGCCGTGCCACCTACACGATGGAATTCAAGCACTACTCCGAAGCGCCGAAGAGCGTCGCCGAGGCAGTGATCAGCGCCAAGACCAAATAACAACCGAATCGACCGGGAAACATCATGGCAAAAGGCAAATTTGAGAGAACCAAGCCTCACTTGAATGTGGGGACGATAGGGCACGTGGATCATGGCAAGACGACGCTGACGGCGGCGCTGACGCATATTTTGGCGAAGAAGTACGGGGGCGAGGCGAAGAACTACGACCAGATCGATGCGGCGCCGGAAGAAAAGGCGCGCGGGATCACGATCAACACGGCGCACGTGGAGTACCAGACGGACAAGCGCCACTACGCGCACGTGGACTGCCCGGGGCACGCGGACTACATCAAGAACATGATCACGGGGGCGGCGCAGATGGATGGCGCGATCCTGGTGGTGAGCGCGGCTGATGGCCCGATGCCGCAGACGCGCGAGCACATTCTGCTGGCAAGACAGGTGGGCGTTCCGTACATCGTTGTCTTCCTGAACAAGGCCGACATGGTGGATGACAAGGAGCTGCTGGAGCTGGTGGAGGTGGAGGTGAGGGAGTTGCT
The DNA here is from genome assembly GCA_025356085.1 of Betaproteobacteria bacterium. Classification (GTDB taxonomy): domain Bacteria; phylum Pseudomonadota; class Gammaproteobacteria; order Burkholderiales; family SG8-39; genus RBG-16-66-20. The sequence continues at coordinate 55,229 of JANXUV010000229.1, forward strand.
CTCCAAGTACGAGTTCCCCGGGGACAAGACCCCGATCATCATCGGCTCGGCGCTCAAGGCGCTGGAGGGTGAGGACACCGACATGGGGGTGAAGGCGATCCTGAAGCTGGCCGAGGCGCTGGACTCCTACATTCCGCAACCGAAGCGGGCGATCGATGGGCCCTTCCTGATGCCTGTTGAGGACGTGTTCTCGATCTCGGGCCGTGGCACGGTGGTGACCGGACGCGTTGAGCGCGGGATCATCAAGGTGGGCGAGGAGATCGAGATCGTGGGCCTGAAGCCGACGATCAAGACGGTGTGCACGGGCGTGGAGATGTTCAGGAAGCTGCTGGACGAGGGCCAGGCGGGGGACAACGTGGGAATTCTGCTCAGAGGCACCAAGCGCGAAGAAGTGGAGCGCGGGCAGGTGCTGGCCAAGCCAGGCTCGATCACCCCGCACGCGAAGTTCGAGTGCGAGGTGTACATCCTGTCCAAAGAGGAAGGCGGGCGGCACACGCCGTTCTTCAACAATTACCGGCCGCAGTTCTACTTCCGCACCACGGACGTGACGGGGGCGGTGGAGCTGCCCAAGGGCACCGAGATGGTGATGCCGGGGGACAACATCAAGATGGTGGTGACGCTGATCACCCCGATCGCGATGGAGCAGGGGCTGCGCTTTGCCATCCGCGAGGGCGGCAAGACCGTCGGCGCCGGCGTCGTCGCCAAGGTCATCGAATAG
>JANXUV010000063.1 GCA_025356085.1 Betaproteobacteria bacterium
GCGCCAGCGCCCCCTCCACTTCCGCCAGCGCCGCCGCGTCGCCTTCGTTGGCTCGCGCGAGCCGCTCCGGGTCGAGGCCGCGGATTTTTTCCATCTGGTAGCCGAGCGCCTGGCCCACGCGGATGGCTTCGCCCGCGAGGCGGATCTGGAAGCGGCGGATGCCGGCGTCGCGCGCGCAATCCCCCGAGGTCAGCCCCGTGGCCGCGCTGACGCCGTTGCCCATGCCGTTCTGCACCAGCTTGGTCCAGCGCTCGCCCCAGAGGTTGGTCGTCGCCTTGGCGCTGTCGATGCGCGCGAACCACGACACGAGTTCCTCGACCCGCTGCGTGATGCGCCCGTGCGGCTCGCCGACGCGAAACACGGTGTGCTTGTCGCCGCCTTTGGCGATGGTCCTGCGTATTTTCCCTTTCTCGAACAAATCCACGGAAATGAGGGAGGCCACCACGCCCACGGTCCGCCCCCAGCCGGCCACGCCGGCGATGGTTTCCTCGTTCAGGCAGTTCTGCAGCGACACCATGTATCCCTCGGCGGACAGGTAGGGATGGATCAGCGCCGCCGCCCAGGCGGTGTCGTATGACTTCATCGCGACGAAGGCGACGTCGACCGGCGTCCTGGCGAGCGACTGGACTTCGGTGAGGTGAAGGATGCGGGGTTTGACGAGAAACTTTTCTTCGGGCGTGACACCGTCCAGCTCGAGGCCTTTGGCGCGGATGGTTTCGACGTGCTCCGGCCAGGGATCGATCAGCGTGACGTCGAGTCCCGCCCGCGCGAAATAGCCGCCGACATAGCCGCCCAGCGCGCCCGCGCCGACGAATGCAATTCGCTTGTTCATTGCGCCATAATAAGGACAGGGAGGGTCAAATGAAATCGATATTCGCGGTTCTATTCTTGTGCGCCGCATTCTCCGCAAGCGCGGCAGACCCTGCGTTGCTCTCCGCGGCGATGGCCGCGGAGCCCGCGGTGGTCCAGACGCTGAAGGCGCAGGCTATCTACGCGGAGATGGACGGACGCCCGCTGATGCTGGTGCCCGGCACCGGCGGCGGTACCGACGCCGGCTTCGCGAGCCTTTCCGGCAAGGCGGTGGTGCTGGAGAGCTTCGGCCTCGCCGGCTGGGGCTACCACGCACGCGATGAATACATCGAGATCGACTCCATCGTGCCGCGCCTGTACCTGATGACGCGGATGCTGGTGGACCTCGGGAAGAATTGAGTGAAAGTCGTGCCGCTCGCGGGCGCCCTGGGGGCCGAGATCCATGGCGTGGATCTGAAGCAGGATGCCGCTTGGAATGAAATTCACCAGGCCTTCCTGAAGTACGCGGTTCTCGTTTTCCGCGACCAGAAGATCGAGCCCGCCGACCTGATGAAGATCGGTGCCAGGTTCGGCGAGCCCTGCCATTACCCGTTCGTCACCGGCATGGACAAGTTCCCGTTCATTTTCGAAGTAATCAAGGAGCCGGATGAGAAGCGCAACTTCGGCGGCGCCTGGCATTCCGACACCGCCTACCTCAAGCAGCCGCCGCTGGCGACGCTGCTGCACGCGGTACAGACGCCGGAGCACGGCGGCGACACGCTGTTCACCAGCACCGCCGCCGCCTACGACGCGCTGTCGGACGGCCTGCGCAAGGTGGTGGACGGCCTGACCGGCGTCAACAGCGCCGAGCTCAAGCACGGCGGAGGGCGCAGCAATTTGCACAAGGGCATCGGCAGCATGAAAGTCCACGACACCGACTCCGCCGCCGACTATGTAGCCGAGCACCCCATCGCGCGCACCCATCCGGACAGCGGCCGCAAGGCGCTCTACGCCAGCCGCAGCCACACCACGCACTTCAAGGGCATGACGGAGGAGGAGAGCGCTCCGCTGCTGAATTTTCTAGTTCAACACCAGGTAAAGCCGGAATTCACCTGCCGCGTGCGCTGGGCGCCCGGCACGCTCACCGTCTGGGACAACCGCTGCACCCAGCACAACGCCGTCAACGATTATCACGGCCAGCGCCGCCACATGCGCCGCATCACCGTAGGCGCGCAAACTCCGCGATAACAAGCGCGACAGCAAGCCGCCTGCCCCGGTCTTGTCCTATAGTGATGCCATGGCCGCAAGAACCGACGACCAGTCAGTCGCCCAGCGCGTGCTGGAGCATATCGAGCGCGGTACCACCGATACCGGCGCGGAAGTGTGGCGCGAGCCCGTGGCCAATTATCTTTCCGCCGATCGCCTCGCGGGGGAAATCGCCCTGCTGCGCCGCGTGCCGGTGCCGTTCTGCCCGTCGGCGGCGCTGCCGGAGCCAGGCTCCTACGTCGCTCGAGAGGCCGCCGGCGTGCCGCTGCTCGCGGTGCGCGGCAGCGACGGCAAGGTGCGCGCTTTCCGCAATGCCTGCCGCCATCGCGGAACGCAGGTGGCGAACGGCTCGGGCTGCGCCAGGTCTTTCATCTGTCCGTACCACGCCTGGACCTACGAACTCGACGGGCGCTTGCGCCACGTGCCGCACCAGGACGGCTTCCCGGGCCTGGACAAGAAGACGCACGGCCTCGCGCCAGTGGAGGCGCAGGAACGCCTTGGAATGGTTTTCATCAATCAGGAGGGATCTGCCTCGACCTTCGACGCGCTGCCCGAGCTGATCAAGCCGGGCCGGCAGGTCTTCGCTGCCGCCGAGCGCGAACTCGACGTCAACTGGAAAATCTTCCTCGAAGGCTTCATCGAGGGTTACCACATCCGCTTTACCCATCCCGAGAGCTTCTTCCCCTACGGCTTCGACAACCTGAACCTGATCGACCTCTTTGGCCGCAGCAGCCGCATCACTTATCCGTTCAAGCGCATCAAGAAGCTGGAGACTGTGCCGGCGGCGGAGCGGAAAGTCGAAGGCCTGCTGACCTACGTCTACCACCTGTTCCCGAACGTGCTGGTCACCATCCTGTCGCGCCACACCAACGTCGTCATCCTGGAGCCGCTCGCCGTCGGCCGCACCCGGCAGATCACCTATACGCTGGCCAACGACGCGGGCGAAGAAGCGCTGGCCGAAGCGAAACGCGACCAGGATTTCGTCGGCAACGTCGGCGCGGTCGAGGACCTGGCCGTCGTGAAATCGATCCAGCGCGGCATCCACAGCGGCGCCAACGAAGTCTTCACCTTCGGGCATTTCGAGAGCTGCATCGTCCACTTCCACCGCGCCCTGGACGCCGCGCTGCGCGGCTAGCTAGCGCAGGCAGGATTCCAGCAGCAGCAAGGCCCGTCGCGTGAACTCCTGCATATTGGCTTCGCGGTCGGCGCGGCCCGTCTCCACCGTGATCACCGCGTCGTACAGTCCAGATGCGGGCCCGCTCACCGCGATGCAGGCGTGGCCTGCCGCATCGCCATAACTGTTGCCGGTCGGCCCGCTGGCACCGGTTTCGGAGAGGCCCCAGCTCGCGCCCAGCTTCTCGCGCACCCGCCTGGCGAGCAGCTGCGCGTAGGGCTCGCTCGCCGAGCGCATGCCTTTTACTTCTTCGCGCGGGATGCCCATCAGCCTCTCGCGGCCGATCCTGGTGTAGATGACGCCGCCGCCCAGGTACCAGGCCGAGGCGCCCGGCACCGCCACCAGCGCGGCGTTGATCAGCCCGCCCGCGGAAGACTCCGCCACCGCGATGGTCTGCTTGCGCTCCTTGAGGAGCGCGCCGATGCGGGCGGCAAGTTCGCCGTGATCGTTCATGGCGCCATCATATTTGAATAGAATGCCCACACCGTGATGAGCGCCGCCGACAACGAAACCCTGGTCCGCACCAACGCCGGGACGCTAATGGGCGAATACCTGCGGCGCTACTGGCTGCCGGTGGCGCTGTCGAGGGAAATGCCGGCGCCCGACAGCCCGCCGATCCGCGTCAAGGTGATGGGCGAAGAGCTGGTCGCCTTCCGGGACAGCAACGGCAGGGTGGGGCTGCTCGAGCCGCGCTGCGCGCACCGCGGCTCGAATCTTTTCTTCGGGCGCAACGAGGACTGCGGGCTGCGCTGCGTGCACCACGGCTGGAAGTACGACGTGGACGGCAAGTGCGTGGACATGCCGAACGTCGAGCCCGACGCCGGCATGCGCGGCAAGATTTCCATCCAGGCCTACCCGACGCGCGAGTTCGGAGAAATGGTGTGGGCGTACCTTGGCCCGCGCGAAGTGATGCCCGAGTTGCCGCAGCTCGAACACGGACTCTTGCCGGCCTCGCATCGCTACGTCACCAAGCGCCTGCAACAGTGCAACTGGGCGCAGTCCATGGATGGCGCGGTGGACACGGCGCACTTCTCCTTCCTGCACATGCCGGCGCCGGGGTTCAAGTCCAACGCCGCCGCCAACATCGCCGCCGACGAGCAGCGCATCGGCTGGCTGCGCAACGATCCGCGGCCGAATTTCACCATCCTCGATCATGAAGTCGGCTTCGTCGTCGGCGGCGCGCGCAAGGCCGACGGACAGGACCTCTACTGGCGCATCACCCAGTTCATGCTGCCGACGCACTCCATCACGCCCTCGGCGATGCCGGGCGAGATCTACTACGGCTACACCTGGGTGCCGGTGGACGACGAGTCCTGCTGGATCTACGTCTACGGCTGGCATCCGGACCGTGCCATCGTCGCAGAAGAGCGTGAAAAATTCGACAAAGGCGGCTATGGCCAGTTCGCCGAGCTCGGGCCGGACTACATCCCGCTGCGCAACCGCTCCAACGACTACCTCATCGACCGCAGCGAGCAGAAGACCATCTCCTTCACCGGCGTCAAGGGCATCGCCGAGCAGGACACCCTGGCGCAGGAAAGCCAGGGCGTTATCGCCGACCGCACGCGGGAGCACCTGACCGCCACCGACATCGGCGTGGTGCACTTCCGCCGGCTGATGCTGAAGGAAGCCAGGGCGCTGCAGAACGGCAGGGAGCCCGCCGCCGCGCAGCATGCGGAGGGCTACCGCCTGCGCTCCGGCGGCGCAGTGCTGCCGGGCGGTTTGTCTTTCGAGGAAGTCATGAAACAGCGTTTTGGCAGTTCAACCGGGAGAGTCACATGAAAAAACTTCTTGCCGTTTCTTTCCTTGCGCTGCTGGCCCTGCTCGCGGGCTGCGCCGGCACCGTCACCAACATGCGCGAGATTCCGCTCTCGCAGGCGCCCGCGGCGCCCGAGGCGGGCCGGGCGATGATCGTGTTCATGCGCCCGTCCGGGCTCGGCTTCGCGGTGCAGTCGAGCGTGTTCGAGATCCGCAACGACGAGCCCGCGCTGGTCGGCATCGTCGCCGCCAAGACCCGCGTCGCGCACCAGGTGGCGCCCGGCAAGTACCTGTTCATGACCATCGGCGAGAACGCCGACTTCATGAGCGCCGAGGTCGCCGCCGGCAAGACCTACTACGTGAAAGTCGAGCCGCGCATGGGCATGTGGAAGGCGCGCTTCGGCCTCGAGCCCTACCGGGCCAAGGATCTGGGCACGTCCGCCTTCACCACTGACCTGGACGGCTGCAAGCCGGTCGCCATGTCGGCGGAATCCAATGCCTGGGCGTCCACCAACATGATGAGCATCCGCGAGAAGCGCACCAGCTACCATGGCGACTGGATGAAGAAGCCCGACGCCGAGCGCCCCGCGCTGATGCCTGAAGATGGCAAGTAGCGTGAGAACCGCTCTTTTTTTCGTTTTTATATTTGCCTTCAATAACGTAATAGAAGCGCAAGAGTACCCAGTCAAACCCGTCACCGCGATCGTGCCGTTCTCCGCCGGCAGCGCGAGCGACGTCATCGCGCGCCTGGTGCTGACCCGCATGGAAGGCCCGCTGGGGCAGCGCTTCATCGTCACCAATATTCCCGCCGCGGGCGGCGTCGCCGGCACGCTGACTGCGAGCAAGGCTGCGCCCGACGGCTACACCATCGTCATGGGCGCGGCGGGCCCGACCGTGGTCAACAAGATCCTCAACCCGTCCCTGGGCTACGACCCGGAGAAGGACTTCGATCCGATCTCGCTCTACGCCAGCCTGCCGAACGTCGCCGTCGTCACCACCAAGCTGCCGATCAACACGCTCATGGAACTCGCCGACTACGCGCGCAAGAACCCCAGGGTTCCCTACGGCTCGGTCGGCAACGGCAGCTCGCAGCACCTGGCCGGCGCGCTGTTCGAGCAAATGACCGGCGCGCAGATGCAGCACGTGCCGTACCGCATCACTTCGCAAATGCAGACCGACATGATGTCCGGCACCATGCCCGTGAGCTTCCAGCTGCTGCCCAACGTGCTCGGCAACATCAAGGCCGGCCACCTGAAAGCCCTGGCGGTGGCGAGCAGGCAGCGCCTGCCCGCCATCCCCGACGTGCCGACCTCCGCCGAAGCAGGCCTGAAGGGCTTCGAATCCGCCGCCTGGTTCGGCTTCCTCGCGCCGAAAGGCACACCGAAGGCCGCCATCGACCGGCTGAACAGGGAAATCGCCGCCGCCGTCGCCGATCCCGCTGTGCGCGGCCGCTTCACCGAATTCGGCGCCGAGCCCATCAGCTCAACGCCGGAAGAACTCGGCAGGTTCATTTCCGCCGAAGTCGTCAAGTGGCGGGAGATCATCACCCGGGGCGGCATCACCCTCGAGCAATAGGAAAAGGGGGGTTGAGCGACATTCCGGCGTCACTCGGACCGAACAGCGGCAGCAGGGTGAACCGGGTCCGTCGCAAAGTATATGGAAGCAAAGTAGGCGAGCGCCGCCAGAGCAATCAAAGCCAGGACGGCGGCAATGGCGTACTTGAGCCATCGGGGTATGCTGGGGTCTCGCAGCATGATGCCGGAATCATCTTCAGTCAGTAGGGAATCCAAGCCATCCTGCCCCTGATCTTCGGCAACGAGATGCATCGCTTTCTGAATAAACTGACATTCAGCTACGGCAACCGGGAGGAGGCGGGCATGAAGATTTCTCGAGGGGTGCTTTTTCTTGTTCTCATCGGCTGCGCGCTTTCTGTCGCGGCGCAAAGCTATCCGCTGCGGCCGATCTCGCTGGTGGTGGCGTTCTCCGCCGGCGGGCCGACCGACTCCATCGCGCGCATCGTCGCCGCGCGCATGACCGGCGCCATCGGCCAGACGGTGGTGGTCGAGAACACCACCGGCGCGGGGGGCACCATCGGCGTCGGTCGCGTCGCCAAGGGCGCGCCCGACGGCTACCTGATCGGCATCGGCCACATCGGCACGCACGTAGTCAACGGCGCAATCTATCCGCTGACCTACGACCTGCTCACCGACCTCGAGCCGGTGGCGTACATCGCCACCAACCCGCAGATCCTGGTCGGCAAGCTCGCGATTCCCGCGAAGAACCTGAAGGAGCTCATCGCCTGGGTCAAGGCCAACCAGGACACGGTCTCGATCGCCACCGGCGGCGCCGGCACGCCCGCGCACGTGAGCGCCGTGTACTTCCAGATCGCCACCGGCACCAAGCCGCAGATCGTCCACTACCGCGGCGCGGCCCCGGCGATGCAGGACATGCTCGCCGGCCAGATCGAACTGAATTTCGACCAGGCCGCCAACTCCCTGCCTCAGGTGCGCGCGGGCAAGGTGCGCGCCTACGGGGTGACCTCGAAGACGCGCCTCGCCGCCGCCCCCGACATCCCGACCCTGGACGAAGCCGGGCTGCCGAACTTCACCATGGCGGTGTGGCATGGCATCTGGGCGCCGAAAGGCACGCCGCAGCCGATCATCGCCAAACTGAACGCGGCGTTGGTCGAAGCGCTGGCCGATCCCGGCGTGCGCACCAAACTCGGCGACCTCGGCCAGGAAATTCCGCCGCGCGAACAGCAGACCCCCGACTACCTGCGCGCCTTCCACAAGGCCGAGATCGAAAAGTGGTGGCCGATCATCAAGCAGGCGGGCATCAAGGTTGAGTAGCCGGGGGCTTGAATATACCCAATTTGGGTAGTATTATGCCCGAAATGGGTATGTCTGGAACGAGCGGCGTCGCCGATGCATTGTTCTCCACGGGCCAGCAGCGCGTGCTCGGCCTGCTGTTCGGCCAGCCGGAGAGGAGCTACTACGCCAACGAGCTCATCGCGCTCGCGGGGGGCGGCTCGGGGGCGATCCAGCGCGAACTGGCGCGGCTGGAACGGGCAGGGCTGGTTACCGTCAAGCGCATCGGCTCGCAGAAGCATTTCCAGGCCAACGCGGAATCGCTGTTGTTCCGGGAACTCACCAGCATCGTCCGCAAGACCTTCGGCTTGGCTGGTCCTCTGCGGGAGGCCCTGGCGCCGCTGGGCAAGCGCATTGCCGCCGCCTTCGTCTATGGCTCAGTCGCGAAGCGAAGCGACACGGCTGCGAGCGACATTGACCTCATGGTCATCAGCGACAAACTCACTTACGCCAGCGTCTATGCGGCGCTCGAACCGCTCCACGAGCGCCTGGGGCGCCAGGTCAATCCCACGGTCTACAGCCGGAAGGGACTCACCCGGCGGCTGAAGTCGGACAATGCATTTGTGAAGCGCGTACTCGATCAGCCGAAGATCTGGATTGTCGGGACCGAAAATGACCTCGCCGCTTGAGCGCCTGGCCGATCTCGCCTCCGAGGCGCCGGACGCGAAGGAGTTCGCGGGACTCAGGAAGGGCGGGCTGGCTCGTCTGAAGGATGCCGCGAACAAGGGCAACTCCCTCGAAGGCCGTTTCGACCTTGCCTACAACGCGGTTGCCAAGGCCTTGGGGGCCTTGAAGCCCCTGCAGGAGGCGCGTTGACGAACCTTGCCGACCTGGACACGCCCTGCCTGGTGGTGGACCGGGCCAAGGTCGCCGCCAACGCCGAACGCCTGCAGTCGCGCCTGAAGAAGCTCGGCGTGCCGCTGCGGCTGCACGTGAAGACCGCGAAGTCCCTGGAAGCCGTCGAGGCCGTGGTCGGCCCCGGCCGTCCGCCGATCACCGTTTCGACCCTGAAGGAAGCCGAGCAGTTTTTCGAAGGCGGCTACCGCGACATCCTCTATGCGGTCGGGTTTTCTCCTGGCAAAGCCACTCGCGCGCGTGCGCTGGTGGCAAGAGGCTGCAATCTGACCGTCATCACCGATTCGCTGGAGACCGCGCGCGCCATCTCCGGCTTCCGGGTGTTGATCGAACTCGATACCGACGGCCACCGCGCCGGCGTGAAGCCCGACAGCGACGCGCTGATCCCGCTCGCCCAGGCATTGCGCGACGCGGGCAACACCGTGGCCGGCGTCCTGACCCATGCAGGAGAGTCCTACAACAGCCGCAACGACGC
>JANXUV010000101.1 GCA_025356085.1 Betaproteobacteria bacterium
GCGGGAAAAGAAAGTCCTGCAGGTAGCTCATGACGTGCTTGCGGCCGCTTTCCAGTTCCACGAAGTCTGAGCCGGGGCTGATGGTCTCTGCCACCGTCTTCTCCGGGTCGAGGGCGTCGCGCATCTGGTCGAAATAGGCGATCTCCACTTTCGTGCCGAGGCGCACGCTGCCTGAATCGGGTTCGAGCGTGCCGAGGATCAGGCGCAACAGCGTGGTCTTGCCCGCGCCGTTGGGGCCGAGAATTCCGAGTCGGTCTCCTCGTGAAATTATTAAATTAAAATCACTAACAATTAAATTCGAAGTAAAGGACTTCGAAACATCGATTAATTCGGAAACCAGTTTTCCGGATTTCTGCCCGGCTCCGATCGCGAGCTTGACCTGGCCGATCCGCTCGCGGCGCGCGCTGCGCTCGTCGCGCAGGTGCTCCAGGCGCTTCACGCGGCCTTCGTTGCGGGTGCGCCGCGCCTCGACGCCCTTGCGGATCCATACCTCCTCCTGCGCCCAGAAGCGGTCGAACTTGCGGTTGGCGACGGCTTCGGTGGCGAGCTGGTCTGCCTTCCGCTTTTCATATTCAGAGAAATTTCCCGGGTAACTTCTTAAAAGACCTCTATCCAGTTCCACGATGCGCGTCGCCACCCGGTCGAGGAAAGCGCGGTCGTGGGTAATGACGATGGCCGACTGGGTTTTTAACAGGAGATTCTCTAAAACAAGAATGCCATCCACATCAAGATGGTTCGTCGGCTCATCCAGCAGCAGCAGGTCGGGCTCCTGCGCGAAGGCAAGCGCCAGCGCCGCGCGCTTGCGCTCGCCGCCCGACATGGTGGCGGGGTCGGTGTCGGGGTCGAGCTTGAAGCGGTGCTGGAATTCTTCGAGCTTGTGCTTCGCTACCGAAGGGTCTGCAACAACGGTCGGTTCCTGCGGCACATACACGATTTTCAGGCTGTCGTTCTTCCTCAACTCGCCGTCATCCATCGCCGTGCGGCCGGCGAGGATCCCCAGCAGCGACGATTTCCCCGTGCCGTTGCGCCCGATCAGCCCGATGCGCTCGCCCGCATCCATCGAGAGCGAGGCGAGGTCGAGCAGCGGCACGTCGCCATAGGCGAGTTCCGCGTCGGCAAGGGTGAATAGCGGCATGGCGGGGCGGAATATACAGGCTTGTGCATGCGAAAATGTTGCTCTGACCCCCTTTTCTGGAGGAGAAAAAGATGGCCAAGGCTTATTGGGTGACTACGTACCGTTCCATCAGCAATCCCGACGCGCTGGCGGCGTATTCGAAGCTGGCGGGGCCGGCCGTGCTGGCTTCGGGCGGCAAGTTCCTCGTGCGCGGCATGGCGGCCGAAGCCTGGGAGGCGGGCGTCAAGGCGCGCACGGTGGTAATCGAGTGGCCGGACCTCAAGACCGCGCTCGCGGCGCACGACACGCCGGGCTACCAGGCGGCGCTCAAGGCCCTGGGCACCGGCTCGGTGGTTCGCGATATGCGGGTAGTCGAGGGCGCGGAGTAAAGTTAGACTAGGCATTCATCTCTAGGAGGAGAGGAATCATGAAGCTCAAAATTACGGCCATCGCGGCCGCGCTGGCCGTTTGCGGCAGCGCATCGGCGCAGGAAACCTTCAAGCTCGGCATCGTCAGCTTCCTCTCCGGCCAGGCGGCCGAGAGCTTCGGCATCCCGGCGGTGAACGGCGCGAAGGTGGTCCTCGAGGCCTTCAACACCGGCAAGGCGCCGGCGCCGTACAACAAGGTGGGCTTCGGCGGCGTGAAGATCGAAGCGATCTACGTGGACGAGAACGGCGGCGCGACCAAGCAGGTGCAGGAACTGCGCAACCTCTACGACCGCGACAAGGTGGACGCGGTGGTCGGCTACGTCGGCTCGGGCGACTGCCTGGCGGTGGCGCCAGTGGCCGAGGAAATGAAGAAGTTCCTGATCCTCTACGACTGCGGCACGCCGCGCATTTTCGAGGACGGCAAGTACGCCTACGTGTTTCGCACCGCCTCGCACGCGGCGATGGACAACGTCGCGCTCGCCCGCTACCTCAAGGCGCGCGGTGTCAAGTTCACCACCATCAATTACATCAACCAGGACTACGCCTGGGGCCATGATTCGCGCAACGACTTCAAGGCGGCGGCCGCGCAACTCTTCCCCGGCTCGAAGAACCAGGCCGACCTCTTGCCGAAATTCGGCGCCGGCCAGTACGGCACCGAGATCTCGGCGCTGCTGGCGCAACCGGCGGATCTCACGCACTCCAGCCTCTGGGGCGGCGACCTGCAGGCCTTCATCCTGCAGGCCGGCCCGCGCGACCTGTTCAAGCGCACGCAGGTGGTGCTCTCGGCGGCCGACCACGTGCTGCCGGGCCTGGGCGACAAGATGCCCGACGGCGTGATCCTCGGCGCGCGCGGCGCCTACGGCCAGATGGCGCCCAAGAGCGCGCTGAACGACTGGTGGTGGAAAATCTACGAGGACGCCTACAAGACCTACCCGGTGCAGGCGCCGTACCGCATGGTGCAGTCGCTGCTGGGCCTGAAGCTGGCGGTGGAGAAGGCGATGGCGGCCAACGGCGGCAAGAAGCCGACGCCGGAGCAACTCGCCGCGGCGCTGACCAACTCGACTTGGGAATCGCCGGCCGGCCCGATCCGCATGAACCTCGGCGACGGGCACCAGGCGACGCAGGACACTGCCATCGGCCGCACCAAGTACGACGCGGCGAAGAAAATGGTGACGCTCGTCGACATCCAGCGTTTCCCAGCCGATTGCGTGAACCCGCCGCCAGGGATCAAGGGCGAAGACTGGATCAAGGGCGGTTTCGCCGGGGCGAAGTGTCCCTGAAGTAACAGCAAAAAATTAATACCGCCGTCACGATCCTCGTCGATGGCGTCACCTACGCGTCGTGGCTGTTCATCGTCGCGCTGGGCCTGACGCTGGTCTTCGGGGTCCTTAAAATCCTCAACATCGCCCACGGCAGCTTCTATGCCGTGGGCGCCTACGCGGCGGCTAGCTTCGTCGCGTGGTTTGCGTCATGGGGATTGGCCCCGGGCTTTTCGCTTGTCGCCCTGCTGCTGGCCTCGGTCGCCGTGGCGGCGCTGCTGGCGCCGCTTGTCGAGCGCGGCCTGCTGCGCGTGTTCTACGGCCGCGATGAAGTGCTGCTGGTGCTGGTCACCTACGCGCTGTTCCTGATCCTGGAAGACGCCACCAAGCTGATCTGGGGCACTAATCCGTACTTCGTCAGCGCGCCCTACAGCCTGTTCGGCAACGTGCAGGTCGGCGCGCAATCCTACGTCGGTTACGACTTCGTGCTGGTGGCGGTGGCGGTGGTGTGCGGTGTGGGCGTGTGGTGGGGCCTGAACCGCACGCGCACCGGCAAGGTGGTACTGGCGGTGATCCACAGCGCGGAAGTCGCCTCCTCGATGGGCGTCAACATCTCGCGCGTCTACACCTTCGCCTTCATGTTCGGCATTTTTCTCGCCGCGCTGGGCGGCGCGCTCACCGCGCCGATGATCTCGGTATCGCCTGGAGTCAGCGTCAGCGTGGTGATCGTGTCCTTCGCGGTGGTGATCATCGGCGGCCTGGGCTCGATCGAGGGCGCGGCGATCGGCGCGCTGATCGTGGGCCTCGCGCGAGCCCTTGCGGTGCATACCTGGCCGCCGGCGGAGCTGTTCAGCATTTATCTGGCGATGGCGATCGTGCTGGTGTTCCGGCCGGAAGGGTTGTTCCTGCGGGTAAAAGCCAGGCGGATATGAAGACCGCGCGTATTGGAATTTTATTGATCGCGCTGTTATTGGCGGCGGGCTTTTTTCTACCCAAATGGCTGCAATTCCTCTGCACCATGGCGGCGGCCAACGGCCTGGTTTCGCTCGGCATCGTGCTGCTGATGCGCGGCGGCGTGGTGTCCTTCGGTCAGGGCCTTGTCTTCGCGGCCGGCGGCTACGCGGCGGCGCTGCTGTCCAGCAAGCTGGGTGTCACCGACGCGCTGTTGCTCATCGCCGCCGGCGGCGAC
>JANXUV010000111.1 GCA_025356085.1 Betaproteobacteria bacterium
TGCTGGCCGAGCTGGACGAGGCGACGCAGAAGCTGCGCAGCGCCACGGCGGCGCGCACCGTGACGGTGACCACCACGCCGGGATTCGCCTCGCTCTGGCTCATCCCGCGGCTGAACGGCTACCTGCAGGCCAATCCGGGCGTCGACGTGCGCATCTCGGCGTCCTACGAAACCACCAACCTGGAGCGCGACGGCATCGACCTCGCCATCCGCTATGCGCCCGACGAGGAGATGGCGGGGCAGACCGCGCTATTCGAGGAAGCGGTGATCCCGGTGTGCAGTCCGGCGCTGGCCGCCGATCCGGCGCGCCCGCTGCGCGAGCCCGCCGACCTGCACGCGCACGTGCTGCTGCATTCGGACGACGCGAAGTATTCGTGGACGGAATGGAACCTGTGGCTGCACGCGCATGGGTTGCGCGACCTGAAGCCCGCGGGTGCGCTGCAGTTCAACCAGTACGACCAGCTGGTGCAGGCAGCCGTCAACGGGCAGGGCGTCGCGCTCGGGCGCCTGCCGCTGCTGCGGCGCCTGCTGAAGGAGAAGACGCTGGTGACGCCCTTCAAGAAATCGGTGGTGTCTTCACGCGGCTACTTCGTGGTGCGCTCCGCGCGCGCCGCGGGCAAGCAGGACGTGACGAAATTCGAGGCCTGGCTGCGGGAAGAAGCAAAGAGCTAGCTTCGCGCGGCGCTCTGTCCCGCGATCTTGCCGAACACGGCACCATTGGTGAGGCCGGTGCCGCCCGGGTAGTTGAAGTAGAAGATGCCGCCCACCAGCTCGCCCGCCGCGTACAGCCCCGGAATCGGCATGCCGTCGGAAGAAATCACCTGCGCTTCGGTGTTGATCTTCAGGCCGCCGAAGCTGAACGTGATGCCGCAGGTGACCGCGTATGCCTCATAGGGCGGAGTGTCCAGCGTGTTCGCCCAGTTCGACTTCGGGATCGCCAGGCCTTTGGTGCCTCGGCCATCCTTCACATTGGGATTGAAGGGGATTTCCGTCTGCACGGCCTTGTTGTAGGCCTGGATCTCCTTCAGCGCCTGCTCCTGATTCGTATCCTCCAGCTTGCCCACCAGCTCTTCCAGCGTATTGCCCACCCGCTTGGTGACCTGCTTGATCTTGTATTCGTCGCGCAACTGCGCCTTCACCTTGGCATCGAAGATCTGCCAGGCGAACTGCCCGGGCTGCGACAGGATGACGCGGCCGTACTTGGCGTAGGTGTAGTTGCGGAAGTCCGCGCCCTCGTCGACGAAGCGCTTGCCCTCGGCGTTGATGTAGATGCCCCAGGGATAAGAGTGCTTCTGGAACTGGTCGCCGATGGCGAGGTCGCCGAACTCGGGCGCGTTGCGCTCCCAGGCGACCGCGTGGCAGCCCGACCAGTTGCCGGTGGCCGCTGCGCCTGCCGCCAGCGCCATGCGGATGCCGTCGCCGGTATTGAAGCGCGTGCCGCGCACCTTTGCCAGTTCCCAGCCGGGTCCAAGGTAGCGTGTCCGCTGCTCCGGGTCAGACTGGAAGCCGCCGGCGGCGAGCACCACTGCCTTGGTGTTGAGTTCTACTGTTTTTCCGTCTTTCTTAACCCGAACGCCCTTGATCCCGTCGTCATCCCAGACAAGTTCAAGGGCTCTGGAGTTGAACCAAAGCTCGATACCCTGCTTGCGCGCGATCGCCGTCAGCGATTCGACCAGGCCGGGCCCGCCGCCAACGGCTTCCACCGTCAGCCCGCCCCAGAACTTGAACTTGCCGTTGATGTTGAAGGCCTGGCGTCCCCAGGCGGCGGTGAAGCGCACGCCTTTCTTCTGCATCCATTCAACGGTTGAAAGGGATTTCTTGACGAGAATTTCCGTCAGGTCGGGATCGCAGCGGTATTCCGTCACGCGGCCCATGTCGTCGAGGAACTGGTCCTCGGTGTAGGTGCCGAAGTCGGTGCGCGCGATTTCCTCCGGCGACAGGTCCGGGATGGCTTTCTTCAAATCGTCGACCCCGGCGTAGGCGACACGCATCAGCCCGGCGGTGAAGCGCGAATTGCCGCCGGACTCGTCTTCCGTGGCGCGCTCGAGCACCAGAACCTTCTGCACCGTTTCGCGCGCTGAAAGCGCCGCGCACAATGCCGCGTTGCCGGCGCCCACTACGATGACGTCATATTCCATCAATCCGCCTTGACGCCGGCTGCCTTCACGACCTTGCCCCAGCGCGCCTGTTCTTTCTTGATGTAGGCGGCGTATTCCGCGGGCGTCGAGCCCACGGCCTCGGCGTCGTCGGCGGCGAAGCGCTCCTTCACGCTGGCAGAATGCGCGGCCTTTGCCGCCTCCGCCGCCAGGCGCTTGATGATCGCTTCCGGCGTCTTGGCGGGCGCGTTCAATCCATACCACTGCGAGGTCTCGAAGCCGGGATAGCCCTGCTCGGCGACGGTGCCGACGTCGGGCAAGGTGGCGAGGCGCTTGGAAGTGCCGACTGCGATCACGCGCAGCTTGCCGCTTTTCACGTGCGGCATCAGCGGCGGCGTGCCCGCCGACGAGGCCTGCGTGCGGCCGGCCACCAGGTCGATGATGTTTGGCCCGGTGCCCTTGTAAGGGACGTGCTGGATGTCGATGCCGGTGACCTGCTTCAGGTATTCCATCGCCAGGTGTCCCGCGGAGCCGTTGCCGGCGCTGCCGTAGTTCAGCTTGCCAGGATTCGCCTTCGCCAGAGCGACGAACTCCTTCAGGTTCTTCGCCGGCACCGATTCGTGCACCACGAAGATGGCGGGCACGATCGCCAGCAGCGAAATCGGCGCGTAGTCCCGGTTTACATCGTAGGGAAGCTTGTCGTACATGAACGGATTCATCGCCAGCGAGCCGACGTGGCCGATGATCAGCGTGTAGCCGTCGGGCTCCGCGTTGGCCACTTCCACCATCGCCACGTTGCCGCCGCCGCCGGGCTTGTTGTCGATGACGATCGGCTGGCCGAGGCCCTTTTCCATCTCGGCCGCGACGGCGCGCGCGACGATCGACGAACTGCCGCCCGGGGCGAAAGGCACGACGAGGCGGATGGGTTTGTTGGGGTAGGTTTGCGCCTGAAGATTGCAGGCGAATACGGCAAGAATCAGCGCAAGAACTCTCATATCAGAACTGATACCTCCTCAATCCTCCATCCACCGGAATCACGGCGCCCGTGATGTAGCGCGCCCTCGGCGAGGCGAGGAAGCAGACGAGATTCGCGATGTCTTCCGGTTGGCCGTATTCGCCGACCGGGATTTCGTGCTCGGACTGCCACTGGCGGTATTCGGGCGTGTAGTTACGCAGGATCTGCTCGCTGATGATGCGCCCGGGCGGGATGCAGTTGACCGTGATGCCGTGCTTGCCGACTTCGCGCGACAGCCCCTTCGACCAGGAATGCATCGCCGCCTTGGCGCAGAACGCGCCGTTGATGCCTTCGGGCTCGCTCTTGCCGGTCAGGCTGACGATGCGGCCCCACTTCTTCGCCATCATCTGCTCGAGCAGCCGGTGGGTGAGTTGGCGCTGGCGCGTGAAATTGAGCGTCAGCGCCTCGTTCCACTGCTCTTCGCTGGTCTTCAGGTCGAACTTGCGCGAACCGCCGGCGTTGTTGATGAGAATGTCGACCGAGCCCAGCCCGGCGAGCGCAGCGTCGGCGATGGTTTTCGCCGCGTCTTCATTCATGAAATCGCACTCGATGATCACCAGCTTCGCGCCGATCTCGTCCTGCAGGGTCTCGAGCAACGGGCGGCGGCGCGCGACTACAGCGAGCTTCACGCCCTCGGCGGCGAGCGATTTGGCGATCGCGCGGCCGATGCCGGCGCTGGCGCCGGTCACCAGGGCGGTCTTGCCCGTTATGCCGAGGTCCATCGGTGAAAGGAAGTGCTACTTCTGCCCGAGCACGGGCGGATGCCAGGAAAGCGGCAATGGGCCGGGCGCGCGCAGCACGCGGATCATGCGCATCGCCGCCTCGCGGCCGTCATAGTACTTGGGCATCAGCACCGTCTCGGAGAAGCCGAGCGCCCGGTAGAAGCGCCGCGCCGCCTCGTTGTCCGCGCGCAACTCAAGGTGCACGCTTGCCATACCTGCGACGAGCGCGGACTCCAGCAGCCACTCGACCATGCGCCGGCCCGTGCCGAGGCGGCGCTGCGTCGGCTGCACCGCGAGCAGTACGAGGTGGGCGCGCTCGTCGCCGAAGTCCATGATCGCGAATCCCGACAGGCCCGGGCGCTCGCGTGCGACGTAAGTCTGACGCTCGCTGGCGGCGAGCACCACCGTTTCGCGCCGGCGCATCGCCCGCTGGATATGGGCCATGTCGTAGCGCCAGCCCAGGCCCGACTCGATGAAGTCGCGCGACATCTCGGCGATCGCCCGCACGTCGCCGGGCTCGGCAAGCCGGATGGTGACCGCGGTCTTCTCTTTCTTCACGCGGACGATTGTGCCATGATTGAATTGTTTTGATAGAGCGTTATGATGCGATCGTCATCGGTGCCGGACAGGCAGGCCCGCCGCTTGCCGCGCGTCTTGGCGCCGAAGGCCTGAAGACCGCGATCATTGAGCGCAAGCTGCTCGGCGGCACTTGCGTCAACGTCGGCTGCATCCCCACCAAGACTCTCGTCGGCAGCGCGCGCGCGATCCATATGGCGCGCCGCGGCGGCGAGTACGGCTTCAGCGCGGGCGAGGTCAAAGTCGACATGAAGGCGGTGAAGGCGCGCAAGGACGGCGTCGTCCGGCAATCGAACGACGGCGTCTCGGCCTGGATCGCCGGCATGAAGAATGTGAGCCTGCTCTGGGGCCAGGCGCACTTCACGGGGCCGCGCATGCTGGAGGTGGGCGGCCGGACGCTGCAGGCGGACAAGATCTTCATCAACGTCGGCGGCCGTGCTGTCGTGCCCGACATCCCGGGTGTGAAGGACGTGCCTTACCTCACTAACTCCGAGATCATGGAAGTAGACGAGGTGCCCGAGCATCTGATCATCGTGGGCGGCAGCTACATTGGGCTTGAATTCGCCCAGATGTATCGGCGCTTCGGATCGAAAGTCACCGTGATCGAAAAATTCGACAAATTGCTGCCGCGCGAAGATGAGGATGTCGTCGTTGAGATCCGCGCGATTCTCAAGCGGGAAGGGGTAGAGATCTTTCTTGGCGCTGAAGATCTGAAAGTGAGCAAGAGCGCAGATCAAATTAACGTCAACTTCGCCGGGAAATCAATTCATGGCAGCCATCTGCTGCTTGCCGTGGGTCGCATACCCAACACCGGCGATCTCGGCCTCAAGGAAGGCGGCATCGCCGCCGATCCGCGCGGCTACATCACCGTCGACGACCAGTGCCGCACCAGCGCGGAGGGCGTTTGGGCGCTGGGCGACGTGAACGGCAAGGGCGCGTTCACACATACGTCCTGGAACGACTACGAAATCGTCGCCGCCAACCTGTTCGACAAGGACCAGCGCAAAATATCCGACCGCATCCCCTGCTACGCGCTGTTCATCGATCCGCCCCTGGGCCGCGTCGGCATGAACGAGGCCGAGGCGAAGGAGAGCGGCCGCAGGCTGCTCGCCGCGAAGATGCCCATGACCCGCGTCGGCCGCGCGCGCGAAATGGGCGAGACCCAGGGCTTCATGAAAGTGCTGGTGGACGCCGACACGAAGGAACTGCTCGGCGCGGCGATCCTCGGCCTGAACGGCGACGAGGTCGTGCACTCGCTGCTGGACGTGATGTACGCGAAACAGCCCTACACCACGATTTCGAGGGCGGTGCACATCCACCCGACGGTGACGGAGCTGGTGCCGACCTTGCTAGGGTCGCTTAAGCCTTTTGCGGCTTAACGTCCGCAGCCACCCGCGCGCGTCGGCGTGGGCTGCGCTGTTAAACGGCAGCCAGTACCGCTCGGCGAACGGCTTGCGGTAGCTCAATTGGCGCGAAGAATCTTTGAGGGTAAAGGTAGTCCTCGCCAGATTCGTCGATGACGCGAATCTGTCGATGCTTCTCCGCTTCAGCGTCCGGGAGAACCTGATAGATCTTTCGGCGCTCCAAGGAGACCTCGTAGCCCTCGTTTTCGAGGCAGACGACGAACTGTTTCGTGGTTGATCGCATGGACATCAGTCAATGTAGCGCTTGATCTTGAAATCTCGACGCCCTATTCCATGGGCCTCGTACCAGTGTACCTCTGCCAGCAGGATTGCGCCGTCTTCGAGACGGACGCGAGCAACACCTTTACGCTTTCGCCAGCGACCCCTGCCATAGAGTTTTCGAAGGCGAGCGATCTCGTGAATCGAGGCGCCGATCGCAAACGTCTCGGCATGCGTGATTTCCCCGATGATTTCAAAATACACCTGGCGTCGATCTGCTGCCGTTTAACGTCCGCAGCCACCCGCGCGCGCTGCGCGGTCGCATATGCAGCGCGCGGCGCTCACGCGCGCGTCGGCGTGGGCTGCGCTGTTAAGCCGCAACCTGTTCGTAGGAGAACTGTGGGATGCCGGCACGCTGCGATGCGTGCTCGATGGTGATGGCGCAGACATTGCCCTGAGCATCAACATCGAGGACAGTGTTTTCATCGAGGTCGCGTGTCTCCGCGACGGGCGCCTCCTTGAACTCGATGAGCAGTGTGTCGGTGTCCTTGAAGTATCTGATTCTCATGGCGCAAACCTTCGATCGAAGAACGCATTGTGGACCGTTTCGCCGTCCGAGAGAAGTACTACCCTGAGAAAACGGTTCTCGGCCTCAGGGATCTGCGCCCACCTTTGAATTCGGCGGTCGGCCTGTACTTTTTCCCTGATCGGTGCGCGAATGGCCCGTTCGATCCACTCGTCCCGGATCGCCGACCGATCCGGGCGGCCCCGCAGCGCGTCAAAGTAGCGAGTGGTCTTCTCTTCGCCACAGTACCAGAGCCAATCACGAGCCCTCGTTGCGGCTTAACTTGCATTACGTGGCAAGTCGCCACCGAGAAAAGCATATACCTTTGGATGTAAACATCCAATTTTGGATGCAAGCATCTGCCGGCAGATATCTGCAGATGGATATCCAATGTTGGATATCTGGATAAGGTCAGGACTGTACGACGC
>JANXUV010000115.1 GCA_025356085.1 Betaproteobacteria bacterium
CAAACACGTTCCGTTGATGGAAAAGGCCAACGCTTTTCAGGCGATCGCCAACAACGCGCTTTCCACCATCGTCACCGCGCGCGCGGCGCAGGCTGTAGGCGCCAAGGCCTTCGTTCTGGTGTCGACTGACAAGGCGGTGAACCCCACCAACGTGATGGGCGCCTCCAAGCGCCTGGCCGAGCTGCTATGCCAGGCGCTGCAGGCGCGCGCACTTGCCGCCACCCAGTTCGTGATCGTGCGCTTCGGCAACGTGCTGGGCTCGACCGGCAGCGTGATCCCGCGCTTCCGCGAGCAGATCGCGCGCGGCGGCCCGGTGACGGTGACGCACCCGGACATCGAGCGCTACTTCATGTCGATCCCGGAGGCCGCGCAGCTGGTGCTGCAGGCGGCGCTGATGGGCAAGGGCGGCGAGATTTTCGTGCTCGACATGGGAGAGGCGGTGAAAATCGCCGACCTTGCGCGCCAGATGATCCGGCTCTCGGGCTTCGGCGAGGAGGATATCCGCATCGAATTTTCCGGATTGCGTCCAGGCGAGAAACTTTACGAGGAGGTGCTGGTCGACGACGAGACCACGCTGCCGACCCCGCATCCCAAGCTGCGCGTGGCGCGCGCGCGCGCGCCGGACAATCCCGGACTGCCCGAAGAGGTGCTGGCGTGGCTGGCGCAGTCGCGGGGTGCGGAACCGTCGGCCGTGCGGGCGCGGCTCAAGGCTTGGATCGCGGAGTATGTGCCCGGCAACTGAGCCTCCCAATGCGATAATCGGCGCATGCTTCTCGTCACCGGCGGCGCCGGGTTCATAGGCTCCAATTTCGTACTGTCGACCCTCGCCGCCACCGGCGAAGCGATCGTCACGCTCGACAAGCTCACCTACGCCGGCAACCTGAAGAATCTCGAGACCATCGCGGGCGACGCGCGCCACGCGTTCGTGAAAGGCGATATCTGCGACCGCGCGCTGCTGCGCAAGCTGCTCGCCGGGCACCGGCCGCGTGCGATCGTGCATTTCGCCGCCGAGAGCCATGTCGACCGCTCGATCGACGGTCCCGGGGAGTTCGTCCAGACCAACGTGGTCGGGACCTTCAGCCTGCTCGAAGAAGCGCGTGCGTGGTGGGGCGCGTTGCCGGCCGCGGAGAAGGAAGGTTTCCGCTTCCTGCATGTCTCGACCGACGAGGTCTACGGCTCGCTGGCAATTGACGCGCCGGCATTCACCGAAGCGCACCCGTATGCGCCCAACAGCCCTTACGCGGCATCCAAGGCCGCCTCCGACCACCTGGCGCGCGCCTACCATCACACCTACGGGCTGCCGGTGCTGACAACCAACTGCTCCAACAACTACGGCCCGCACCAGTTCCCGGAGAAGCTGATCCCGCTGATGATCACGCAGGCCCTGGCTGGCCAGCCGTTGCCTGTGTATGGCGACGGGCTGAATGTACGCGACTGGCTTTATGTGCTCGACCATTGCGGGGCGATCCGCGTGGTGCTGGCAAAGGGCCGGCCGGGCGAGACCTACAATATCGGCGGCAACAGCGAGAAGAAGAACCTCGAGTTGGTGCACACGCTGTGCGCGCTGCTGGACCAGGCACGCCCGCGCAAGGGCGGGCGTTATGCGGAACTGATTGCGATGGTGAAGGACCGCCCGGGCCACGACCGGCGTTACGCCATCGATGCTTCTAAGATCGAAAGTGAACTTGGCTGGCGGCCGAAAGAGAATTTCGAAACGGGCCTGCGTAAAACCATAGACTGGTATCTCGACAAACGATGACGCAGAAGCGCGCACTGATCACCGGCGTCACCGGCCAGGACGGCGCCTACCTCGCGCGCCTGCTACTCGAAAAGGGCTACAAGGTCTACGGCCTGGTGGCACGGCGCGGCAGCGACGCGCTCTGGCGGCTGCGCGAGCTGGGTGCGGAAGCCGAAGTGACGCTGCTGGCGGGCGACGTTACCGACGTGTCCTCGCTGCTGCGCGCGATCGAACAGGCGCGGCCCACCGAGTTCTACACCCTCGCCGCGCAGAGCTTCGTCGACAAATCCTGGGACCTGCCCTCGGTCACCGTGCAGGTGTCCGGCATGGCGGTCACCAACGTGCTGGAGGCGATCCGCTGCAGCGATGCGAAAATCCGCTTCTACCAGGCGACCTCGAGCGAGGTTTTCGGCCGCGTGCAGGCGCCGGTGCAGGATGAATCAACCGCCTTCCATCCGCGCAGTCCCTACGGCGTGGCGAAGGCCTTCGGCCACTGGCTGACAGTGAATTACCGGGAAAGCCACGGCATGCATGCTTCCAGCGGCATCCTCTTCAACCACGAATCGCCGCTGCGCGGACCCGAGTTCGTCACGCGCAAGATCAGCATGGGCGTGGCGCGCATCAAGCTCGGGCGGCAGGACAAGCTGCGCCTGGGCAACCTCGATGCCAAGCGCGACTGGGGATACGCCGGCGACTACGTCGAGGCGATGTGGCTGATGCTGCAGCAGGAGGCGGCGGGAGATTACGTGATCGCCACGGGGCGTAATGCGTCGGTGCGCGATTTCTGCCGCATCGCCTTCTCCCACGTCGGCCTGGATTATGAGAAATACGTGGAAGTGGATCCGGCGTTCTTCCGCCGCGCCGATATCGACACCGTGCTCGGCAATCCGGCGAAGGCCAAGGCGAATCTCGGCTGGGCGCCGAAAACCAGCCTGGACGGGCTGGTGACGATGATGGTGGATGCAGACCTGGAACGACTGAAAAAAGGAACGCTGACGTGAAGGGAATCACGTGAAGGGAATCATTCTTGCCGGCGGCTCCGGCACGCGCCTGTATCCGGCGACGCTCGCTGTGTCGAAGCAACTGCTGCCGGTGTACGACAAGCCGATGATCTACCACCCGCTCTCGACCCTGATGATGGCGGGCATCCGTGACATCCTGGTCATCTCCACGCCGCAGGACACGCCGCGCTTCGAACAGCTGCTCGGCGATGGGCGGCGCTGGGGTATCCGGCTGTCCTACTCGGTCCAGCCCCGGCCGGGCGGGCTCGCGCAGGCGTTCCTGATCGGCAAAAAATTCATCGGCCGCGACCCGGTCGCTCTGGTGCTGGGCGACAACATCTTCCACGGCCACGACCTCGACAGCCTGCTGGCGAAGGCAGCCAAGCGCAAGAAAGGCGCCACTATCTTCGCGTATCCGGTGAAGGATCCGGAACGCTACGGGGTCGTTGAATACGACTCGAAGGGCAAGGCGAAAAGCATCGAAGAAAAGCCGGCGCGGCCGAAGTCGCGCTACGCGGTGGTCGGCCTCTATTTCTATGACAACCGCGTGGTCGGCATCGCTTCCCGGCTAAATCCGTCGGCGCGCGGCGAGCTCGAGATCACCGATGTCAACCGCGAATACCTGAAGCTCGGCGAACTGGAAGTGCTTCCGCTCGGGCGCGGCCATGCCTGGCTGGACACCGGCACCCACGAATCGCTGCTGGAGGCCTCGCATTTCATCGCCACCATCGAGCACCGGCAGGGACTGAAGGTCGCCTGTCCCGAGGAAATCGCCTGGCGCAAGGGCTACATCAGCGCGGCGCAGCTGCGCAGGCTCGCGAAACCGCTCGCCAAGAGCGGCTACGGCGAATATCTGCTGCGCGTGCTCTCGGAGAAGGCAGCGCCGTGAAGGTCGAGCGCGCGTCGATCGCCGACGTGCTGGTCCTCGAACCGAAGAAATTCGGCGATGCGCGCGGTTTTTTTTATGAAAGCTACAACCGCAACGCCTTCGCGCAGGCCACGGGACTGAAGGTGGAGTTCGTCCAGGACAATCATTCCCGCTCCGCGAAGAACGTGCTGCGCGGGCTGCATTACCAGTTGCGCCAGCCGCAAGGCAAGCTGGTGCGGGTGACCGCGGGCGAAATCTGGGACGTGGCGGTGGATATGCGGCGCGGTTCTCCCAGCTTCGGGCGCTGGGCAGGCATGAAGCTGGATGCCGGCACGCCGCGCATGTTGTGGATTCCCGCGGGCTTCGCGCACGGCTTCGTGGTTCTATCGGAATACGCGGAGGTGCAGTACAAGACCACCGACTTCTACGCACCCGAGCATGAGCGCACGCTGCTGTGGAACGATCCGGCGCTCGCCATCGACTGGCCGCTGGGCAAGCCCGCGGCGCAGCCAACCCTGAGCGACAAGGACCGGCGTGGCACGCCGCTCGCGCAGGCCGAGACCTTCGCTTGAGGATTCTGCTTACCGGCCGCACCGGCCAGGTAGGCTCGGCGCTCGAGCGCGCGCTCGCGCCGCTGGGGGAATTGGCCGCCTTCGACAGGAAAGGCCTGGATCTGCAATTCATCGGGAACGCGATTTCAAAGGCGAAACCCGACATCATCGTCAATGCGGCGGCCTACACCGCGGTCGATCGCGCGGAGCAGGAGAAGGAACTTGCTTTCGCCGTAAATGCCGCCGCCGTCGGGGAGCTCGCGAGGCAGGCGAAGGCCATCGGCGCTCTGCTGGTCCATTTCTCCACCGACTTCGTCTTCGACGGCGAGAAAGCCGCGCCTTACGTCGAAACCGACACGCCCAATCCTCTCAACGTCTACGGCCAGAGCAAGCTGGAAGGCGAGCGCGCGATCGCGTCCAGCGGCTGCCGGCATGTCGTCTTCCGCACCAGCTGGGTCTACGCGCCCCGGGGCCGCAATTTCATGCATGCGATCCTCGCCGCGGCGAAAACAAAGCCTGAGCTGCGCGTGGTGGACGACCAGCGCGGCGCGCCGACTTCGAGCGATGCGATTGCCGGGGCTGTGGCGCAGGTGCTGGCCAAACCGGACCCATTGAAAAAAGCGGGCGGGCTCTACCACCTGAGCGCCAGCGGCGCGACCACCTGGCATGGGTTCGCGACGGCGATCCTCGAGGCGAAAGGGCTCAAAACGCCCGTACTCGCCATTCGCAGCAACGAGTATCCGGCGGCGGCAAGGCGGCCGAAGAATTCGTTGCTGGACAATGGCAGGCTCCGGTCCGACTTCGGCATCGCGCTTGCCGACTGGCGTGAAGGCCTTGCCGCGGTGTTGCGCGCCGTCCACTAAGATTCGACCGATGGATTTCATCGACCTCAAGACCCAATACGCGGCGCTGCGCGAGAGCGTAAACGCGCGCATCCAGAAGGTGCTGGATCACGGTCAGTACGTCATGGGGCCCGAAGTCGCCGAACTCGAAGCGCGCCTCGCCGCCTGGACTGGCGCCGGACACTGCATTGCGGTCGCCTCCGGGACCGAGGCGCTGCTGATCGCGCTGCTCGCCTTGGAGGTGAAGCCCGGCGACGAAGTGATCACCACTCCGTTCACCTTCGCCGCCACAGCGGAAATGATCGCGCTGATCGGCGCCAGGCCGGTATTCGTGGACGTCGAGGAAGACACCGCGAACATCGACGTCTCGAAGATCGAAGCGGCGATCACTTCGTGCACGCGGGCGATCATGCCGGTCGCGCTCTACGGCCAGCCCGCCGACATGGACGAGATCAACGCCATCGCCGCGCGCCACAAGCTGCCGGTGATCGAAGATGCGGCGCAGAGCTTCGGCGCCAGCTACAAGGGACGAAAGAGCTGCAACCTTTCCACCATCGGCTGCACCAGCTTCTTCCCCTCCAAGCCGCTCGGCTGTTACGGCGATGGCGGCGCGATCTTCACCGGCGATGCCGCTCTGGCGACCGCGATGCGCGAGATCCGCGTGCACGGCCAGTCGGGCCGCTACCGGCATACCCGCATCGGGGTCGGTGGGCGCATGGATTCCATCCAGTGCGCGGTGGTGCTCGCCAAGCTCGAGCGCTTCGACTGGGAAGTGCGGCAGCGTATCGAGATCGGCGCCCACTACGACGCATTGCTATCCGGTTCCCAGGCACGGAAGTTTTCGCTCAGGGCGGATCGCACCAGCGTCTACGCGCAGTACACGGTGTGCGTCGCCGGGCGGGAAGCCTTCGAGCAGCACATGAAGGCGCGCGGCATTCCAACCGCGGTGCACTATCCGCTTTCGCTGCACCAGCAGCCCGCCTATGCGGCGCAGCAGGCCGGCCTGTCGTTCCCGGTGTCCGAACGCCTGGCGCGCGAAGTGATCAGCCTGCCGATGCACGCCGACCTGGATGAACGCACCCAGCAGAGCATCGTCGCCGCGGTGCGCGAGTTCGCCCCGGTTGGCGGCAAAAGTATCTAGTAAAATCAATATCTTTCCTCAGTTTCGACAGGGACGGACGTGAAGCTGCTGGTCACCGGCGCGGCGGGATTCATCGGCATGCATTCGAGCAGGCGGCTGCTCGAGCGCGGGCACGAGGTGTTCGGCATCGACAACCTGAATGCCTACTACGACCCGGCCCTCAAGCGCGCCAGGCTGGAACAGCTGCGCCCGTTCGCCGGCTTCAGCTTCGAGAAGCTGGATATCGCCGATCAGGCGGCGCTGGCGGCGGTTTTCGAGACCCGGCGCTTCGACGCGGTGCTGCACCTGGCCGCGCAGGCGGGCGTGCGCTATTCGCTCGAGAACCCGATGGCCTACGTGGACAGCAATATCGCGGGTTTCCTCAATATCCTCGAAGGCTGCCGCAAGGCGAAGATCGCGCATCTCTGCTACGCCAGTAGTTCCAGCGTCTACGGCGCGAATACCGAGCTGCCATTTCGTGAGGAGCACCAGGTCGACCGGCCGGTCAGCCTGTACGCGGCGACCAAGCGTGCCAATGAATTGATGGCGGAGAGCTACGCCGCATCCTTCGGTCTGCCGTGCACTGGTTTGCGCTTCTTCACCGTTTACGGCCCTTGGGGCCGGCCGGACATGGCGCTATTCATCTTTACGCGCGCGATGCTCGAGGGCAAGCCGATCCGCGTTTTCAATGGCGGCGACATGCTGCGCGATTTCACCTATGTCGATGACATCGTGGAAGCAGTCACGACGCTGGTAGAGCGGCTGCATCCCGGTGGGGTCGCGCGCATCTTCAATATCGGTCACGGCTCGCCGGTAAAACTGATGGATTTTGTGCACGCAGTCGAGCGCGCTTTAGGTAAGAAAGCGCAGATCGAGATGGCGCCGATGCAGGTGGGGGATGTGCAGGCGACCTATGCCTCCACGGAAAAGCTGTTCGCCGAAATCGGCTATGCGCCGCCGACGCCGATCGAAACCGGCGTCGCACGTTTCGTCGCCTGGTACCGCACGCAGTACGCGGGCGGGATCGCTGCATGAGCGCGAGCGCGATCGTTTCCGGGAATGTTGTTGCAGTGGTCGGTCTCGGCTACGTCGGCCTGCCGCTGGCGGTCGCCTTTGGCAAGAAGCTGCGCACTATCGGTTATGACCGCTCGCAGGAGCGGGTGGCCGCCATCGGCCGCGGCGAAGACCATAGCGGCGAGCTGGCGGCTGACGAACTGCGCGCCGCGAAAACGCTGTCTGTCACCGCCGACGCCGCGGCGCTCAAGGAAGCCGATTTCGTCATCGTCGCCG
>JANXUV010000134.1 GCA_025356085.1 Betaproteobacteria bacterium
GTGCAGGCGCGCGGTGGCGGTCGAGAGCTTGCCTTCCTCGCCCATCGCGATTTCGAGGATGCCGGGCTCGACCCGGCGGATTTTCAGATCTTTATAGGTGGAGTAGTCCATGCAGCCATTCTACAATCGGGCGATGCGCACTCCTGATGATCGTTTCGCCAACCTGCCCGGCTATGCCTGGAAGCCGCACTATCTGGAATGGCGCGGCCTGCGCGCGCACTACCTCGATGAAGGAACAGGTCCTCGCACCCTGCTCTGTCTCCATGGCGAGCCGACATGGAGTTACCTGTACCGCAAGATGATCCCGCCGTTCCTGGCCGCGGGCTACCGCGTGGTCGCGCCGGATTTCCTCGGCTTCGGCCGCTCGGACAAACCGGAAGACGAAGGCTTCTACACCTTCGACATGCACAGGCAGTTCCTGCTGGATTTCATCGGCAATCTGAATCTCAATGGCATCACGCTGGCAGTGCAGGACTGGGGCGGCCTGCTCGGGCTCACGCTGCCGATGGAGATGGCGGGCCGCTTCGATCGCCTGTTGATCATGAACACCGCGCTGGGGACCGGGGACGTGCCGCTGTCGCCAGGCTTCGTCGCCTGGCGCGACTACGTGGCAAAGACGCCCAGCATGGATTGCGGCAAGCTGCTCGGGCGCGCCTGCCCGCACTTGAGCCCGGCCGAAGCGGCCGCCTACGAAGCGCCCTATCCGGACGCCGCTTCGAAAGCGGGCGTGCGTCGCTTTCCACAGCTGGTACCGGACCGGCCTGACGCGCCGGGCGCCGAGATATCGCGCCAAGCCAGGCAATGGTGGCAAAGCGGCTGGAAGGGAGAAACCTTCATGGCGGTCGGCGCCAAGGACCCTGTACTTGGTCCGCCGGTGATGAAGCAGCTCCAGGCGATGATCCGCGGTTGCCCGGAGCCATACATTCACGCCGAGGGCGGGCATTTCCTGCAGGAATGGGGCGAGAATATTTCCACAGAGGCATTGAAGCGATGGAAGTAGATTTCGACGACGTCGCGCGTGCGCACGAGCGCATCAAGGGCGAAGCGCACCGCACGCCGGTACTCACCTCCGCCACAGTGGACGCGCTTACCGGCGCGACCGTGTTCTTCAAACCGGAGAACCTGCAGCGCATGGGCGCCTTCAAGTTCCGCGGCGCCTACAACGCGCTGTCGCAGCTGTCGCCCGAACAGAAGAGGATGGGGGTCGTTGCTTTCTCTTCGGGCAATCATGCCCAGGCGGTGGCGCTTTCGGGAAAGTTGCTGGGCGTGCCCGCGACGATTGTCATGCCGACCGACGCACCGCAGGTAAAGCTCGCGGCAACGCGCGGCTACGGCGCGGAAGTGGTCTCCTATGATGCGAGCAACGAGGACCGGCAGAAGATCGCCGAAAAACTCGCGGCGGAACGCGGCCTGACCGTAATCCCCCCGTTTGACCACCCCCACATACTCGCTGGGCAAGGGACTGCGGCGAAAGAACTCATCGAGGACACAGGCCCCTTGGATATCCTGCTGGTCCCCTGCGGCGGCGGCGGATTGCTCTCGGGATGCGCCATCGCCGCGAAGCATTTGTCCCCGGGCTGCCGCGTGATCGGCGTGGAGCCGGCCGCGGGCGACGACGGCCTGCGTTCCTTCCGTGCCGGCAAACTCGTCTCGATCGGACTGCCGGACACCATCGCCGACGGTGCGCGCACGATGTCCCTGGGAAAGCTCACCTTCGCGCTCATCCGCAAGCACGTGGACGACTTTGTCACGGTGACGGATGCAGAAATACTGAAATGGATGTTCTTCCTCTGGGAGCGCATGAAGATCGTAGTCGAGCCGACCGGCATGCTCGCAGCCAGCGCTCTGCTCGAAGGAAAGATTAGCGCTAAAGGCAAGCGCGTTGGGGTCGTGCTTTCCGGAGGCAACGTCGACCTGAAATGGGCCGCTAGCCGCCTGAGGGCTTAGGCGGCGCCGGCCTGAACGAGGAGTGGAAGTCCACGATCAGCCAGCGTCCGTCGACGCGCCGGTAGGCAAAGCTGAACCGTGCCGGAATTTGCCCGCCTTTCGGGCCGACAAATGTGTACGAGCCTGAATTGAGTGCGCTATCGCCGCGCACCCGCACCAGCTGTGCGCCAAACTCGACTTTCGCCTTGACGGGCGCGCTGCAGACGCCACTGAAGTACTGTCGCACAGCCTCCGGCGTGCTCGCGATCGCCTGTGCCGTCGTGCCCCAGACCGCCGCCTCCCGGTCGTACAGGGCGACGATGCGCGGAACATCGCAGGCGTTGAACGCGTCAGCCCAAGCTTGGGAAGCAGCCAGGATCTCGGTGTTCGACGCCTCGGGCGCCTGCATCGTCTGACAGCCGGCGAGCAGCAGCGCACCGGCCAATGCCGTGGCAATTCGCATAGTGACTTCCCTCCCCTGCGAAAATATTACGCCGCTTTGCTATGATCCGCACCCCATGAAATGCATCCAGATCAGCAAGCCCGGCGGTCCTGAAGTCCTGGTTCCGGCCGAACGCCCCAATCCCGTACCGAAGGCGCACGAAATCCTCATCAAGGTGGCCTCTGCGGGCGTCAATCGCCCCGACGTCCAGCAGCGCCTGGGCAAGTACGCGCCGCCGCCAGATGCCTCCGACCTACCGGGACTGGAAGTGGCGGGTGAAGTCGCCGCCATCGGCGCCGACGTGAAAATGTGGAAGGTGGGCGACAAGGTCTGCGCGTTGGTGCACGGCGGGGGCTACGCCGAATACTGCGTGGCGCCCGAAGTGCAGGCACTGCCGATTCCGCAAGGCCTGACGGCGCTGCAAGCCGCCTCGCTGCCGGAAACCTTCTTCACTGTGTATTCGAACGTCTACGACCGCGCGCGCCTCGCGCCAGGCGAATCGCTGCTGGTACAGGGCGGCAGCTCCGGCATCGGCGTCACCGCCATCCAGATGGCCGCCGCAATGGGCAACCGCGTGTTCGTCACCGCCGGCAGCGACGAGAAGTGCGCCGCCTGCGTGAAGCTGGGCGCCGAGAAAGCAATCAACTACAAGACGCAGGACTTCGTCGAGGTCGTCAAGGAAGCCACCGGCGGCAAGGGCGTGGACGTCGTGCTAGACATGGTCGGCGGCGACTACGTGGCGCGCGAGATCAAGTGCCTCGCCCAGGATGGCCGGCTGGTGTTCATCGCGGTGCTGGGCGGAACGAAGGGCGAATTCAATGTTGCCGAAGTCATGATGAAGCGCCTGACGCTCACCGGTTCCACACTGCGCCCGCGCACGGTCGCCTTCAAGGGCGAGATCGCGAGGAACCTGCGCGAGAAAGTCTGGCCGCACATCGAGGCCGGCAAGATCAAGCCGGTGATCTACAAGTCCTTCCCGCTCGCAGAGGCGAGCGAAGCGCACCGGCTGATGGAAACCTCGCAGCACATCGGCAAGATCGTCCTCACCGTCTAGGAGGCCCGCATGAAGCTCACCTAGGCAGCATCGCAAGTTTCGAGGGCTGCAGCTTCAAGGTCTCGCCGGTGGACTGGCAGGCAGGCACGCCGATGGGAACGGTCGTCGCCTTCCGCCCCGGCAGCGATGAAACCGGGGCGAAGAAGTTCACCGATTCCATGACACCGCTCTAGCGCGGCTCTTTCTTCGCTTCTTCCTTCAGCCAGGCAACGAAGGCGGCCACCTCGGGCCGGCTCGCGGAATTCTTCGACACCACCGCGAAGTAGCCGCGCGCGGGATCGGCGCTGCGCTTGAAGGGCGCCACCAGTTCCCCCGCGGCGAGCGCCTCGCGCACCAGCGGACTCCGGCCCAGCGCCACGCCGTGGCCGGCGATGGCAGCGGGGATGATCTGCTCGTAGCCTGAAAACGTCAGGCTGCCCGCCGGCCGCAGGTCGGTCAGCCGCTCGACTTCCAGCCAGGTCTTCCAGTGCAACCAGGGATGGCGACCATCGGGGTCGTCGTATTGCAGCAGCACCTGGTGGCGCAGATCCGCCGGCTCACGCATCGGCTTTTTCGGATCGTTCATCAACTTCGGGCTGCAGACCGGGAACACGCGTTCGCCGAACAGGCGCAGCACGTGCGGGCCGACCATGGCCGCGGGGCCGTGCCGGATCGCGAGGTCTAGGCCGTCGCGCTCCAGATCCAGTACGCGCGTCTCGGCGCTGATGCGCACATCCAGCTCCGGGTGCTTGCGCGTGAAACCGGCCAGGCGCGGGATCAGCCAAAGCGAAGCGAAGGATTGGGTGGTGGTGACCGCCAGGGTCTGACGGCCGCGTCCGGCGCGCAGGCGGTCGGTCACGGCGCGCATCGTCGCCAATGCCTGCGACGCCGCCGCGTAAAGGGTCTGGCCGGCCTCGGTCAGGGCGAGCGCGCGGTGGCGCCGCTCGAACAGGCTCAGCCCGAGCTGGTCCTCCAGCTCCTGGATCTGGCGGCTGACCGCCGACTGCGACAGGTACAGCTCCTCGCCCGCCCTGGTGAAGGACAGCAACCGGGCAGCCGCCTCGAAGCCCTTCAGCAGGTCGAGGGACGGCAGCCTGGGCTGCTGGTTCGCATTACCTTTTCGCATGCCAAACCTGAGAATTTCCCGTTTGAGCCCCGTGCGCCAAGGATGCAACATGTGCATGTCAAACGCAAGGAGCAACCCATGAACCGCTATGTGATGGAAGAGTTCTACCAAGACCCCGCCCTGCGGGAACGGCTGTTCGGCGACGCGCGCCGGGAGCGCAACCGGGCCATCCGCGCCGGCTTCGCCTGGCTGGTGGGCTACGCGAAAACGCATCTCGTGCCGCATCGCCCGTCGCGCTGGATCGCGCGGCTGGGCTGATCGCAACCCCGTAAACACGATCCAAACGCAAAAGGAGCATGCCATGAAACTCGAAATCGCCTCCGGCGCCCTGCAGCTCGCCCGCGGGCAGACCCTCAAGCTGCGCGACAGCGTCGGCAGCACCATCTGCGCCCGCGAAGGCACGGTCTGGGTCACGACAGAGAACAGCCGCAAGGATGTGGTGCTGGAAAACGGCGCCTGCTTCCGCATCGACCGGCCGGGGCTTACGCTGGTGCAGGCATTCGCCGACGCCTCGGTGTCCTTCGCGTAGAACGGCAGCGACTAAAATAGGCGTTCTTCGGAGAGAGGAACGCCATGTTCAAGGAAGGCCTGCTCAAGGGTAAGCGGATACTCATCACCGGGGGCGGCACCGGCCTCGGCAAGGAGATCGCCTCCCGCTACCTTCAACTCGGCGCCGAAGTCTGGATCGCCGGCCGGCGAGGTGCTGTTTTAGATTCTTGTTCAAACGAACTTACAGAAAAATACGGCGGAACGGTCAAGACTCATCCCGTCGACATCCGCGACGCACAGGCGGTGGATGCGATGGTCCAGCGCATCTGGGATGAAGCCGGGCCGCTGACGGGTCTCGTCAACAACGCCGCCGGCAACTTCATCAGCCCCACCAAGGACCTGACGCCGAACGGCTTCAACGCCATCGCCAACATCGTGTTCCACGGCAGCTTCTACGTGACGCATGCGGTCGGCAAGCGCTGGATCGAAGGCAAGCACAAGGGCTCGGTGATTTCAATCCTGGTGACCTGGGTGCATACCGGCTCGCCTTACGTGGTGCCCTCGGCGATGTCGAAGGCGGGGCTGCACGTGATGACCAAATCGCTGGCGGTCGAATGGGGCCGCTACGGCATCCGCCTGAACGCCATCGCGCCCGGCCCGTTCCCCACCGAGGGCGCGTCGAAGCGCCTGCGTCCGGACGGCAGCTTCGAGGACGGCGCCAGCCGCAACCCGATGCGCCGCATCGGCGATATGCCGGAGCTGCAGAATCTGGCGACTTTCCTGATGGCCGACGGCTGCGAATGGCTCACCGGCGAAACCATCGCGGTGGACGGCGCGGGCTACCTCGCCAACGGCGGCTCGTTCGCCGAGCTGGACAAGCTCACCGACGCCGACTGGGATCAGATGCGCGCCAAGATCAAGGCGCAGAACGACAAGGACCGCGCGGGCCGCAGCGCGTGAGTACGCCGAAAACCGAAACCCGGCCGGCAGCGACGATTCTGCTGCTGAGGGAAGCCGACGCGGCGCCAGAAGTCTTCATGCTCCAGCGCACGAGCAAGGCGGCATTTCTTCCCGGCGCTTATGTTTTCCCAGGGGGCGCGCTCGATCCCGACGACGGCAGTACACGCGCAGCGCAGCGCGTGCGCGGCCTGAATGACGCACAGGCAAGCGCGCGCCTCGGCCTTCCCTCCGGCGGCCTTGCTTACTGGGTCGCCGCAGCGCGCGAATGCTTCGAGGAATCGGGGATTCTCCTCGCCTGGGATGAAAAAAATCTCCCCGTCGATCCGAAGCGAGCTGAGTCGCTGGAGCATCTGCGCGAACCCCTGAACGCGGGCACGCTGCTGTTCAGCGATTTCCTGGAAAAGGAAAATCTCTTCATGCCGGCGCAGGAGATCGCCTACTACAGCCATTGGATCACCGCGCCTGGCCGGCCGCGGCGATTCAGCACGCGTTTCTTCGTCGCCTGCGCGCCCGCCGGCCAGCACGGCGCGCACGACCGCTCGGAGACGGTGCACAGCGTCTGGGTGAGCCCGCGTGAAGCGCTCGAGCGCGACCAGCGCAAGGAAATCGAACTCATCTTCCCGACGCGCAGCACGCTCGCCGACCTCGCGCATTTCCACAAGCCGCGCGAGGTGTTCGAGCATGCGAAGAGCCTCGGCGACATCGAGGTCAATGCGGCCTGCTGGGCGCTCGACCACGAGGGCTCGCAGCGCCTGTTCCGAAGGTCGGATGCGCCGTACCACGAGATCCACTGGAGCGACCCCGAGGAAAATGGCAACACCTGCTTCGTCATCCAGCCGGGCATCCCCAAGCGTCTCGACAAGTACGTGACGCGCATCACCGCGTCCAATCCCGGCATGATGACCGGGCCGGGCACCAACACTTACCTGGTCGGCGACGGCGATCTCGCGGTGATCGATCCGGGGCCGGCTCTGGACGCGCACGTCGCGAAAATACTCGAAGCGGGCGCGGGCCCGGGTGGAAACCGGATTCGCTGGATCCTCGCTACCCACACGCACATGGACCACTCGCCCGCGGTGGCCGCCCTGAAAGCTGCGACGGGCGCGCAGGTGCTGGGACGTCCGGCGCCGGCGGGCGGCAGCCAGGACGCATCCTTCGCGCCGGATCGAGTGCTGTCGCACGGCGACCGGCTCAGCCTCGGCACGCTGAACCTGCGCGCGATCCACACGCCAGGCCATGCCTCCAACCACCTGTGCTACCTGCTGGAAGAAACGA
>JANXUV010000139.1 GCA_025356085.1 Betaproteobacteria bacterium
AAGCCTTCCAGCAGCTTCTGCAGTTCACCCGACTGGTACATCTCTTTCATGATATCGGAGCCGCCCACGAATTCGCCGTTTACGTAGAGCTGCGGAACGGTCGGCCAGTTGGCGAAGTCCTTGATGCCCTGGCGGATGTCGGGATTCTCCAGCACGTTGACGGTGAAGAACTCCTTCACTCCGCAGGCGTTGATCGCCTGCACCGCCAGCGCGGAAAAGCCGCACTGCGGAAACTGCGGCGTGCCCTTCATATAGAGCACGACCGGGTTGGAGGTGACCTGCTGCCTGATCTTGTCTTGGGTGTCCATGGGGTGATTTTAGACCTTTCCGCCGGAAATTCGAGCAATGCCAGATAGGTCGGGCCAGGTCGTTACGGATTCAAGCCCTGCCGATGCAAGCAACTCCCTTACTGCTCCTTCCTGCCCCATGCCGTGTTCCAGCAGCAGCCAGCCCCCGGGCGTCAGGTGAGCTTTTGCCCCCGTCAAAATATCCCTGATCGCGTTGAGGCCATCGGGCCCCGCCACCAGCGCCGATTGGGGTTCGTGCCGCAACGCTGGAAGGTGCGGGTCACCATCGGCAACATAGGGCGGGTTCGACACGATCAGGTCAAAGCGCTCGCCAGCCACCGGCTCGAACCAGCGGCCGTGGCGAAAATCGATACCGAGATTCAATTTGGCTGCGTTTCGCTTGGCGATCAGCAGGGCCGACAGGTCGGCATCGACGGCGACAACTTTGCAAGCCGGCCTTTCATGCTTGATGGCAAGCGCGATGGCGCCTGATCCCGTTCCAAGATCCAGTACCGACGTAGGCTTTCTCTCCAGAGCGAGATCGACCAGCAGCTCGGTTTCCGGGCGCGGGATGAGCACCGAAGGATTGACCGACAGATCGAGCCCGTAGAACTCCTTGCGGCCGAGGATGTAAGCGACAGGTTCGCCCTTTTTCCTTCGCCCGGTGAATTCGAAGAACGCGTTCTCCACCTCGAAGGGAATGTCTTTCTCCGGAGAAGCAGCCAGACTGGCCTGGGAAAACCCGCAAACTTCGGCAAGCAGCAGGCGCGCTTCACGTGCGTCGATGCCCGAAGCCGCGATGGCCTCCTGTACCGTCAGGAACGCACCCGTGCGTTTTTCAAGCGGCTTTTTCGGCGAGCTGGTCGAGCAGCTCGGTCTGGTGTTCAGCCGCCAGCGCATCGACCACGTCGTCCAGCTCGCCGTCCATGATGCGTTCGATCTTGTAGAGAGTCAGGTTGATGCGGTGGTCGGTGACGCGGCCCTGCGGGAAATTGTAGGTGCGGATACGCTCAGAACGGTCGCCCGAGCCGATCAGCGATTTGCGCGTCGAGGCGGTCTTCGCCGCCTGCTCCTTCTCCTGCTTGTCCTTGATGCGCGCCGCGAGCACTGACATTGCGCTGGCGCGGTTCTTGTGCTGCGAGCGCGAGTCCTGGCACTCGACCACGATGCCGGTGGGCAGGTGCGTGATGCGGATCGCGGAGTCGGTCTTGTTGACGTGCTGGCCGCCGGCGCCGGATGCCCGGTAGGTATCGACGCGCAGCTCGGCGGGATTCAGCACCACTTCGCTCACCGCGTCGGCCTCGGGCAGGACGGCCACGGTGCAGGCCGAGGTATGAATCCGGCCCTGTGTCTCGGTCTGCGGCACCCGCTGCACGCGGTGGCCGCCGGATTCGAACTTCAGCTTCGCATACGCGCCCTGCCCGGCGATACGGGCGATAACTTCCTTGTAGCCGCCCAGCTCCGACGGGCTCTCCGAGAGCAACTCCACCTGCCAGCGCTGGCGTTCGGCGTAGCGCGTGTACATGCGGAAAAGATCGCCCGCGAAGAGCCCAGACTCGTCGCCGCCGGTGCCGGCGCGGATCTCCAGGAACAGGTTCTTGTCGTCGTTCGGGTCGCGCGGCAGCAGCGCCTTCTGCAGTTCGGCTTCGAGCTTTTCCATGGAGGCCTGCGCGGATTTCAGCTCGTCGTCGGCCAGTCCCCTCATGGAAGGATCGGCAGCCATGTCGCGCGCTTCGGCCGCGTCGCGCTCCGCCTGCTGATAGCGGCCGTAGAGTTCCACCCTGGCGGTGGCTTCGACATGCTCGCGCGAAAGCTTCTTGAACTCGCCCATGTCGCGCGCCGCGTCCTCGGCCGAAAGCAACCGGTTCAGCTCCTCCAGCCGCTTCGACAGGCTGTCGAGCTTCGTGCGAAGTGAGGATTTCAAACCCGCGGGCTCAAGGGCGGATGCGGAACAGCCGCGCCAGCGTCTCGGCGAGCGTGCGCCGTTCCTCGCCGCTCGCTTCGTTCAAAGCCTGTGTAGGCGCGTGCATGAGCTTGTTGGTGAGGCCCTGCGACAGGGTCTCGAGCACCTGCTTCGGGTCGTCACCCCTGGCGAGCAGCTTGAGCGCGCGCTCGACTTCATGCCGGCGCGCGTCTTCCGCCTGATCCCGGAGAGCCCTGATGAGCGGCACCGACTGCCGACCCTGCATCCAGTGCATGAACTGCCCGACCTGGGTGTCGATGATCGCCTCGGCCTGGCCGATCGCCGAGCGGCGTGCATCGAGATTGCCCTGCACGATCCCCTGCAGGTCGTCGAGGGTGTAGAGGAACACGTCGTCAAGTTCGCCCACCTCCGGCTCAATGTCGCGCGGCACCGCGAGGTCGACCATGAACATCGGCAGACGGCGGCGCGCTTTCAGCGCGCGCTCGACCATTCCCTTGCCGAGGATGGGCAGCGAGCTCGCGGTGCACGACACCACCACGTCGTGCTCGTGCAACTGCTCGGCCAGCCCGCGCAGCTCGATCGCGCGCGCGTTGAAGCGGTGCGCGAGCGCCTGCGCGCGCTCCAGGGTGCGATTGGCGACGGTGATGCGCGCCGGGCCCTGCGCCGCGAAATGCGTCGCGCAAAGCTCGATCATCTCGCCGGCGCCAATGAACAGCACCTTCTGGTCTTTCAGAGAAGGGAAGATCCTGCCCGCCAGCTTCACCGAAGCCGCCGCCATGGATACGCTGTTGGCGCCGACCTGGGTGGTGCTGCGCACCTCCTTGGCGACCGCGAAGGAGCGCTGGAACAATTTGCCGAGCACCGTGCCGAGCGTGCCCGCGGCCTCGGCGGAACGCGCCGCTTCCTTCATCTGGCCGAGGATCTCGGGTTCGCCGAGCACCATCGAATCCAATCCCGAGGCAACGCGAAATGCGTGCCGCACGGCGTGCTCGCGCGGCAGCGTGTACAGGTAGCGCGATAGTTCGGCGGGTTCGACGCGGTGGTAGCGCGCCAGCCACTCCGCGGCTGCCGCCGTCTGCTCTCCCGACAGGTAGATCTCGGTCCGGTTGCAGGTTGACAGGATCGCCGCCTCCGGCCCGAGCAGGCGCTTGGCCTCCGCGAGCGCCTCCCCGAGGCGCTCGACGCTGAATACCACGCGCTCGCGCACGGCGAGCGGCGCGGTATGGTGGTTCAGGCCGAGAGCGAAGATGGTCATCAGGATGCAAGCGCTTGTTTCACCGCCATTTTAACCCTTCCGGCGCGCCGGCGAAGTTCGATCCTGGTTTAGAATTGGCGGATGGATACTCTCGCCCGCATCAAGGATCTGGCCGCCAAGGAACTGTCGCTGGACCCCGCGAAGCTCGACCCGAATGCGCCGCTGGCCGACCTCGGGGTGGATTCGCTCACCTTCATCGAATTCATGTTCAAAGTCGAGGACGAGTTCGGCGTCAAGGTATCGGACGAGGACCTGCGCAACATCAAGTGCATGGCCGACCTGGAACGCCACGTCGCTACGTCGCTGCAGGCCGCCGGCAAGGCCTGAATCCCGTTGCGCCGCGTCGCAGTCACCGGCATCGGCGCCGTCTCGGCGCTCGGCAATAACCTGCAGGAATTCCATCGCTCGCTGGGCGCGGCACGCTGCGGCGTGCGCGAGCTGCCCGCCGAAGTGACGATGGGTTCTGGCGTCAAAGTTGGCGCGCTCATCGACTGGAATCCCGCCGCGCATTTCAAGGGGCCGGAGGCAAGCATCCTC
The DNA here is from genome assembly GCA_025356085.1 of Betaproteobacteria bacterium. Taxonomy (GTDB): domain Bacteria; phylum Pseudomonadota; class Gammaproteobacteria; order Burkholderiales; family SG8-39; genus RBG-16-66-20. The sequence goes on from JANXUV010000139.1 coordinate 4,004, forward strand.
GATCGCGTCACCCAGTTCGCGCTGACCGCCGCGGGCGAAGCAATCGCGTCAAGTAGCCTCGATCCAGCATCGAAGGACCGCAACCGCATCGGAGTCTACTGGGGCACGGGGATGGGCGGCGCGAACACGCTGGATGCCTCCTATGCCGCCGTCTACGGCAAGAACGACTGGCGTATGCGCCCGCTGTCGGTGGTGATGGGGATGAACAACGCGGCGGGATCGAACGTCGCGCTGAAGTGGGGGCTGCGCGGGCCGTTCGCAAACTTTTCCACTGCCTGCTCCTCCTCGGCGATGGCGATCGGCGAGGCGATGCACGTCATCCGCAGCGGCCGGGCCGACGCGGTCGTCGCGGGCGGCTCTGAAGCACTGTTCACGCCCGGCATGCTCACCGCTTGGCAGGCACTGCGCACGCTCGCACCCGCCGACACCGCTGATGCGGCCGCCAGCTGCAAGCCTTTCGACAAGCGGCGCGGCGGCCTGGTGCTCGGCGAAGGCGCCGCGGCGCTGGTACTGGAAGAGGAATCGCATGCGCGCGCGCGCGGCGCAAAAATCCTTGGGTTCATCAGCGGCTACGGCAACTCCTGCGACGCCGTCCACATGTCCAAGCCCGACCGCGACGGCCAGGTGCGCGCGATGCACGAGGCGCTCGCCGAGGCCGGGCTCGCGCCGGAGGCCATCGGCTACATCAACGCCCATGGCACGGCGACCATCGTCGGTGACGTGGTCGAGTGCGAGGCCATCCAGGCGGTGTTCGGCGATGCGGCGGCGCGCATCCCGGTGAGTTCGACCAAGTCCATGCACGGCCACCTGCTCGGCGGCGCCGGCGCCATCGAAATGGCCGCGGCGCTGATGCCATTCAGCGACGGCGTGATTCCGCCGACTGCGAATCTGGAGCAGCCGGATCCTGCCTGCGCGGTGCGCCACGTGCCGCTGAAAGCCGAACGGGTCGAGATCCCGCGCGCGGTGATGTCGAATTCGTTTGCCTTTGGCGGCTCGAACGTCGTCCTTATTGCCGAGCGCGAGTAGAAATTACTCGGGCTTGATGTTGGCGCTCTTGATGATGGCCGCATAACGCTCCTGCTCGCGGCGCATGAAGGCCGGCAGATCGTCCAGCGCGACCGACACCGGATCCAGCCCGGCATTCAGCAAACGCTCCTTCAGGTCCGGCGCCTGCAGCGCCTTCTGCATTTCTCCCGAGAGGCGCAGCACGATATCGCTCGGCGTGCCAGCCGGCACGGCATAGCCGATCCAGGCGCCGATGTCGTAGTCGGGGAGATTGCCCGCTTCCGCGAGCGTCGGCACATCGGGCAGAGCAGCCGCGCGCTTCGCGGTCGACACGCCGAAAGTCTTCAGTCGCCCCGACTTGAGGTGCGGCGCGACCGACGCAATGGTTTCCACCATGTAGTCCACCTGCCCGCTCATCACGTCGGTAATCGCCGGCGCGCTGCCCTTGTAAGGCACGTGTCGCGCCTTGATCCCCGCCTGCGCGTTGAACAGCTCCGCGACCAGGTGCGCGGTCGCGCCGGTGCCGGATGAGGCGAAGGTGTACTTGTCCGGATTCGCCTTCAGCAGCGCGATGAACTCCTTGGCGTTATTGGCCGGAAAATTCCCTGCCGTGACGAGCGCATACGGATTGCGCGTGATCAGGCCGATCAGCGTCAGGTCCTTCTGCGGATCGTAGGGAATTTTCTGCAGCGACGGCATGATCGACATCGGGCCGCTGGAAGCGGCAAGCAGCGTGTAACCGTCCGGTGCGCTCTTCGCCGCCACCTCGGTACCGATCGAGCCGCCCGCGCCCGCCCGGTTGTCGATGACGAACGGCTGCTTGAGCGCATCCTGCATCTTCTCCGCCAGCATGCGCGCCGCGATGTCGGTCGCCTGCCCCGGCGGCCAGGGCACGATCACCTTCACCGGCCGGTTGGGATAGGGCTGCGCGAACGCAACGCCCGACAGCAGAATGGACGCAAGAAACAGCGTGATTTTTTTCATGAAGGCTCCTCGCCGCAGATGCTAGCCGAAATAGCGAGGTGGTGGCCAAGGCCGGAATCGAACCAGCGACACGCGGATTTTCAATCCGCTGCTCTACCAACTGAGCTACTTGGCCTTTGGGACGTGCCCCGAAGGTCAGGCACGGTTTACAGGGGGCGAATTATATCAAGAGGGTGACTTTTCGAGGCTGTAGCCCAGGCCCCGGACGGTGACGATGCGCACGCCGCCGGGCTCGAGTTTCTTCCTCAACCGGTGCACGTAGACCTCAATCGCGTTGCCTGAGACCTCCTCGCCCCATTCGCACAAGTGACCGACCAGCTGGTCCTTGGACACCAGGCGCCCGGCACGCTGCAGGAAAATCTCCAGCAGGCTGACTTCGCGCGCCGAGAGCTCGATGGCGTCGCCGTTGATGCGCGCCATGCGGCCGACCTGGTCATAGGTGAGCGCGCCGTGCCGCAGCAGCGTCGGACCGCCGGACATGCCGCGCCGCGTGAGCGCGCGCACGCGCGCTTCCAGCTCCGCCAGTTCGAAGGGTTTCGGCATGTAATCGTCGGCGCCGGCGTCCAGGCCGCGTACGCGGTCATTAACGCCGTCCAGCGCGGTCAGGATCAGCACCGGCATGCGCGAGTCACGCCCGCGCAGGCGGCGCAGTACTTCCAGGCCGGATTTTTTCGGCAGCCCGATGTCGAGGATCAGCAGGTCGAAGTCATTGGCATCCAGCGCGCTGTCGGCCTCGATGCCGGTCTTCACCCAATCGACCGCGTAGCCCGACTGGCGCAGCGTGCGCGTCAGGCCGTCGGCCAGGATGGCGTCGTCTTCCGCGACCAAGATCCGCATCGCTCCCTCTCCTGCGATGCAGTGTAGTACAAAAAAAAGGGGCGCCGAAGCGCCCCTTTTTCTCAAAACAGGAAGGTGGTGCGGAGGGAACCTGGGTTCCCTCTGCGTCCTTCTTACATGTCCATGCCGCCCATGCCACCCATGCCACCCATGCCGCCGTGGTCATGGCCGCCAGCGCCGCCCTTCTTCTCTTCCACCTGCTCCGCGACCATCGCGTCGGTGGTGAGCATCAGGCCGGCAACCGACGCCGCGTTCTGCAGCGCCGTGCGCGTTACCTTGGTCGGATCGATCACGCCCATCTCGACCAGATCGCCGTACTCGTCGGTCTGCGCGTTGAAGCCGTAGTTCACGCCCTTGCCTTCGGCGACCTTGTTCAGGACCACCGAGGGCTCGGCGCCGGAGTTGGCCACGATCTGGCGCATCGGCTCTTCCAGCGCGCGCATTACTATCTTGATGCCGGCCTGCTGGTCGTCGTTCGCCACCTTGATCTTGCCTTCCAGCGCCCTGCGCGCGCGCAGGAATGCCACGCCGCCGCCGGGGACCACGCCTTCTTCCACCGCCGCACGCGTGGCGTGCAGGGCGTCTTCGACGCGGGCCTTCTTTTCCTTCATCTCGACTTCGGTCGCCGCGCCCACCTTGATCAGCGCCACGCCGCCGGCGAGTTTCGCCACGCGTTCCTGGAGCTTTTCACGGTCGTAGTCGCTGGTGGCTTCCTCGATCTGCACGCGGATCTGCTTGACGCGGCCCTCGATGTCCTTCTTCACGCCGGCGCCATCGATGATGGTGGTGTTTTCCTTGCCCGACTCCAGCTTCTTCGCGCGGCCCAGGTCCTTCAGGGTCGCGTTTTCCAGCTTCAGGCCCAGCTCTTCGCTGATCACCGTGCCGCCGGTCAGGATCGCCATGTCTTCCAGCATCGCCTTGCGGCGGTCGCCGAAGCCCGGCGCCTTGACGGCGACGGTCTTGAGGATGCCGCGAATGTTGTTCACCACCAGCGTCGCGAGCGCTTCGCCCTCGACTTCCTCGGCGATGATCAGCAGCGGCTTGCCCGACTTCGCCACCAGTTCCAGCAGCGGCAGCAATTCGCGGATCGACGAGATCTTCTTGTCGTACAGGAGGATGTAGAGGTCCTCGAGCACGGCGATCTGCTTTTCCGGGTTGTTGATGAAGTAGGGCGACAGGTAGCCGCGGTCGAACTGCATGCCTTCGACGACGTCGAGCTCGTTCTGCAGGCTCTTGCCGTCTTCAACCGTGATCACGCCTTCCTTGCCGACCTTGTCCATGGCGTCGGCGATGATCTTGCCGATGTCCGCGTCCGAGTTCGCCGAGATCGAGCCGACCTGGGCGATTTCCTTGGAGGTCTTGCAGGGCTGCGAAATCTTCTTCAGCTCTTCAACGACGGCGATGACCGCCTTGTCAATGCCGCGCTTCAGGTCCATCGGGTTCATGCCCGCGGCGACGTACTTCATGCCCTCGCGAACGATCGCCTGCGCCAGCACGGTGGCGGTGGTGGTGCCGTCGCCGGCCACGTCGGAAGTCTTCGATGCGACTTCCTTCACCATCTGCGCGCCCATGTTCTCGAACTTGTCCTTCAGTTCGATTTCCTTGGCGACCGAAACGCCGTCCTTGGTGACGGTGGGGGCGCCGAACGAGCGCTCGAGCACCACGTTGCGGCCTTTCGGGCCCAGCGTGACTTTGACGGCGTCGGCCAGGATGTTCAATCCGTGGACCATCTTGACGCGCGCGTTCTCGTGGAAACGTACCTCTTTAGCTGCCATCTGTAATTCTCCTGGTATCGAATTCGTGTATGCGGAAGCGGTTGATCAATGACCTTCGATCACGCCCATGATGTCTTCCTCGCGCATTACGAGGAGTTCGTCGCCTTTCACCTTCACGGTCTGGCCGGAATATTTTCCGAACAGCACCTTGTCGCCGGGCTTGACGTCGAGGGCGATCACCTTGCCGCTTTCGTCTCTCTTGCCTTTGCCGACCGCGACGATTTCGCCCTGGTCCGGCTTCTCTGCCGCGGTGTCGGGAATCACGATGCCGCTGGCGGTCTTGCGCTCTTCTTCGATGCGCTTGACGATGACTCGGTCATGCAATGGACGGATCTTCATACAGGTCTCCAATATAAAACGTTAATGTTTACAATGACTTGCGGAATTCTTGGGATTGCCGACTGGCCGTTTTATTAGCACTCGGCCTTTACGAGTGCTAATGATAAGGGCGTAGACGGAGAATTTCAAGTCTTCAATAGAATCCACCGGTGCCGATCCGCTTCGCCGTCCTTGTCGTTTTGAGCGCTTTTGCCTGCCTCGCGCAGGCGCAAAGCACGCTGCCGGCCAGCGTCAGCCAGGCGCTGGCCGCGGCGAAAATTCCCGCCAGCAGCGTCGCGGTGGTGGTGCAGGAAGTGGGCGTGCACCACGAAACGCTGCGGGCGAACGCGGCGGCGCCGATGAACCCGGCCTCGGTCATGAAGCTGGTGACGACCTACGCGGCGCTCGAGCAGCTCGGGCCCGCCTACCGCTGGAAGACCGAGATCTACGCGACGGGCGCGCTGCAGGACGGCGTGCTCGAAGGCGACCTGATCCTCAAGGGCGGGGGCGACCCGAAGCTCGATCTGGAAGCGTTCTGGCGGCTGGTGCGCGCGCTGCGCGGCAAGGGACTGCGCGAGATCCGCGGCAACCTGGTCGTCGATCGCGGCCTGTTCGAGCGCGCCGAGGGCGACGCGGGCCGTTTCGACGGCGATCCGTTCCGCCCCTACAACGTGCTGCCGGATGCGCTGCTGGTGAACTACAAGTCGCTGCGCTTCGTTTTCATCGCCGAACCGGAGCGCGCCGCGGTGCGGGTCTTTGCCGAACCGCGGCCGCCGGCGCTGGAACTGGTGAACACCCTGCGGCTGACCGAAGGCGCCTGCCCGGAAGGGTCTGCATTCCGCGAAATGCTGAAGCCGACGTTCGAACCCGCTCGCCCGCGCGTTATTTTTTCAGGCCAATACCCGGCCAGCTGCGGCGAAAAGGACCTGAATGTCGCGCTGCTCGAGCCGAACGACCAGGTCGCGGGCCTGATGCGCCAGCTCTGGAGCGAGAGCGGCGGCGTCTGGAACGGCAGCTTGCGCGACGGCCAAGTACCCGCCGGCGCAAAGCTCCTGCACACGCTGGAATCGCCGTCGCTGTCCGAGATCGTGCGCGACACCAACAAGTTCTCCAACAACATCATGGCGCGCCACCTGTTCCTGACGCTGGGCGCCGAGAGCGCCGGGCCGCCGGCCAATACGCAGAAGTCGCTGGCTGCGATCAGAAGCTGGATCGCCGGCAAGAAAATCGTGGCGCCGGAGCTGGTCATGGAAAACGGTTCTGGGCTGTCGCGCAACGAACGCATCAGCGCGGGCAACCTCGCCGCGCTGCTGCAATCCGCCTGGCGCAGCGCCGTGATGCCGGAGTTCATCGCCTCGATGCCGATCGCCGGCCTGGACGGCACCATGCGGCGGCGCGTGAAAGGCGAAGGCGTCGCCGGCCAGGCGCATATCAAGACGGGGCTTCTATCGGACGCGCGCTCGATCGCCGGCTACGTACTCGACCGCAGCGGCCGCGTGGTCATCGTGGTGATGCTGGTAAACCACCCCAACGCGCCTCAGGCGCAACCCGCGATGGATGCGCTGCTGCGCTGGGTCTACGAGCGCTAGAGCTTCAGTTCCTTCCAAAGAGCATCAACCCGGCGCTTTACTTCCGCGTCCATGGCAATGGGGCGGCCCCAGGTACGCGAAGTTTCCCCGGGCCACTTGTGCGTGGCGTCGATGCCCATTTTCGAGCCCAGGCCGGCGACGGGGCTGGCGAAGTCGAGATAGTCGATCGGCGTGTTCTCTGCGATCAGCGTATCGCGCGCCGGATCGACGCGGGTGGTGATGGCCCAGACCACTTCCTTCCAGTTGCGCGCATCGATATCGTCGTCGACGACGACGATGAACTTGGTGTACATGAACTGGCGCAAGTAGCTCCAGACGCCGAACATCACGCGCTTGGCATGGCCGGGGTACTGCTTCTTCATGCTTACCACCGCCATCCGGTAGGAGCAGCCCTCCGGCGGCAGATAGAAGTCCGCGATTTCCGGAAATTGTTTTTGAATTAAAGGAACAAAAACCTCGTTCAGCGCGACACCCAGCATCGAGGGCTCATCGGGCGGCTTGCCGGTGTAGGTGCTGTGGTAGATCGGCGCGCGGCGCAGCGTCATGCGCTCGACCGTCAGCACCGGGAATTTTTCGGCCTCGTTGTAATAGCCGGTGTGGTCGCCGTGCGGACCCTCGAGCGCGACATCGTCGGGGTGAATCACCCCCTCCAGGACGAGTTCGGCGCAGGCCGGCACCTGCAAGCTGCTGCCGAGGCACTTCACCAGCTCGGTGCGCGCGCCGCGCAGCAGGCCCGCGAACTGGTATTCGCCCAGCGTATCGGGCACCGGCGTCACCGCGCCGAGAATGGTCGCCGGATCGGCGCCCAGCGCCACCGCGACCGGGAACGGCTGGCCAGGATGCGCGATCGTGTGGTCGCGAAAATCGAGCGCGCCGCCGCGATGCGCGAGCCAGCGCATGATGACGCGGTTAGGCGCGATGACCTGTTGGCGGTAGATGCCGAGGTTCTGACGCGCCTTGTGCGGCCCGCGTGTCACCGTCAGCCCCCAGGTGATCAGCGGCCCCGCGTCCTCCGGCCAGCAGATCTGCACGGGCAGCTTGCCGAGGTCCACGTCCTTGCCTTCCCAGACGACTTCCTGGCATGGACCCGAAGAGAGTTCTTTCGGAACCATGTCGAACACCTTGGAGGCCAGGCCTTTCAGTTCAGGCAGCCTTTCCCACAAATCGCGCAAGCCTTTCGGCGCCTCCGGCTCGCGCAACGCGGCCAAAAGTCTGCCCATCTCTCGCAAGGAAACTGTGTCCTCTACGCCCATTGCCAGGCAAACGCGCCGCACGGTGCCGAAGAGATTGCCAAGCACCGGCATGGAATGTCCCGCGGGCCGCTCGAATAGCAGTGCGGGGCCGCCCTGGCGCAGCACGCGGTCGCAGAGTTCGGTCATTTCCAGGCGCGGCGAAACTTCCGCCGTCACGCGCTTCAGCTCGCCCTGCCGTTCGAGCTGGGCGATGAAGTCGCGCAGGTCCGTGTAATGCATCCGCCTACTCCGCGCGCACCGCGAGCTGGTCGGCGAGCGCTTCCGCGAACTGCACCAGCAACAGGTTGCGCCCAGTCACGGCGAACGCGCGCTCGGCGGCCGCGAAGCTGAGCGTCAGCGTGGTACGCCCGAGCCAGAAAAATACCAGCAGCGCCACTGCGCCAGCAGCCAGCATCATCGCGACCGGAAACATCAGCCGGGCGAGGTGCCCGAGCGCAGTGAAGATGGCGAGCAGCGCGGATTCGAGGGATTCGCGCCCTCCGCTCGCCGTTACTTTCCCGGCCAGTTCCAACATCCATGCCTGCAGCGGCCCGGATATCAATGCCAGGATCAGCGCGACGACCAGCAGCGCCGCCGCCCAGTTGACCTTGCGCGGGTCCCGCTCGAAAGCCACGCGCACCGACGCAAGCTGCGCCAGCGGCACAGTCTCCATCGCGTCGCGGCCCTGGTGCACCAGCCGGTTCGCATACAGGGTCAGGCGCGAGCCGCGCTGCGTGCCGGCGCCGATCTCGAACTCCGCAAGGGAATGATTCAGGCTCACCAGCGAATATAGGACGCCAAGATGCCCGCGAAAATGGCGAGGCCGACCCAGTTGTTGTGCCGGAACGCCCGGAAGCAACCCTCGCGCGAGCGGCCGCGGATCAGCAGGTAATGGTAGAGCATCATGCCTGCCGCCGCTGCCAGTCCGGCGTAGTACGGCCAGCGCATTTGCATCGCGAAGCCCAACCAGGCGAGCAATGCCACCATCAGCGCGTAGCTCGCCATCACCGCGGCCACGTCATGGCGCCCCAGCGTGATCGCCGAGGTGCGGATGCCGACCTTCAGGTCATCGTCGCGATCGACCATCGCGTATTCGGTGTCGTAAGCAAAGCCATAACACACGCTCGCGGCGAACAACGCCCAGCATTCCCAGGGCAGCGCATTCAGCACCTCCGCGAAAGCCATCGGCACGCCAAAGCCGAAAGCGATGCCGAGGCAGAGCTGCGGCAGCGGAAAGACGCGCTTGGCAAACGGATACAGGCAGGCGATTGCCAGCCCCGCGAAAGAAAGCAGGATGGCGAATCGATTGAGGAACAGCGCAAAACCGAAAGCGGCCGCCGCCAGCACCGCGGCCACCACCAGCGCTTCCCTCGGCCTGATCTCGCCCGCCGCCAACGGCCGGTCGCGCGTGCGTGCGACGCGGCCGTCGAAATCGCGGTCGGCCCAGTCGTTCAGAGCGCAGCCCGCCGAGCGCATCAGGATCGTGCCCATGACGAAAACCAGCACCTCCTCGGGCAACGGCCAGCCGCGCGACGCGATCCAGAGCGCCCACAAGGTCGGCCAGAGCAGCAGCAGGATGCCGATCGGCTTGTCGAGCCGGATCAGCCGCTCGTAGGCATCGATGCGCTTCATGGCTGTGGCGAAGTTCATGGCTGGCAGCGGCAAAGAATATCAGGCGCGCGCGTTTTCGTGCCGCGAACCGAGCCAGCGATTGACGTGGCGGCGAGCGGCCTCTTCGTCTTGCGCCAGCAGCTGCTCCGCCGCCTCGCGCGCGAGCAGCGCGAGCGCCTCGTCCTTCTCCAGATCGGCATAGCGCAGCAGCGGCAGGCCGCTCTGGCGCTCGCCGAGAAATTCTCCGGGGCCGCGCAATCTCAGGTCTTCACGCGCGATTTCGAAGCCGTCGGTACTCTCGAAGATCACCTTCAGGCGCGCGCGCGCCGTCTGCGACAGCGGCGCGGCATACAGCAGGATGCACACGCTCTCGCGCGTGCCGCGGCCGATGCGGCCGCGCAGCTGGTGCAGCTGGGCGAGGCCGAAGCGCTCGGCATGCTCGATCACCATCAGCGAAGCGTTCGGCACGTCCACGCCCACTTCGATGACCGTGGTTGCGACCAGCACCTGGATTTTCCCGGTCGAAAAGCTCTTCATCGTCTGCGCCTTCTCGGCCGCGGGCAGGCGGCCGTGCAGCAGGCCGACCTTGAGGCCCTTGAGTTCCCTGGTCAACGCCGCGTATGTATCGATGGCGGTCTGCAGATCGCCTTCCTTCGATTCTTCGATGACCGGACACACCCAGTAGGCCTGCTGGCCTTCGGCACAGGCTTCGCGGATCCGCCCGAGCACCTCCGCGCGCCGGCCGCTGGAAACCAGGCGCGTCGCGACACCGCGTCGGCCCGGCGGCATTTCGTCGATGGTGGAAACATCCAGGTCGGCGAAATACGTCATGGAAAGCGTGCGCGGGATCGGCGTGGCGCTCATCATCAACTGGTGCGGCACCAGTGCCGCATCGGATTTTTTCCGCAGCGCGAGCCGCTGCTGCACGCCGAAGCGATGCTGCTCGTCCACCACCGCGAGCGCGAGTCGCGCGAAGCCGACCTGCTTCTGGAATAGTGCATGGGTACCGACTGCAATCAGGGGCTTCGGCTCCTTCAGCAGCTTTACCACCGCATTCTTCTCCGCTGTGGACAACCCGCCGTGCAGCCAGGCGATCGGCACGCCCAGCGGCGCCAGCCATTCGGTGAACTTGCGCAGGTGCTGCTCGGCGAGTATTTCGGTGGGGGCCATCACCGCCGCCTGGCAGCCGGCATCGATAGCGGCCAGGCAGCCGATCGCGGCGACGATGGTCTTGCCGCTGCCGACATCGCCCTGCAGCAGGCGCTGCATCGGATGCGGCTGGGCAAGATCGCGCAGAATCTCCGCCATCGAGCGGCTCTGCGCGCGCGTGAGCCGGAATGGCAGCTTGCCGAGGAAACGCTTGAGCAACGGGCCGGTGGACGGAAGCGGCAGCGCGACGCGCGCTCGTCGTGCGCGGTAGGCAATGCGCATCGAAAGTTGCTGCGCGAGCAGCTCGTCGAACTTGACGCGCCGCCAGGCCGGACTGCTGCGCTCGACAAGTTCCTCGACCGAGGCGTCCGGCGCCGGCTTGTGCAGCGAGCGCACGCTGCCGGCAAGCTCCGCGAGTTCATAGCGCCGGCGCATGGGCGCCGGCAACGTATCGTCGAAATCGGCTTCCTCCAGCGCGCCCAGCACCAGCTTGCGCAACTGGTATTGCGACAGGCCGGCGGTGGTCGGATAGATCGGCGTGAGGGATTCCGGCAGCGGCTCGCCCTGCGCCACCACACGGTAGCGCGGGTGCACCATCTCCGCGCCGAAAAAACCCGGCCGGACTTCGCCGTAGGCGCGCACCAGCTGGCCTTCGTCGGCGGCACGCTGGAACTGCCGGAGCTGGCTGCCGTAGAAATTCAGGAAGCGCAGCACCAGGCCCTCGGCATACACGACGAGTTGCCGCTTCGGCCGGTACTTCACTTCCGCTTTCAAGACCAGTGCCTCGACCTGCACGGGCACGCCAACGGGCGCGGCATCTATCTGAGTGAGTCGGGTCTCATCCTCGTAGCGGTGCGGCAGGTGCAGCGCCAGGTCCTGCGGCGCGCGCAGGCCGAGCTTGGCGAGCTTCTTCTCGAGCGCGGGCGCGACTACCTTCTTCAACCGGCGTACAGAATGCAGTCGATTTCCACCAGCGCGCCGCGCGGCAGGCTGGCGACACCGATCGCCGCGCGCGACGGATAGGGCTGGCCGACGTACTGCGCCATCGCCTCGTTCACCTTGGCGAAATGGCCAAGGTCGGTGAGATAGACCGTCATGCGCACGGCGCGGTCGAGGCCCAGGCCCGAGGCTTTCGCGATCGCTTCGAGGTTCTTGAACACGCGGTGAATCTGCGCGTCGATGCCTTCCACCAGCTGCATGCTCTCCGGATCGAAGCCGATCTGACCCGAAACATAAACCGTGTCGCCCGCGCGCACCGCCTGCGAGTAAGTGCCGATCGCGGCAGGCGCGTCCTTCGTCTGGATCGGAATCTTCATAAAGAGGTATCTTAGCCCAATGACATCGCCCTCCATTGAGAGCCTGGAGAAGCTGCTTGGCACGCCGCGCGACGGTGCGCTGCTGCGGTTTTCGCTCGGCATGGAGCACTCGAAAGCCGGGGAATCGCCCAAGGCCATCGAGTACTTTCGCGCCGCCGTAGCCCGCGATCCCGGTTACTCGGCGGCCTGGCGCGCGCTGGGCAAGGCGCTGGAGGGCGCGGGCGACGATGCGGCGGCGCTCACCGCCTTCCGCGACGGCATCGCAGCGGCGGAGAAGAAAGGCGACAAGCAGGCCGGCAAGGAGATGACCGTGTTCGCGCGCCGCATCGAGAAAAGGAATCCCGCATGAAGGAACAGCGCACCACCGAGAAGGCCTTGAACGTCCTCGGGCAGCCGCTCGAATCCTGCAGCCACGACCCGGTCACTGGCTTCTACCGCGACGGCTGCTGCAATACCGATTACGACGACACCGGCATCCACACGGTCTGCGTACGCGTGACGGCGAAATTCCTCGCGTTCTCGAAAGCGCGCGGCAACGACCTCTCCACGCCGATGCCGGAGTTCGGCTTTCCGGGCCTGCAGCCCGGCGACCAGTGGTGCCTGTGCGCCGGCCGCTGGAAGGAAGCGCTGGATGCCGGCGCCGCCCCGCAGGTATTGCTGGCGGCGACGCACGAGGAAACGCTGGCGATCGTGGCGCTGGCGGATCTGAAGCGCCACGCCATCGACTTGAGTTGATCGGGAAGGAATCTGGTGGAGACGAAGGGGATCGAACCCTCGACCTTCGCATTGCGAACGCGACGCTCTCCCAGCTGAGCTACGTCCCCACGGAGGGCGCGAATTTTACCGGAGAAATTCATCCCCGCACAGGCCATCGGCTATCATCGCCGCCATGAACATCCAGCCCCCCTTCGGCTACAAAGAGATCGCCCCGCTCAACCGCACCCAGAAGGTCCGCCTGCTGCGGCCGGGCGAGATGCCCGAATTCGCGCGCGGGCTGAACTCGATTCCGATCAGCTATACCGAATTCGCGCCGGTGTCGCATGAGTATCCGATCATTTTTACCGCCGTCGCGCCGCAGGTATTCACGCCGGTGGCGGTGGTCGGCATGGTCACCGGGGAAAATCTCTACAACAACGGCGGCGCCTGGGCGGGCGGCGTCTACGTGCCGGCCTACGCGCGGCGCTACCCGTTCTGCATGGCCAAAGTCACCATGGACAAGGTGGAGCAGAAGAACCGGCTGATCTGCGTTGAGAAATCGCACATCGACGAGAAGGCCGGCGAAGCACTATTCGACGACAAGGGCCAACCGACGGTCAAATGGAAGGACATCGAGCGCCTGCTATCCGAATACGAGACCGACCTGGAGCGCAGCCGGGAGATGTGCGGCATCCTCGGCGACTACGGCCTGCTGGAGCCGTTCACCATGCAGGCCAAGCTGAATAAGGGCGGCAACCCGCTCGCCGTGACCGGCATGTTCCGCGTCGCCGAGACGAAAATCGAGCACCTGAATGCGAGCCAGCTGAAGAACCTGGTGAAAAAAGGCATCCTGTCGCGCGTCTACGCGCACCTGCTGTCGCTCGACAACTTCGCCAGGCTGCTCGATCGCAAGGCGACCAGGGCGGCATAGAACTGCACATCGCGATTTAATCTCGCAGCGCCCGTTGAATACGCAAGCGAGCATCACGCAGTCCGACCGGCAGGGTCTCGATCTGCGCCCTGAGGCGGGTGCGCCAGACCGCAGGACGGGCGCGTAGCGCCTCTACTGCGCGCGTCAGGTCGCCGGGACGGTCTTCATGCAACACCTCGATTAGTTCTGCCGCCTGCTGGCGGTCCTTGCCGGCCTTCGTCTGCTCGGTGATCGGGCGGCGGCCGCTCAGGATCAGCTTATGCAGCGCGAAGCGCGCGGGGTCCGGCACGTTGACCAGCGTCGCCCCGCCGTTCACCAGCGCGGTCGCCACCGGCGACTCGAGCAGGTAGTCCAGCAGTTCGAGCGGCTGCGCTGCCGCCTTGAGCCGGGGTATCGGTACTGCCTTGCCGTCGCGGCGCCCTTCCGCGGGCGTGAGCAGGTCCACGCGCAGCGTGTGGCCGCGCACCTTGAACGAGGTATGCGGCGCCTTCGGATTCAAGTTGGGTACCGGCAGGAAACCCATGCGCAAGGACTCCAGCGCGCCGGGCAGATCGGCTTCCATCTGCGGCACGACGACCTCGAGCCTGCGCATTGCGGCGAGGTCGATATCCTGCGTGCGCAGGCTCGATCGCCAACGCGCGCCGAGCAGATTGCCGAGCACCAGATACGCGTGCGTGCCTACAAGCACCGCGCCGAGCCGGAATACGCCTGCGCTCGCAAGACCGGAGATCACCTTGGCGGAAGCGGAGTCCGTGAGCACGGCGCCGCCTTGGCGCAGCATCGCGCAAATTCGCGCCACTCCCTCTTCGACAGCAGCGGCTTCCGCACGGCCCGCTGCGTAGGCTCGCATCACCCCCTGTGTCTCGGCACCCTCCGGGCCGACGAAATATTCACGCTGCGCCGCCGGCCCGGCGCTTGTCTTGAAGTACCAATACTCCCCGTCCGCCACGCGTTTGCGCGCGAAGCTGCCGACAAGGTTGGCAAAAGAACGCGCCGCTTCGATCGCGCGCAGCCGCTCCGAGAGTTCGGCGTACAGCGTCTGGACCTCGGCAGGCAGGCGACCCATGCGCACATTATACCTAATATTATAATTTGTTAGGTATAATTACCGCGCAATCCCTTTAGCGCTCCCTTGCCGCCAGGAGTCCGAAGTGTTGGTCTATGCTGGCGGTCATCCCCAAACGGAGGCCCAAATGAAGCGCCCCTTCGCCCTTTTTGTCCTCGCCACTACGCTCGCCGCCTGCGGCGTCGAGACCGCCACCACCGCCGCCACCGTGGCCGAAATGAAGCGCCGTGAAGTGGAGCAGGCAAAGAAGGATCTGGACCGGGTAAAGCAGAAAATCGAGCAGAACACCCAGCAGATCATGCAGAACGCGCAGCAGGTGGAAGAAAAATCCAAGGACTAAGTGCGCCAGGCAACAAACCAGCGGCGGGAATCCTGAAAGAGTCAGCTATGTTCAAGATGCAAGTGCAGGACAACCCCGACGACCCGCGCACCTGGCACGACGTGGCCGGGCCCGACGGCAAGCCCCTGATTTTCGAAAAAGAAGCCGACGCCCGCACCAAGCTGGCCTCGCTCTATCCGGTCGAGGTCAAGATGGAGAAGTACACCGGACCGAAAACCACCCGCGTCATCGCGATCCTGACGGACGAGGATGACTGATTTGTTGGTGGTCTAGCGCACGGACGAGTCAGGCCCGAGGGAAGATCATCGGGACGTTACTTTGAAGTGAGGCCTCATGATCAAGATCACTGACAAGGCGTTCCGCTACACCCCGTCGCACGAGACCAACCTGCGGAAGAAATTCCGCAAGCTCCGGCAGGAGCAGCAGGCCGCCGAGGCTCGTAAGGTCGTCGAAACAGCTCCCAGCGGCTCCGTGGTCCCGATAATGGCGCGGCGCAGCGTACCCAACGTCTGAGAGTTTTAGTGGGCCGGGTTGGACTCGAACCAACGACCAAGGGATTATGAGTCCCCTGCTCTAACCAGCTGAGCTACCGGCCCCACGGCAAAAGCTTACTGCAAAAAAGTAGGGCCGCCTCGGTCACCCGGGCGGCCCTTTCAACTCCCTCGCCCTCCGGCGTTTTTCAGCCTTCCTGATCCAGGAAGCTCTTGAGGCGTTCCGAGCGCGAGGGATGCCGCAGCTTCCTCAGCGCTTTTGCTTCGATCTGGCGTATGCGCTCGCGCGTGACGTCGAACTGCTTGCCGACTTCTTCCAGCGTGTGATCGGTGCTCATCTCGATGCCGAAGCGCATGCGCAGCACTTTCGCTTCGCGCGGCGTCAATTGAGCCAGCACCGAATGCGTGGTCTCGCGCAGCGACTCGGTGGTCGCCGAATCGATGGGAGAGGACACCGAGGTATCCTCGATGAAATCGCCCAAGTGCG
>JANXUV010000141.1 GCA_025356085.1 Betaproteobacteria bacterium
GCCAAGTCTCTCGCCGACGATTTCTTCAAGTACTACGGCAACGTCACCGGCACCGACGGCGCGCTCAGCAAGCGCGAGAAGGCGCTGATCGCGCTTGCCGTATCGCACGCGCAGAAGTGCCCCTACTGCATCGATGCCTACACCACGCAGTGCCTGGAGACGGGTGCGAACCCCGAGCAGATGATGGAGGCGGTGCACGTGGCCGCGGTCATGCAGGCCGGAATCACGCTGGTGCACTCGGTGCAGATGCAGAACCACTTGAAGAAAATGGTCTTGTGAGCGCTGTCCTGCCCATAAGGGTTTTTGAGGAAAAATCGAAATACAATTTCGAGGGCTTGTTGCGCCGCAACGGCATCGACCTGCCGCCGCTGTCCATCGATACGCTGCAGGTCAATGTCACCAAGCTGTGCAACCAGGTCTGTCGCCACTGCCACGTGGACGCGGGTCCCCAGCGCAAGGAGATGCTGTCGCCCGAGGGGATTGCCAAATGTCTGGAGATCCTGGAGCGGCATCCACAGATCACCAAGCTCGACATCACGGGCGGGGCACCGGAACTGCATCCGGGCTTCGACGTTTTCGTAGAGAAGGCCGTCGCGCTCGGCAAGCATGTGATGGTGCGCCACAACCTGACGGTGCAGCTGGACGGCAACCCGCAGACAAAGGAGAACAAGGAGTACCTGCCGGAGTTCTTCGCCAAGCACCGCGTCGAAGTGATTTCCTCGCTGCCGTACTACCAGGAGTACTTCACCGACGCGCAGCGCGGCTCGGGCGTGTTCCAGAAGAGCGTGGAGGCAATGAAGCGCCTGAATGCCGTTGGTTACGGCGTCGAGGGCAGCGGGCTGGTGCTGAATCTCGTCTACAACCCGGTCGGTCCCTACCTACCCGCTGCGCAGGCGGGGCTGGAGGCGGACTACAAGCGCGAGCTGAGGGACAAGTTCGGCCTTGTGTTCAACGGTCTGTTTACCATCACCAACATGCCGATCAACCGCTTCAAGCTGCACCTGGACAAGAGCGGGCAGTACGAGGCCTACATGGAAAAGCTGCTTGCCGCCTTCAACCCGGCCGCGGCCGCGGGCGTGATGTGCCGCAGCCTGATCAGCGTTGGCCACGACGGCCGCATCTACGACTGCGACTTCAATCAGATGCTGGAGATGGACGCGCTGGACGCGAAGCGGAACAAGCTCACGATATTCGATTTCGATTTCGGCAGGACCCTGCAGCGCCCGATACAATTCGGCGATCACTGCTTCGGTTGTACCGCGGGAGCGGGCAGCTCCTGCGGCGGCGCAACCGCTTAGAGACTCGATGAAAACCTTCGGATTCGCTGGCTGGTCGGGCAGCGGGAAAACAACGCTTATCGAGAAGCTGATCCCCTTGTTCGTGAAGCGCGGCCTGCGCGTGTCGCTGATCAAGCACGCGCATCATTCTTTCGACGTGGACGTGCCGGGAAAGGATTCCTACCGCCACCGACATGCCGGCGCCGCCGAGGTGCTGGTGACTTCGTCGCGGCGCTGGGTGCTGATGAACGAGCTGCGCGGCACGCAGGAGCCGTCCTTCGACGAACAGATCAGGCACTTCTCGCCCTGCGACCTGCTGATTGTCGAGGGCTACAAGTTCGCGCCCATTCCCAAGCTGGAGGTATACCGCGCCGAGACAGGAGAGGGGTTCCTGCATCCGAAGGATCCCCACATCGTCGCCATCGCCACCGACACCAAGATAGAAACCAGGCTGCCGCAGCTCGACCTGAATGCGCATGAAACCGTCACCGCATTCATCCTCGGCCACCTGAAACTCGCATGAACCCGGAACTGCTTTCGGTAGACGAAGCGCTCGCGCAATTACTGGCGGACGCGCAGCCGATCAGCGATATCGAACAGGTGCCGACCATGGAGGCGGCGGGCCGCGTGCTGGCGCAGGCGCAAGCTTCGTCCATGGATGTGCCGCCGATGGACAATAGCGCCATGGATGGCTATGCCATACGCCTGTCGGATTTGAAATCCGCCGACCAAAAACTGAAAGTCGCGCAGCGTATTGCCGCGGGCTCGGTGGGCAGGCCGCTGGAAGCGGGGACGGCGGCGCGGATATTCACCGGCGCACCGGTTCCGCCGGGCGCCGATGCGATCGTGATGCAGGAGCATTGTTCTGTTTCCGGCGATTCCGTTTCCATGAAAAACTCCCCGAAAAAGGGTGAATGGATTCGCCTGACCGGTAGCGATATTAAAAAAGGCGGCACGGTACTGACCGCGGGCCGGCGGCTGCTTCCGCAGGACACCGGGCTGGCGGCATCGGTCGGCATCAAGACGCTGCCGGTGTACCGCAAGTTGAAGCTCGGGCTGTTCTTCACCGGCGACGAGCTGGTAATGCCGGGCGATCCGCTGCCGCCGGGGCGTATCTACAACTCCAACCGCTTCACGCTGAACGGCCTGGCCGCGGCTTTCGGCTGCGAAGTGCGCGACTACGGCATCGTGCCGGACAAGCTGGACCAGACGCGCGAGGCGCTCCGCAAGGCTGCCGCGGAGAACGACCTCGTCGTCACGTCCGGCGGTGTATCGGTGGGCGATGAAGACCATGTAAAGCCGGCGGTGGAGGCGGAGGGCTCCCTGCTGATGTGGAAGATCGCCATGAAGCCGGGCCGGCCCCTGGCTTTCGGGAAAATCAAGAACTCGTTCTTCATCGGGCTTCCCGGCAATCCGGTCTCCAGCTTCGTGACCTTCCTGATCTTCGTCAGACCCTTTCTCCTGAGGACGCAGGGCGTGGCCGAGGTCGCGCCGCGCGCCATTCACGTGCGCGCCGATTTCGACTGGCCCGAACCCGATCCGCGGCGCGAATTCCTGCGCGTAAAATGGAACGCGGAAGGCGGGCTGGACTTGTACCCGACGCAGGATTCGGCGGTGCTGACCTCGACGGCCTGGGCCGACGGGCTGGTGGACAACCCGGCCGGCCGGCCGATCCGCGCCGGGGATCGCGTCCGTTTCCTGCCATATTCGGAGCTATACCGTTGAAAGTCAGGGTTCTCTACTTCGCCAGCGTGCGCGAGAAAATCGGCAAGGACGCCGAGGAGATCGAGTTGCCCGCGGGTATCGCTACGGTCTCTGCTTTGCGCAGCCACCTGAGAGATCGGGGCGGCGTTTATGAAAATTCCTTTGCGGAAAAAATTCTTGTCAGGGCAGCGATCAATCAGGACATGGTGCCGCCCGCGGCCGCCATCAAGGCGGGCGACGAGGTGGCGTTCTTTCCCCCGGTGACCGGCGGATGAGAATTTCGGTCCAGCAGGAAGACTTCGATCTCGGCGCCGAGGTAAAGGCCATTTCGGGCAACCCCAAAATCGGCGCGGTCGCCAGTTTTGTCGGCCTGGTGCGCGACGTGGCGATGACGCTGGAGCACTATCCCGGCATGACCGAGCGCGCCATCACGAAGATCGTCGACGAGGCGAAATCCCGCTGGCAGGTGATGGACTGCACGGTCATCCACCGCCATGGCGCGCTCCAGCCGAACGACCAGATCGTGCTGGTGGCGGTCGCCAGCGGCCACCGTGGCGACGCCTTTGCCGCCTGCGAGTTCATCATGGACTACCTGAAAACGCAGGCGCCGTTCTGGAAGAAGGAGCAGACCGCCGAGGGCGCGCGCTGGGTCGAGGCGAAGGCCGCGGACGACAAGGCGGCGGAGCGCTGGAAATGACCGACCTCAGGATGATTCTTGCCGTCGCGGCCGGCGGCGCGCTCGGGTCGGTCGGGCGTTACCTGGTCGGCATTGCTGCCACGAAGGCTTTCGGCCTGTCGTTTCCCTGGGGCACGCTGATCATCAACATCGCCGGCTCGTTCCTGATCGGCGTTTTCGTCGAGCTGTTCGCCCTCAAATGGAATCTGCCCCAGGACGCGCGGGTGTTTCTCACCGTTGGAATCTGCGGGGGATTCACGACCTTTTCGACGTTTTCGCTGGATGCCTACGTGCTGATGGGACGCGGCGACTGGTGGCTTGCCACGGGCTACATCGTCGGATCGGTGGTGCTGTCGATCGCGGCCCTGATTGCCGCCCTGCACCTGGTGCGCGCGCTCGCCTAGTCGATGTCCCTGGCCAGCCGAACGCCGCTGAACTGCCAGCGCGCCGGAGAAGGAAAGAAATTCCGGTAGCTGCGCCGCATGTGTCCGCCGGGTGTCGCCGCCGAGCCGCCGCGCAGCACGTACTGGTTGGACATGAACTTGCCGTTGTACTCGCCGACCGCGCCCGCCGCCGGGCGGAAGCCGGGGTAGGGCGCGTAGGCGCTGGAGGTCCATTCCCAGACTTCGCCGTGCTGGATCTTCGGCGCGGCGACTTCCCATTCGAACTCCGTCGGCAGGCGTGCACTCGCCCAGTGCGCGTAGGCGTCGGCCTCGAAATGGCTGAGGTGGCGGACCGTGTCCGCGGGGTCGAGCGGCTGCAGGCCGTGGCGCGTGAACTCCTTCCAGCCGTCGTCGTCCTTGCGCCAGTAGAGCGGCTGCGTCCAGCCCTGCGCCTTCGCGAGCGCCCAGCCTTCTGACAGCCAGAATTCCGGCCGGCGATAGCCGCCGCTCTCGATGAAAGCGAGGTACTCGGCGTTGCTGACCGGGCGGTTCGCAAGTTCAAAAGAGGCGACATGCTGGCGGTGGCACGGCAGTTCATTGTCGAATGCGAAGCCTGCGCCGTCGTGCCGATCTCCACGTCGCCGGCTTCGAAGCGGATGAATTGAAGAGATTCCGGCCGGGCGTTTTCCTCCGGCTGTTCTTTTCTGTAAATCGGGAAAAGCGGGTTCAGCGAAAACAAGTGCAGCACATCCGTGACGATCAATTCCTGGTGCTGCTGCTCGTGGTTCAGGCCCAGTTCGACGGTCGCCAGCGCTTCCGCGGGCAGGGCCTTGCCTCCGAGCAGCGCCCGCATCCGTTCGTCCACATGCGCCCGGTAGCGCAGGATCTCTTCCAGCCCGGGACGTGTCAGCAGTCCGCGCCGCGGCCGTGCATACTGCTCGCCGAGCGCGTTGTAGTAGGAGTTGAACAGGTAGCGAAATGAGGGATGGAAGGGCTCGTGACGTGCGGCATGGTGTTCAAGAACGAAGGTCTCGAAAAACCACGTCGTATGCGCCAGATGCCACTTCACTGGGCTGGCGTCGGCCATCGATTGCGCCGCGCAGTCCTCCGCCGACAGGTCCTCGGCCAGGGCACCGGTGGCGGCGCGGACCCCGGGGGTAGCGGGCCGCCAGATCGGCCTGGGCGATGGAATTGAGGTCCCGTTTCATGCTCCAGGAGACTATAACCTCGTGCTTGAAATAAAGGCGTTTGCCCCAAAATAGAACGCATGCGATTCGACAAGTTCACCACCCAGCTGCAGGGCGCGATGGGCGAGGCCCAGAGCCTTGCGCTTGGCCGCGACCACCAGCAGATCGAGCCCCAGCACCTGATGCTCGCCCTCCTCAACCAGGAGGACGGCGGCGTCGGTTCGCTGGTCGCCCAGGCGGGCGGCAATCCCAACGCGCTCAAGCAGGCGCTGACCCAGGCGCTCGACCGCCTGCCCAAAGTCGAAGGCACGCCGGGTGAAGTGAATGTCTCCCGCGACCTCACCAATCTCCTCAATCTCGCCGACAAGGACGCGCAGAAGCGCGGCGACCAGTTCATTGCTTCTGAACTGTTCCTGCTTGCCTGTGCTTCCGATAAAGGGGACACCGGCAGGCTTTTGAAGTCTTCCGGAATTTCGAAGCCTTCCCTTGAGAAGGCAATAGAACAAGTTCGCGGCGGAGAAAAGGTCTCCTCTCAGGCGGATGAAGGCCAGCGCCAGGCGCTGAAGAAGTACACGCTCGACCTCACCGAGCGCGCGCAGCGCGGCAAGCTCGACCCGGTGATCGGCCGCGACGACGAAATCCGCCGCTGCATCCAGATCCTGCAGCGGCGCACCAAGAACAACCCGGTGCTGATCGGCGAGCCCGGCGTCGGCAAGACCGCGATCGTCGAAGGCCTCGCGCAGCGCATCGTCAATGGCGAAGTGCCTGAGTCGCTGAAGAACAAGCGGGTGCTGGTGCTCGACATGGCGTCGCTGCTCGCCGGCGCGAAATACCGCGGTGAATTCGAGGAGCGCCTGAAATCGGTGCTGAAGGAGCTGGCGCAGGATGAAGGCAGCACCATCGTCTTCATCGACGAGATGCACACCATGGTCGGCGCCGGCAAGGCCGAGGGCGCCATCGACGCCGGCAACATGCTCAAGCCCGCGCTCGCGCGCGGCGAGCTGCATTGCATCGGCGCCACCACTCTCAACGAATACCGCAAGTACGTGGAAAAGGACGCGGCGCTGGAGCGCCGCTTTCAGAAGGTGCTGGTCGGCGAGCCGACGGTGGAGGCGACCATCGCCATCCTGCGCGGCCTGCAGGAGCGCTACGAAGTGCACCACGGCGTCGACATCACCGATCCGGCGATCGTCGCCGCGGCCGAGCTCTCCAACCGCTACATCACCGACCGCTTCCTGCCCGACAAGGCGATCGACCTCATCGACGAGGCGGCGGCGCGCATCCGCATGGAGATCGACTCCAAGCCCGAGTCCATGGACAGGCTCGACCGGCGGCTGATCCAGCTGCGCATCGAGCGCGAAGCCGTGCGCAAGGAAAAGGACGAGTCGTCCAAGAAAAGGTTTGCTTTGATCGAGCAGGAAATAAAAAAGCTCGAGAAGGAGTATTCCGACCTCGAGGAAGTCTGGAAGGCGGAGAAGGCGCAGGTCGCCGGCAGCCAGCACATCAAGGAAGAACTCGAGCAGCTCAAGCAGCAGATGGAAGAGGCCAAGCGCAAGGGCGACTGGCAGAAGATGTCGGAGATCCAGTACGGCAAAATTCCCGCGCTGGAATCCCAGCTGAAGAGTTCCGAAAAGAACGATTTGAAGAAAAACAGGCTCGTCAGGACCCAGGTCGGCGCCGAAGAGATCGCCGAGGTGGTGTCGCGCGCGACAGGCATCCCAGTTTCGAAGATGATGCAGGGCGAGCGCGACAAGCTGCTCAAGATGGAAGACCGCCTGCACGAGCGCGTGGTCGGCCAGGACGAGGCCGTGCGCCTGGTCTCGGACGCCATCCGGCGCTCGCGCTCGGGGCTGTCGGATCCGAACCGGCCCTACGGCTCATTCCTGTTTCTCGGGCCAACCGGCGTCGGCAAGACTGAGCTCTGCAAGGCGCTCGCCGGCTTCCTCTTCGATTCGGAAGATCACCTGATCCGCATCGACATGTCGGAATACATGGAAAAGCATTCCGTGTCGCGCCTGATCGGCGCGCCGCCGGGCTATGTCGGCTACGACGAGGGCGGTCAGCTCACCGAACTGGTGCGCCGCAAGCCGTACTCGGTGATCCTGTTCGACGAAGTCGAGAAGGCGCACCCGGACGTGTTCAACGCGCTATTGCAGGTGCTGGACGAAGGCCACATGACCGACGGCCAGGGCCGCACCGTGGATTTCAAGAACACGGTGATCGTGATGACCTCCAACCTGGGCTCGCAGATGATCCAGTCGATGGCGGGCAGCGACTACGGCCTGGTGAAGCTGGCGGTGATGGCCGAGGTGAAGACCCATTTCCGGCCCGAGTTCGTCAACCGCATCGACGAAGTGGTGGTGTTCCACGCGCTTGCCGAGGAGAACATCAAGTTGATCGCGCGAATTCAATTGAAGTTTCTTGAGCAGAGAATTGCGAAACTTGAATACCGCCTGGAGGTGTCCGACGCCGCGGTGGCGGAACTGGCGAAGGCCGGCTTCGATCCGGTCTACGGCGCGCGGCCGCTCAAGCGCGCGATTCAGTCGGAACTCGAGAACCCGCTCGCCAAGGCGATCCTCGAAGGGCGCTTCGCGCCCAGGGACACGATCCGCGTGGACTACCGCGGCTCGAAGATGACGTTCGAGAAGGCGCCGGCGAAAGCGGCGGCCTGATTGCCGGGCAGGCTTTCTGCCCTGATGCTTTTTGTTCTCTGCAGGAGATCTTCCCAGAGTCCTTCCACGTCCTTGCGGAAGACCACGTCCACGTCGGCGTTGAGCACCGACCAGATGCCGCGGTCGATCTCCGTCTTCAGTTCGCCCGGCCGCCAGCCGACGTAGCCGACGTAGTAGCGCGCATCGTTCGGCTTGGATTCGATCACCGAATCGATGGTATTGACGCGGAACGCCATGTAGAGGTTCTTCATCAGCTGCACCGTGCCTTCGCCCGGGGTGCTGCCCGTCTTCACCACCGCCACCAGCGCGCCGCGCGAGAACGGGCCGCCGTAATAAACCGGATCGATCACTTTCTTCGACGGCTCGTGCTCGGGGAACAGGCTGGCCAGCGAACGCCGCGTCGGGCGGTTCAGGATCACGCCGACGTGGCCGCCGTTGGGCGCGGGCGCCGCCAGCAGCACGGTCTGCCGGTAATCGATGTCGCGAAAGCCTGGGTGCGCGACCAGCAGGATCGCGTCGTCGTCCTGCGCGCGGGCAGGAACGGCCGCGGCCACCAGCAGGACAAGTGCAAGCAGAATGCGCGCGGCGGGGAACATTGCGGAACTATTGTAGCGCGTCAGTTCTGCACGCGGGGACCCAGGAGCAGCGCGCGCTTGAGCATTTCTTCCCATATGCCCTCGGGTTTTTCATCGAATATCGTCGCTTCGTCGGCCGGCAGCACGTACCAGCCGTCGCGCATGAACTCGCTCTCCAGCTGCCGCGGCGCCCAGCCGGAGAAACCGGCGTAGATGCGGTAGCGCGCCGCGGAATCCGCCAGCAGGCTTTCGACGTTGTCAGGATGCATCGTCAGGTAGACGTCCCTCAACACATGGAATGCCGGCGCCACCGGGGGTTTCTCGGACCGGAACACAACGAGCAATACCTGCTGCATCACCGGCCCGCCCACGTAGATCGGGTCGCGGTAATTGTCGGTGTTGAATTCCTTCGACAGGAACTGCGACAGCTTGAGCGCCGTCGGACGGTTGAGGATCACGCCCACCGTGCCGCCATCCTCGGTCTGCGTTACCAGCACCACCGTGCGCGAGAAATTCGGATCCGACAGGGAGGGCTTGGCGACCAGGAACAGGCCGTTGGCCGGCAGCGCCTGCTGCGCGATTGCCGGCGCAGCGATCAGCGCAAGCAGCAGGGTACCCGTGCGCAGCACGTTACTTGGCGGGGCCCTTGCTCGCAGCGTCCTGAGGTTTCGCTGCGCCGGCGTCCGGGTTGTAGTCGCCGATAACGCCCTTGAGCGGGCAGACCTTGAAGGCCGGGCACTTCTCGCATCCTGCAACCAGCGCGATCGGGCATAGGGTCATGTCTTTGCTCCAGGTTGATTGAAGGGCCTCAGATCCACCGGCGAACTCTACCCGTGTAGGCGGCATACGGGGCGCCGAAGAGCACTGTCAGCACGCGTTCTTCGGGCCCGATCTGAAACCTGTTCATATAAAGAACAAACAGGGGCCCAAAGAGGAGGGTCAACGGGCTGGCCAAATAGGCCGCCCAGCCGAGAATCGTCAGCAGCATCCCGACATACATGGGATTGCGCGTGTAGCGATAGATGCCGCTGGTGACCAGGGAAGATGCGGAACTGGCCTTGACCGGATTGATGGTGGTCTTCGCGCGGCGGAATTCGACCATGCCGGAGATGGCGATGCCCTGGCCGATAACAAGGAAGGCAAGCGCGACGGCAACGCGAAGGCCAAGAGGTATGTCAACCGTTCCCGCGAGCGGAGGCGTTAACCACATCAGCACGCCGAGGCTAAGGGCAACGATCGGCGGCGGGATCTTGAGTTCGAGAAAATTCATGCTGGACGGGCGGGAAGGAGCCGCGATGTCAGGAGATAAAGCGTCGCCGTCAGCAGCAACGCGGCGGCGGCGACTTCCGACAGAATCGTGACATTCGACAGGATGGTATGCAGCGCCATCGGCGCAACCGCATAGTGGCCGAGGCCGTCAAAGCCCAGCGCCGCGTAGACGGCGACGAGCAGCAGGCCCGCTGGAACGAATCTCCGCCGAATGAGGAGGAAGCCGAACGCGCCGACGGATGTAATGGCGAACCAGGCCGCGTAAACCTTCGCGCGCGTCAGCCAGGCCGGGAGATTCGGGTACTCGCAGATGAATTCCGCGTTGTGGCTGAAGTGCCCGAGGCTGGTAAGAAAATACGCCGCCGCGAGGACGAGGAACAGCTTGGGGAAATCCTTGTGGCGGCCGATGCGGTGCATTCGCGACCGGGTCGGTCAGCTGAACGCCTGGATTCCCGTCATCGCGCGGCCGAGGATGAGGGCGTGGATGTCGTGGGTGCCTTCGTAGGTGTTGACGACTTCCAGGTTGACGAGGTGGCGGGCGACGCCGAATTCATCGGAGATGCCGTTGCCGCCCAT
>JANXUV010000175.1 GCA_025356085.1 Betaproteobacteria bacterium
ATGCCCAAGGACGAGCGCGAAAAGCGCGCCATGGACTTCATCGACCTGGTCGGCCTGTCCGGCTTCGAGGACAGCTACCCCTCGCAACTGTCCGGCGGCATGAAGCAGCGCACCGCGATCGCCCGTACGCTGGCATTCGACCCCAAGATCCTGCTGATGGACGAGCCGTTCGGCGCGCTCGATGCCCAGACCCGCGGCCTGATGCAGGCCGAACTGCTGCGCATCTGGCAGCTCACGCCCAAGACCGTCATCTTCGTCACCCACGACGTCCAGGAAGCGGTCTATCTCGCCGACCGCGTCGCGGTGATGTCGGCGCGGCCGGGACGCATCAAGGCGACCCTCGACATCGAATTGCCGCATCCGCGCCACTACACCATGAAGACGACCCCGGAGTTCTCCCGCTACAAGGCGGAGATTACGGAGCTGATTCGCGTCGAATCCATCAAAGCGGTCGAGATGGGCGCTGCGTGAGCGAAATTTCGCTTCTCTACCTGAACTACCCGGACATCCAGGCGCTGGCCATGACCGACGCCGAGATCATCGGCGCGGTCGAGGGCGGCCTGCGCGCGCAGGGAATGGGCGAGACGGTGATCGAGCCGCGCATGCACCTGGTGCCTGAAAAGGACTACCCGGGGCATTTCAACGTGCTGCGCGGCTATATCCGGCCGCTCGGGCTCGCCGGCGTGAAGGTGGTGGGCGATTTCTACCGCAACTACGAGCGCGGGCTGCCGTCCGAACTCGCGCTGCTGAATCTCATGGATCCGAAGACCGGCGTGCCGGTCGCGATCATAGATGCGTCCGACGTCACTGACATGCGAACCGGCGCGGTAACGGCGATCGGCGCGAAGCACCTGGCCCGGAAGAACTCGAAGGTGCTGGGACACATCGGCGCGCGCGGCACCTCCTACTGGAACGTGCGGCTGCTGGATTCGATTTTCCATTTCGACGAAATCCGCGTGCATTCTCGCCGGCCCGAGAGCCGCAGCGCCTTCGCCGCCGAGCTGGAGAAGGACCTGAAGAAGAAAATTACCGTCACCGCGGACTGGGAATCCTGCGTGCGCGGCGCCGACATCGTCGTCGAGGCTTCGCGTCTGGAGAAACCCGAGCCGTTGCTCAAGACCGAGTGGATAAAGAAGGGCGCCTGCGTGATTCCCTACGGCACCATGAGCGCGGTCGAGCTTTCGCTCGCCGACATCATGGACAAGTTCGTGATGGACGACTGGGGCCAGGCCAGGGCCGGGCCGTTCGGCGCGCTGCGCGCGCACGTGGATTCCGGGCTGCTGTCCGAGAAGAACCTGCACGCCGAACTCGGCCAGATCGTCGCGGGCCTGAAGTCCGGGCGCGAAAGCGACGCCGAGACCAACCTCTTCTGGCACCGCGGTTTGTCGCTGTCCGACATCGCGCTGGGCGCGGCGATGCTGGAAAAGGCGAAGCGGCTCGGGATCGGGCAGACGCTGCGCTACCGGTAGTCCGCAGTGCCCGTCGCCAACGCGCGCATGTATTCGGCCACGCTCCCGACCGCTGGCAGGCGCTACTTGTGCTACTTGACGCCCAGGCCGAGGCGTTTGGCGCCGTCGGTATAGAGCTTGGTCTTGTCCTTCATGAAGGCGTCCATCTCCTCGGTGCCGACGTTGACCAGCTCGAAGCCGCTCTTCAGGCCGAGCTCCTTCATTTCCGGATCGGTGTTGAGCGCGCGCCAGAGGTCGGCGAGGCGTTTCTTGACGTCCGCCGGGGTGGACTTCGGTACGCCTATGCCGCGATAGGTGCCGTCCACCCAGTCGATGCCCAGTTCGCGGAACGTGGGTGCATCCGGCAGCAGCGGATGGCGCTTTTCCATCGCCACCGCGAGCGCGCGCACCTTGCCCTTGTTGTTCACGGGGAACGCGGTATTCGACCAGGCGCCGCTGACGTGGCCGCCGATCACCGCGATCGACATGTCGCCCGTGCCCTTGTACGGGATGTAAGTGGTCTGCGTGCCGAAAATCGCGTTCAGGCGCTCATGCGCCGCGTGGTTGGCGGAATTGAGGCCCGAGCCGCCGAGCGTGAGCTTCCCCGGCTCCGCCTTGACCGCCTTGATGTAGTCCTGGAAGGTCTTGATCGGGCTGGATTCCGCGACCACCAGTGCGTCCGGCGTGTAGTGGAACCAGAACACCGGCGTGATGTCCTCGGTCTTGTACTGCACCTGGCCTTCCATCGGCTGGAACACCATGTGCGGCAGGTTGATGCCCACCACATTGAGGCCGTCGCCGGGGAGCGCGTTCATCTGCGCCCACATCAGGCCGCCGCCCGCGCCCGGCTTGTACTGGATCACGGTCTCGATGGCCGGGCACTTCTTCTTCAGCACGATCTGCTGGTGCCGCGCAGACAGGTCGGACTCGCCGCCAGCCGGAAAAGCCTGCCAGTAATTGATGTTTTTATCGGGGCAGTTTTGAGAAAAAACCTGTCCTGAAAAAAATAAGATCAACCCCGAAAGAAGAATCTTCACGGTCAGCCTTTCAACTGCATGGATTTGTACTCGAGGAATTCCTCGAGCCCGTACACGCCCGCCTCGCGGCCGTGGCCGGACTGCTTGAAGCCGCCGAAGGGTGCGCTCATGTTGAAGGCGCCGCCGTTGATGTCGATCTGCCCGGCGCGGATGCGGCGCGCCACCTTCTGCGCGCGCGCATCGTCGCCCGACCAGACCGCGCCGGCGAGGCCGTAGGGCGAGTCGTTGGCGATGCGCACCGCTTCCTCCTCGTCCTGGTACGGGATGATCGACAGTACCGGCCCGAAAATTTCTTCCTGGGCGATGGCCATCGAATTCTTCACCTTGCCGAAGATCGTCGGCTTGACGAAGTACCCGCCCAGCAGCCCCTCGGGCTTGTCGGCGCCGCCCGCGAGCAGTTCCGCCCCCTCGGCGATACCTTTCTTGATGTAGTCGCGCACGCGGTCCATCTGCATTTGCGAAGACAAGGGCCCGAGGCGGGTCGTTTCCGACATCGGGTCGCCGAGCGTGAAGCCCTTGGCGGTCTCTACCGCCAGCTTCGCCGCTTCTTCGTATTTCGAGGCCGGCACCAGCATGCGCGTAAGCGCGGTGCAGGTCTGTCCCGAATTGAGGTAGCAGCCGTTGACCGTGCCCTTCACCGCGGCGGCCAGATCGGCGTCCTCGAGGATCACCGAGGCGGACTTGCCGCCGAGCTCCAGCGCGACGCGCTTCACGGTCTGCGCCGCGACTTCCGAAATGCGCTTGCCGGCGCGCGTCGAGCCGGTGAAGGAAATCATGTCTACTTGCGGATGCTTCACCAGCGCCTCGCCCGCGGCCGGGCCGAAGCCGGTCACCAGGTTGAATACGCCCTTCGGCAGGCCGGCGGCCTCGACTACTTCCGCCAGGATGAAGGCGTTGAACGGCGCGACCTCGGAAGGCTTCAGCACCACGGTGCAGCCGGCGGCCAGCGCGGGCGCTACTTTAAGCGCGATCTGGTGCAGAGGGTAGTTCCAGGGGGTAATCGCACCCACCACGCCGACGGATTCACGTACGACGAGAGAGTTGCCGACACGTTCTTCAAATTTGTAGTCATTCAAAAGCTTTGAATAATTCGCAAAATTGGCAATCGGCAATCCGGCTTGAATGCGGCCCGCAAGCTTGATCGGCATGCCCACTTCCTGCGCGATGGTCGAACCCAGTTCGGCCGCGCGCGCCTTCAGGCCGTCTGAAATCTTCTGCAGGTATTCCGCGCGCTTGGCGGCGGGCGTCGCGCTCCAGCCGTCGAATGCGGCGCGCGCAGCCGCCACGGCGGCCTCGATGTCCTTTTCCGTCCCGGCCGGCACCTTGCCCATGACTTCACCCGTGCCCGCGTTGTGCACGTCGATCGATTCCCTGGAGGAGGGGCTGGCCCACTGGCCATTGATGAAGAGCTTGTCGCGCAGAATCATGGAAACGTCCTCGGCAATCGGAGCGGAGCGCTACTATACCGTCCCATCGTGTCCCAGAGAAGCCAGTTCCGACTGCTTGCCGAGCGGCGTTTCCTGCCGTTTTTCCTCACGCAATTCTTCGGCGCGGGCAACGACAACGTTTTCAAGTTCGCCTTCACCGTGCTCGCGACCTACAGCGCGGCGGAATGGGGCGGCATGGACCCGCGCTCCGCAGGCGCGGTGATCGGCGGCGTCTTCATCCTGCCCTTCGTGCTGTTCTCCGCCACCGCCGGCCAGCTCGCCGACAAAGTCGACAAGGCGGCATTGATCCGCTTCATCAAAAACCTCGAGATCGCCATCATGCTGGTGATTGCCGCGGGTTTCGTCTGGCAGGCGGTGTCGCTGTTGTTCGCCGGCGTGTTCCTGATGGGCCTGCACTCGACGCTGTTCGGCCCCGTGAAATACGCCTACCTGCCGCAGCACCTGGAGGAATCCGAACTAGTCGGCGGCAACGGCATGGTGGAAATGGGCACCTTCGTCGCGATCCTGCTCGGCACTATCCTCGGCGGCGTGCTGGTCGGCCTGCCCGGCGTTGGGCCCGACCGGGTGGC
Organism: Betaproteobacteria bacterium; assembly: GCA_025356085.1. GTDB lineage: Bacteria > Pseudomonadota > Gammaproteobacteria > Burkholderiales > SG8-39 > RBG-16-66-20. The sequence continues at coordinate 4,503 of JANXUV010000175.1, forward strand.
GGCGACGACGCTGGCGCTGGCCATCGCCGGCCGCATTGCCGCGGGCTTCGTGCCGGCGTCGCCCGCATCGGACCCGGGCCTGGCCATCAACTGGAATCCTTTAACCGAAACCTGGAAAAACCTCGGCCACGCGCGCCGCAACCGCACGGTGTTCCTGTCGCTGCTCGGGATTTCCTGGCTGTGGTTCTTCGGCTCGATCTTCCTCACCACCTTCACCGGCTTCGCCAAGGAGACGCTGGGAGGCGACCAGAACGTGGTGACGCTGCTGCTGGCAGTATTCTCGATCGGCATCGGTGTCGGTTCGCTGCTCTGCGAGAAGCTTTCCGGACACAAGGTGGAAATCGGCCTGGTGCCGTTCGGCTCCATCGGCATGACGGTGTTCGCGGTCGATCTCTGGTTCGCCAGCAAGGGCATGACGCCGGCGGCAGACCTGTCCGGCCTGTCCGCATTCCTCGCCGACCACGCCCACTGGCGCGTGATGGCGGACCTGTTCCTGCTCGCCATGTTCAGCGGCTTCTACAGCGTGCCGCTGTATGCGCTGATCCAGAGCCGCTGCGAGCCCTCGCACCGGGCGCGCATCATCGCCGCCAACAACATCCTGAACGCGCTGTTCATGGTGGTCGCCTCCATCATGGCCGCCGCGCTGCTGCACGCGAGCCTGTCGCTGCCGCAGCTTTACCTGGTGGTCGGGCTGCTGAACGCGGCGGTGGCTGTCTACATCTATACGCTGGTGCCCGAGTTCCTGATGCGCTTCATCGTCTGGATGCTGATCCATTCGGTGTACCGGCTGGAAAAATCGGGGTTGGAGAAGATCCCCGATGAAGGCGCGGCGGTGATCGTCTGCAACCATGTGAGCTTTGTCGACGCTCTGGTGATCGCGGCGGCCTGCCGCCGGCCGGTCCGCTTCGTGATGGATCACCGCATTTTCAAGCTGCCGCTCCTGTCCTTCGTGTTCCGCACCAGCCGCGCGATACCGATCGCCTCCGCGAAGGAGGATCCGGCGATGATGGAGCGCGCCTTCGCCTCGGTGGCGCAGGCCCTGAAGGACGGCGACCTGGTGGCGATCTTCCCCGAGGGCCGCATCACCGACACGGGCGAGCTCTACCCGTTCCGGCCCGGCATCACGCGGATTCTCGAGGCGACGCCGGTACCGGTGATTCCAATTGCGCTGCGCGGCCTGTGGGGATCGTTTTTCTCTAGAAAGGACGGCGCGGCGATGAGCAAACCGCTGCGCTTCTTGCCTTTCCGCAAGATCGGCCTGGCGGTGAATGCGCCGCTGGCGCCCGCTGTTGCGACGCCCGAAGCACTGCAAGCGAACGTGCTGGCGTTGCGCGGCGACTGGCGATAGCTATACTTCGGTCTCAAAAAACACGGAGCTCCTGATGGCGCGCAGTGGCAAGGCGGTGATCTGCCGCGAATTGAACAAGCCGGTGGTGGTCGAGACCATTTCCGTGGACAGTCCCAAGCGCGGCGAGGTGATGGTGAAGCTCGCCGCCTGCGGCGTCTGCCATTCGGATCTTTCCGCCACCAACGGCACCATCCCGCTGCCGCCGCCGCTGGTGCTCGGCCACGAGGGTGCGGGCGAGGTAGTCGAAGTGGGCGAGGGCGTCAGCGGATTCGCGGTCGGCGACCACGTCGTGACCTCCTTCATCTACATGTGCGGCAAGTGCAGCTTCTGCGCGGGCGGGCGGCCGGTGCTGTGCGTCGAGCAGGGCAAAGCGCTGGTGACGCCGCCCGAAGGCACGCCGCGCATCAAGGACAAGGACGGCAAGCCGTTGAATATCTTTTCCGGCTGCGGCGTGATGGCCGAGTATGCGACCCTGTCGGTGGACAACGTGGTGAAGATCGATGCGAAGATCCCGCTCGACCGGGCGGCCCTGGTGGGCTGCGCGGTGACCACGGGCGTGGGGGCGGTGTTCAATACCGCGCGCGTCGAGCCCGGCGCCAGTGTCGCGGTATTCGGCTGCGGCGGCGTCGGCCTGAACGCGATCCAGGGCGCAGCCATCGCCGGTGCGGAGATCATCCTCGCCATCGACACCATGCAGTCGAAGCTCGAGATGGCGAAGAAATTCGGCGCCACGCACGCGTTGCTGTCGAAGCCTGGCGAGGACCCGAGCAAGGAAATCAAAAAACTCACCGGCGGCGGGCCGGACTACGCTTTCGAGTGCGTCGGTTCGGGTGCGCTTGCCGAGCTCGCCTACAAGGCGATCCGGCGCGGCGGCAAGGCGATCATCGTCGGCGTCGCGCGCGCCACCGACGCGACTTCGTTCAAACCGATGAGCATGGTGTTCGAGGAGAAATCGATCCAGGGCAGCTACTTCGGCTCCTGCGTGCCGCGCGTGGACTTCCCGCGCATGCTGCAGCTCTACATGGCCGGAAAGCTGAAGCTGGATGAACTGATCACCCGGCGCTACAAGATCGACGAAGCGCCGCAGGCGTTCGCCGACCTGGAGTCCGGCAAGAATGCCCGCGGAGTGATCGTTTTCTAGTTTTCGATCTTGATATTGGCGTTCTTGATGATCTGCGCGTAGCGGTCCTGCTCGCGCCGCATCATGGTCATCATCTCGTCGGGCGTGTTGGACGCGGTGTCCATGCCCAGCGTGATGTAGCGGTCCTTCAGGTCGGAGGCCTGCACCGCCTTCTGGATTTCGGCCGCGAGCTTCACGAGGATGTCTTTCGGCGTGCCCGCCGGCGCCGCGTAGCCGATCCAGGCAGAGACGTCGTAGCCCGGCAGGTCGGCGGACTCGGCGAGCGACGGCACGCCGGGCAGCGCGGCGCTACCCCGGGCGCTGGTGACGCCGAAGGTCTTCAGCTTGCCGGACTTGATGAAGCCGCCGGTCGCGGCCACCGTCTCGATGGCGTAGGCGACCTGCCCGCCGATCACGTCGGTGAGCGCCGGCACGCTGCCCTTGTACGGGATATGCACCACCTTCAGCTGCGCCATTGAATTGAACAGCTCGGCGAACATGTGCGCCGTGGCGCCGGTGCCGGAGGAGGCGAAGGTGTACTTGCCGGGGTTCGCCCGCACCAGCGCGAGGAACTCCTTCGCGTTCGTGGCGGGGAAATTTGCCGGCACCACCAGCGCGAAGGGCGCCGCCGCGATCAGGCTGATCGGCGCCAGGTCCTTCAGCGGGTCGTAGGGGATCTTCTGCAGGTTCGGCATGATCGAGATCGGACCGCTCGAGGCCGCGAGCAGCGTGTAGCCGTCGGGCGCCGACCTGGCGGCGATCTCGGTGCCGATCGCGCCGCCGGCGCCCGGCTTGTTCTCCATGATGAACGGCTGGCCGAGCTGCTGCGACAGCCTCTCGCCGACGATGCGCGCGGCGAGGTCGGTGGCCTGGCCCGGCGGCCAGGGAATGATCACCTTGACCGGCCGGTTCGGGTAGCTCTGCGCATGAACGGCGAAACTGCAGGCGAACGACAGCAGCAGCAGGGCTTTTCTCATCTCAGGCCACCTCGAACAGTCCCGCCGCCCCCATGCCGCCGCCGACGCACATCGTCACCACCACGTACTTCACGCCGCGGCGCTTGCCTTCGATCAGCGCGTGGCCGACCAGGCGTGAGCCGGTGACGCCATAGGGATGGCCGACCG
>JANXUV010000187.1 GCA_025356085.1 Betaproteobacteria bacterium
CGATGCGCGAGCGCGATGCGATCTACGCGGACGAGAAGTCCGGCGAGGCGGAATTCCTGAAGGCCGCGGATCTGGAGGCGAAGTACGCGGAGTACGGCGGCTACACGGCGGAGGCGCGGGCGGGCGAGCTGCTGCTCGGCCTCGGCGTGCCGATCGAGCAGCACAACGGGCCGATGAGCGCGGTGGCGCCCGGCTGGAAGCTGCGCGTGCTGCTGGCGCAGGCGCTGTTCGGCGACCCGGACATCCTGCTTCTGGATGAGCCGACCAACAACCTGGACATCAACTCCATCCGCTGGCTGGAAGGGGTGCTCGACCGGCGCACCAGCACGATGGTGATCATCTCGCACGACCGGCACTTCCTCTCCGCGGTCTGCACGCACATGGCGGACGTGGACTACGGCGGCATCAAGGTCTACCCGGGCAGCTACGACGATTACATGGAAGCGGCCACGCTGGCCAAGCAGCAGCTGCAAAAAGACAACGCCAAGGCCAAGGACCGCATCTCGGACCTTGAGGATTTCGTGCGCCGCTTTCGCGCGCACAAGGCAAAAGCCCGTCAAGCGACGTCGCGCATGAAGATGATCGAGAAATTGAAGCCGGAGGACGTGAAGCCCTCCAGCCGGCAGTACCCGTTCATCCGGTTGAAGATCGATCCGAAGGAAAAGTTGCACCGGCTGGCGGTGGAGGTCGAGGGATTGTCGAAGGGTTACGGAAAAAAGAAACTGATAGAGAAATTCAACATCAACATCGAAGCCGGCGAGAAGGTTGCCATCATCGGCCCGAACGGCATCGGCAAGACCACGCTCCTCCGTTGTATTGCAAAGAATTTGGAGATAGATGCAGGAACAATTAAATGGGCCGAGAAAGCGCGCGTCGGCTACTGGGCGCAGGACCCGGCCGACGAGCTCAAGGCCGAGGAAACGCTGGCCGACTGGCTGGGCCGCTGGCGCCGCAAGGACCGCCCGGAGCAGGACGACCTGATCGTGCGCGCTACCCTTGGCCAGCTGCTGTTTTCGGGCGACGACCAGAAAAAGATGCTGAAGGTGATCTCGGGCGGCGAGGGCCAGCGCATGATGATCGGCAAGATCATCCTGCAGATGCCGAACGTGCTGCTGCTGGACGAGCCCACCAACCATCTCGACATGGAATCCATCGAGTCGCTCAACACCGCGCTCGATAAGTACACCGGCACGCTGGTGTTCGTCTCGCACGACCGCGAGTTCGTGTCGTCGCTGGCGACGCGGATCATTGAACTGCGGCCAGGGAAGAAGGAAGGAGATCCGGCTACCGTGATTGACTTCCAGGGGAACTACGAGGATTTCCTCGAGAGCAACGCCGCTGTTCCCGCGTAGGCGGGAAGCGGGGTTCGGAGACTAGCGCGCGAGGTATTTGCGCCAGGGCTTCCAGTAGAAGTTCTTCCAGCCTTTTTCGACGCCCCAGTAGTCGTGCGCGGGCACGTTGACGTGCACGAGGTCGATGCGGCCCCGGCTCCGCCCGGCGGGCAGGAAGCGCAGGATCAGGGTGGAATCATGGTCGCCCTTATGGAAGGGTTTGGCGCGCCAGGACTGCACGACCAGCCGGCCGGGAATCGTCTGCAGAATGCGGCCGGAGAGCGCGCCGCCAAAGGCGCTGAATTTCGCCCCGCGGCGCGAGCCGATCCGCACCTTGCCGCCCGTGATGGCGCCGTGCGCCCTCGGGCTGAGGTACTGGGCGTAGAGCGTCCTGGCCGGGGCGGGCAGCACGACGGATTGCCTGACGATGCGCAGCATGGCGGCCTCCTAGGATCTAAGTTTAGCGCGCGCTTGCATGCTGCGGCGCATTGCGGGCCTAATGACGCCTCGTTAACGAGCTTTCCCTGGGAGGGGCAATGACGTTCGCCAACCGCAGCGCTTCGGCGTTTACCGCTTTTGTATTCCTTCTCTGCGCCTGGGGCCTGGGCGCGCAACCGCTGCCGCTGGCGAAGCCCGAGCAGGTGGGCATGTCCTCGCAGAAGCTGGCGAAAATCGGCGAGGCGCTGCGGAAAGAAGTCACCGACGGCAGCTTCCGTGGCGCGGTGGTGATGGTGGCGAGGAAGGGCAAACTGGTCTACCAGGATTCCGAAGGCATGCAGACCGCGTCGGCGAAGATGGCGCCGGATGCGATTTTCCGTATCTACTCGATGACCAAGCCGCTGGTGTCGGTGGCGGCGATGATGCTGGTCGAGGAAGGCACGCTTCAGCTCACCGATCCGGTGAGCAAGTTCCTGCCGGGCTTCGACAAGCTGCAGGTGAGCGCGCCCTTGCCCAAGGACGCGAACGGCAATGTCGGCTACGCGCTGGTGCAGCAGGAGCGGCAGATGACGGTGCAGGACCTGCTGCGCCACACCTCGGGCCTCGCTTACGGCGAGATCACCGCCAACCAGCCGGTGAAAGACGGCCTGGAGAAGGCCGGCCTGTACCGCAAGGAACTGGATTTCGACGGCCGCAACATGACGCCGGACGAGCAGATCGCCAAGATGGCGAGCTCGCCCCTCGCGTTCCAGCCGGGCACGTCGTGGAACTACAGCGTGTCCACCGACATCCTCGGCCGCGTGGTGGAGAAGGCTTCCGGCAAGCGCCTCGCCGATTTTCTGGAAGAGCGCCTGTTCAAGTCGCTCGGCATGAAGGACACGGGCTTCTGGGTGCCGGCGGGCAAGATGGCGCGCGTCGCGGAGACGCTGGAGAAGGACCGCTTCGCCGGCCGCGCTTTCCCGCTGATCGACGTCTCGTCGCAACCGAAGAACGATTCGGGCGGCGCGGGCGGCGTGTCGACGGCGGCCGACTACCTGCGCTTTTCGCAGATGATGATGAACGGCGGCACGCTGAACGGCAAACGCGTGCTGAGCCGCACCACCGTCAAGCTGATGACCTCGGACCACCTTGGCGGCGCGATGGCGCTGCCGATGGATCCCGGCCTGCTGCTGCTCGGCTCCAAGGGCTACGGCTTCGGCCTCGGCTTCGCGGTGCGCCTCGCCGACGGCGTGGCCGCCGTGCCGGGCTCGGCGGGCGAGTACATGTGGGCGGGCTACGGCGGCACCTACTTCTGGGTGGATCCGAAGGAGCAGGTGACCGCGGTGCTGATGACGCAGGCGGCGAGCCCGCAGCGCGCGTACTTCCGCAAGCTGGTCAAGCAGCTCGTCTACCAGGCGATCACGGATTGAACGAATGAGCGCCGCGCCGCCCGCGCGGCGCTGCACGCGGGCGAGGTGGTCACGGGGGAGGCGGGCGGTAGCCGGCGCGCGATCGTGTTCCACGGCGACGTGATGAACACCACTTCACGCATCGAGAACCTGACCCGCACGCTGGGCCACCCGTTCCTCGTGTCGGAGGACGCGCTCGCGCGCATGCAAGGCGCGGACGCCTACGCGTTGCAGGAACTGGGTCCGCAGGCGCTGCGGGGGCGGGAAGCGCCGATGCGCGTGTACGCGGCGGCCATGCGCGGCTAAGCGCTGTTACCGCGCAGTTGCCGCGGCGACTTACCTGCTGCCGCGCCGCAGCCGGGCGCGCAGCGCGTCGAGTTCTTCCAGCATGTCCGCCACCAGCGCGGCGAGCTCGGGCGCGGCTTCGTAGGTAATCTCGATTTCGCGCATGCGGCGCACGCGCGTAAGCGTGGTGGTGGTGAAACGCCACTCAGCATCACTGGCGCCGGTCGCCGGGATCAGGCCTTCTCGCACGCGCACCACCAGCCACTCGCGCTCCAGGGCGCAGACCGAGCACAACTGCTCCAGGGTGAGAAAGTCGGATTCGTGACTCACGTCGCTCATGCCGCCGGCTCCTTGCGCGCATCGAACGCGGTTTCCTTCGCCAGCGCCTCGTAAAGTTCCTTCACTTTCGGCGTGTCGGCGGGCGGGGCGACGATGCGGATGTCGATGTAGAGGTCGCCGGGCGGGTCGGCGGGCAGGCCCTTGCCGCGCACGCGCAGCTGCTTGCCCGTTTGCGCGCCGGCGGGAATGCGCATGTCGATCGCGCCGCCGGGCAGGTCCACCGGAATCGTCGAGCCCAGCGCCGCTTCCCAGGGCGCGACGGGCAGGGTGAGCAGGAGGTCGCGGCCGTCGGTGCGGAAGCGCGCGTGCGGCCTGAACTGCACTTCGAGCAGCAGGTCGCCGTGCTTGCCGTTGCCGATGCCTGGCTCGCCCTGGCCGGCGAGGCGGATCACCTGGCCTTCGCGGATGCCGGCCGGAATTTTCACGCTGAGCGTGCGCTCCTCGAGCACGACGAAGCCCTTGGGGTCGAGCTTGGGCGCGCGCAGCGTGACCTGCCGCGAGGCGCCGGTGAAGCTGTCCTCGAGCTCGAGCAGGATGCGCGCGTGGTGATCGTTGCCGGGATAGGTGGCGGAGCCGTTCGCGCTGCGCCCGCGCGCGTGCGTGCCTTCACGGCCCATCCTGCCGAAGATCTCGGAAAAGAACTGGCTGAATTCACCGGAGTCGGGTCCGCCGCCGCGATGTTCGGAGAACTCCATGCCTTCGTCCCAGCCGGGCGGCGGGCGAAAATCCTGTCCGGACTGGTGCTGGCCGAGTTGGTCGTAGGCGGCGCGCTTCTCGGGATCGGAGAGCACCGTGTGGGCCTCGTTGATCGCCGCCATGCGCTTGCCGGCGTCCGCTTCCTTGGAGACGTCCGGATGGTATTTGCGCGCGAGCTTGCGGAAGGCCTTCTTGATGGCGTCCGCCGGCGCGTCGCGCGCCACGCCCAGCGTCTCGTAGTAGTCCTTGAATTCCACGCGGAGAGTATAGGCGCGCGGCCGGCGCGCGATCGTGTTCCACGCGGGCGATTTTCCGCCGGGTAAGATGCTGATTCGGGGGAACGGCATGGGCGGCAACAAAGAACCGGCTGTCGAGCGCCGGTATTTCGGCCTGGATGCGCTGCGCGGCGGCATGATGATGCTGGGCATCGTGCTGCACGCGGCCGAGATGTATCTCTCCGCGCCGCCGCCGCAGTTCTCGGCGTTCCCGGCCGACCGCGACAACTCGCTGCTGTTCGACCTGCTGTTCCATTTCATCCATTCGTTCCGCATGCCGACCTTCTTCGTGCTGGCGGGATTCTTCGCCGCGCTGCTGGTGGAGAAGCGCGGGCTGTGGGGCACGTACAAGAATCGCGCCGCGCGCGTGCTCGCGCCGCTGGCGGCGGCGCTGCTGACGATCTTTCCCGTCACCGCCATCTTCCTGCTCGATTTCGCGCTGGCGGCCAAGTACGGCGTGCACGCCTGGTTGCCGGACCCGAAGCTGATCGAGCAGATGGACCGGGAGATCGCCGCCGCCGGCCAGCCGGCCGGGCAGACACCCGCGTTCCACCTGTGGTTCCTGCTGTACCTGCTCTGGTTCTACCTGCTGCTGCCGCTGTGCGGATGGCTGTCGCGCTTAGCCCGCCGCCGCGAGCGCGAAGTGAGCGCGGTGCTGGGCGCGCCGGCGGCGGTGCTTGCGCTGGGGCTGTACACCGCGCTCACGCTCTGGCCGTACCGCGGCGGGCAAGTGCTGGAGGGCTTCATTTTCTTCAGGCCGCACCTGCCGTCGCTCCTTTATTACGGCTCGTTCTTCGTGCTGGGCTACCTGTGCCGCGATTTCCCGTCGCTGTTCGCGACGGCGACGCGGCACGTGCGCGCCTACGCGCTGCTGGCGGCGGTGCTGTTCCCGCTGTCGCTGTACGCAAGCCACCTGGAGTACGCCGGTATCGGCGCGGATGCCGGCCTGCACCTCGCCGCCGTGCTCGCGAACGGCCTGTGCACTTGGGCGCTGATCTACGCCTTCATCGGCTGCGCGCAGCGCTATTTCGACCGCGAGGCGCCGTGGACCCTGTACGCCTCGCAATCCTCATACTGGGTGTTCCTCGTGCACATGCCGCTGGTGTGCTTCGCCGCCTGGTGGCTGGTGCCGTACGACCTGCCGGCGCTGCTCAAGTTTTCGCTGGTGGTCGGCTTCACCGCGACGCTGTGCTTCGCGAGCTACCATTACCTGGTGCAGCGCACATGGATCAGCGTGTTCCTAAACGGCCGGCGCTTCGACCTCGACTGGCCCTGGCGGCAGCGGAAGTGATGCTGACCCTGCACCATGCCTGGCGATCCAGCGCGTCGCGCCGCGTGCGCCTGTGCCTTGAAGAGAAAGGGCTCGCCTACGAGAGCCGCACCGTGGATATGGCGAACCTGGAGCATCACTCGCCCGAATATCTCAAGATCAACCCGAACGGCGTGGTGCCGGCGCTGATCCACGACGGCCGGCCGTTGTATGAAAGCGGCACCATCTGCGAATACCTCGACGAAGTGTTCCCCGAGCCGCCGCTGCGCCCGGCGGACGCCTACGGGCGCGCGACCATGCGCAACTGGATCCGCCATGCCGACGAGCGCATCGGCAACCTGATCATCTTCAACTGGGCGCATCACCTGGCGAAGACGGCGTCGCGGTGGTCGGACGAAGAACTCGCCGAGCGCCTGAAGAAAATCCCCAGCAAGGAGCGCCAGGAAGCCTGGATTCGCGCCGCGAGGAAGCCGTACACCGACGAAGAACGCGCCGCCGCGCGCGCGAAGCTGGTGGAAATGCTGGGGCGGATGGAAAAGGCGCTGTCAGAGACGGCGTGGCTCGCCGGCGCGAACTATTCGCTCGCGGACATCGCGCTGGTGCCCTTCGTGAAGCGCATCGAGGAGGAAATCGCGCCGGATGCCGCGACGGCTGAGAAGCACCCTCGCGTCACGAAGTGGTGGAAGAGCATCCAGGCGCGCCCGGCGTTCGCCCGCGCGCGCATCGGGCCGTTCCTTGAAGAGACTGGCTAGAGCTTGGGAGCTTTTTGCAGCAGTTCCTGCAGATGCTGCTTCCACAGCTTCGCCATGCCGGTGGTGCCGTGGCCGCGCGTGTCGGGGCCGCCCTGCAGCAGCACGTAACGGCCGCTCTTCAGGCGCTTCATCGAGCTTTCCATGACGCCGAACTCGGGCGGGTTGCGCTCGTCATCCGAAGAATTGACCGCCACCACCATCGCCGTGATCTTCTCCAGGCCCGGCGAGGGATCGTAGTCGGCGGAGGATTCCCACTGGAACAGAGTGTCGTTGGCGTCGCCGGTGAAGGGCGCGGCAAGGCGCTGGGCGATGAGCTTGTCGCCCTCGGCGGCGTTGGGCGCGGCCTTGAGCAACGCCTGGTTGCCGCCGATGGTGGCGAGGCCGTAGGTGAGCAGGTGGGTCTGCATGTTCTTCGGCTGCGCGGTGTAGTTGCCGCCCATCCACTCCGGGTCGTTGCGGATGGATTGCGTCAGCATCCTGCGCAGCAAGTAGTTGCGCCCGGACATCGCGGCCGGCAGGCAGGCCATCGGCAGCAGCGCGTCCATGAAGCCCGGGTAACGCGCACCCCACATCCAGGCCTGCATGCCGCCCATGGAGTTGCCGACGATGACGCGCAGGTGCTTCACGCCCAGGCCCTCGCTGACGAGGCGGTATTGCGCCAGCACCATGTCGTCGTAGTTGTAGCGCGGGAACTTGGCGCGCAGGCCGTCCGAGGGGCGCGTTGATTTCCCGGTGCCGAGGGCGTCGGGCAGGATGATGTAGTAGCGGCTGGCATCCAGCGGCTGGCCGGGCCCGAACAGCTCGCCCGCGAAATCCTTGCCGAGCATGGTGGCGCCGGAGCCGCCGGTGCCGTGCAGGATCAGCACCGGCTCCCCGCCGGGCGCGCCGATGGTCGTGTAGTGCAGCCGCACGTCCATGGTCTCGCCCGAGTGGAAGCGGAAATCCTTCGCCACCCAGTCGCCCTGCTTCGGCTCCGGGTACTGGGCGAGCGCCGGAAGAACAACGGCGATCAACAACAGCGACAACCAACGGAACATTCTCATGGCTCCCCCTCCAGGGCTATTTTGTTGCGGTGACGTCGAGTTCCAGCTTCACCAGTGCGCTGAGCGCGAAGTCCTTGATCTCCAGCGATAGCAGCAGCGGATTGACGCGCAGTTCGCCGATACTCGTTTTGCGCTGCAGCGTTTCGGCGGCGAACGCGGCCAATGCGAAGGCGAGATGCCTTGCGTATGGAATCTTCCTCATGGAAAGAGAATATACAACCTAACAGCGGCCAGGTTGTCGCCTGCGGGCGACGCGCGGAATGCGGAAGAATGCCTCGTTGCTGAAATACGATTGCGCTAGGCTGGGATCATGGACTCTCGCTACGAAGAATCCCCTCCGCGCTCCCCGTTCGCGCTGAACGTGGTCACTGTGATCGTCTACATCGCCGCCGCGGTGGTGGTGACCTGCTGGTTCGCGATGGTGCTCGCGCAGGCGGACAAGTTCTAGCGTAGCGGCCGCGCCGGCCGCCGCGCGAACAGAAAGAACAGCGAGCCCAGCCCCGCCAGCAGCGCGAGGGTGGTGAAGCCGGCGCGGTAGTTGCCGGTCATGTCGGCGAGGATGCCGGCGATCATCGGGCCGCCGATCTGGCCGATGACGATGATCATGAACGAGAGCCCGAGGATCATGCCGATGCTGCTTCTGCCGAAGTAGTCGGCGCGGATGGCCTGCATGGTCGGACCGCGGAAGCCCCAGGCCGCGCCGTGCAGCACGGCGTAGGCGACGATCATCGCGAGGTTGGTGGCATAGGTGAGGAACAGCAGCCCCGCCATGTGGCCGAGCATGCACAGCGCGGACATGCGGCGCTTGTCCAGGCGGTCGCCGAAGAGGGCGCTCATCCCCACGCCGCCCAGCTGCGCCACGGTCTGCAGCATGATCACCAGCGAGGCGGCCTCGAGCGTGTAGCCGAGGCCCTCCTTCATGTGGGTGATGGCGTGCGTGTTGACGCCCATCACCACGAATAGGGCAAAACTGTGGCCCAGCGACAGCAGCCAGAAGGCCTGCGTGCGCAGCGCTTCGCGCGCGGTGAAGTCGCGCGTCCCGTCCTGGGCTTCTTTTTTCGATAATTCATCGGATGTAGTGGCATCCATCCCGTCAAGCATCTGCCCCTTGTGCTCGGGCCGGTGCACGAAGACGAAGGACAGCGGCAGGCAGACGGCGATGATCAGGATCCCAGAGGCGTAGGCGGTGGCGCGCCAGCCCCAGGTGGCGAGCGCCCAGGCGACCAGCGGCACGCACAGGCCGCCCGCCGCCATGCCGAGCTGCATGGTGGAGAGCGCCCGCGCGCGCTTTTTCTCGAACCAGTGGATCAATGCCACGTTGAGCGGGAAGAAGCCGCACAGGCTGGCGCCCAGCGCGGTCATGATGAAGGCGCCGTAGAAGGCGAGCAGCGAATCGATCGTGCTGAGCAGCATGAAGCCGCAGCCGAACACCAGCACGCCGGTGCGGATCACCCATTGCGCGCCGAATCGGTCGAGGAACCAGCCCAGCACCGGCCCGAGCACCGCGGCTTCCAGCTGGTGCATCGCCGCCGCGCCGGAGAGCTCGGTCTTCGACCAGCCCCGGTCCTCGCGCAGCACCGCGAAATAGGCGCCGAAAGATTGCAGCAGCAGCGTGCCCTGCACGAACTGCATGCCGAAGGCGGAGCCGACCATCCACCAGCCGTAGAAAACCTTTTTCATCGCTGTGGCGAGAATAGCTCAGGCGACACCAGCCGTAGTCGCTGGTTCGAAAGGCTAGACTCACCCCATGCGATTCGCACTTGCGGGATGGGCCGCGCTGGCGGTGGCGATGGGCGTGGGGCGCTTCGCCTTCACGCCGATCCTGCCCATGATGCTGCAGGACGCCGGCCTTTCGGTCGCGGGCGGCGGCTGGCTCGCGTCGGCCAATTACCTGGGCTACTTCGTCGGGGCGTTGTGGGCGGGCGCATCGAGCGTCAATACGGCGAGGGCGATACGCGTGGGGCTTGCCTGCACCGGCGTCGCCACGCTGGCGATGGCGCTCGACGGCGGGTTCGTCTATTGGGTGGTGCTGCGCGCAGTGGCGGGCGTGACCAGCGCCTGGGTGCTCATCTACACCTCGGCGTGGGCATTGGAGCGCATCGTGCCTCTGGGCCGTCCCATCCTTGCGGGCGTGCTGTTCTCCGGCGTCGGCGCCGGCGTCGCCGCGGCGGGCGTGTTGTGCGTGCTGCTGATGTCGCTGCACGCAAGCTCGTCAACGGCGTGGCTCGTGCTCGGCGTCGCTTCGTTGGCAATCACGGCCGCACTCTGGCAGGAATTTGTTTCTGCAACTGGAAAAGCAAAACAATTGCGCGCATCGCATCTCTGGAACTGGGAGCAGGCGCGCCTGGTGATCGCGTACGGTGCCTATGGTTTCGGTTACATCATCCCGGCGACCTTCCTGCCGGTGATGGCGAGGGAAGTGGTGAGCGATCCCGCGGTGTTCGGCTGGGCCTGGCCGGTGTTCGGCGCCGCGGCCGCGCTGTCAACGCTTGGCGTCGCGCTGCTGTCAGGGCGCTACAGCAACCGCACCGCCTGGATCGGCAGCCACCTGGTGATGGCTTTCGGCGTTGCCGCGCCCGTGTTCTGGCCCGGCGTCGGCGGCATCGTGCTCGCGGCACTCTGCGTCGGCGGCACCTTCGTGGTGATCACCATGGTCGGCCTGCAGGAAGCGCGCACCACCGCGGGATCCCAGGCGCCGCGCCTGATGGCGTCAATGACTGCGGCCTTTGCCGCCGGCCAGATCATCGGACCGCTGTCGGTGAGTTTCGTGATCGGCGCCGGCGAAGAGTTTTCCGCGGCGCTGCTGGTTGCCTGCGCGGCGCTGGTGGCAGGGGCCCTGCTGCTTGTGCGGCGCTGAGCCGCTACTTCTTCCCGAACGCCCCGAAGTCGATTTCGATCTTGCTGACGTCGACAGTGGACTTGGCCTTGGCATCGGCGCGCTCTCTCGCGGCGGTGTTGAACTCGAGATTGCCCACCTGGAAAGCTTCGGCGAGGCGGAAGCTCAGTTCGGCCAGCTTCGCGTGCGGAGGTTTCTCGCCGGGTGTCGCGTGCACGTTGGCCGAGAGTTGGATGAATATCTGCCGGGCCAGTTCCTCGACGTGATCGATCGGAACGGCTGCGGCGGGTTTTGCGGCTGGCGCCGGTGCGGATTCTCCACCACCACTCATGGTCTTGGCTCGCTCTTTTTGAAGGCAGCCATGCTAACCCAGTAATAGCTGTTCGGGGTGCTGCGAATCCTTGCCGCTGAGGTCATGTGCCCCCACGCCGAGCAGCCGTACCGGCCGGCGCGCCGCATCGGTGCGTTCCAGCAGCGCCACCGCGCGCGCGGCGAAGTCGGCGGGCTGGCGCGTCGGCTGGTCGGCGGTGTGGCTGCGCGTGACGGTGGTGAAGTCGCTGTAGCGCAGCTTCAGGGTCACGGCGCGCGCGTACAGGTCCTTCTTCTCCAGCGAGGCGGCGACGCGGCGCGCCAGGCGCTCGACTTCGGCGCGCATTTCCTCCAGCCGCTCCAGGTCTTCGGGGTAGGTGGTCTCGGCGGAGATGGATTTCCAGGGCCGGTCCGGCTTCACTTCCCGGGGATCGTCGCCGTGGGACAGGCGCTTGAGCCACGCGGCCAGGCTTCCCACTGTTTTTCGCAACAAATTTTCATCTATCTCACGAACATCGACGAGTTTCTGTATGCCGACCGCGCGCAGCTTCTTCGCGGTGACCGGTCCCACGCCCCACAGCGCCTCCACCGGCAGCTTCTGCAGGAACTGCTCCACGCGCTCCGGCGCGATCACGGTGAGGCCGTCGGGCTTCTGCCAGCCCGAGGCGATCTTGGCGAGGAATTTGTTCGGCGCGACCCCGGCGGATGCGGTTAACCGGGTTTGTTCATAAATATTTTTTTTCAATTTCCTGGCGACGGTAGTGGCGAGCGGCTCGCCCCAGCTGTTTTCGGTGACATCGAGGTAGGCCTCGTCCAGCGACAACGGCTCCACCAGTGGCGTGCACTCGCGCAGGATCCCCATCACCTTTTGCGAGGCGGCGCGATAGCGGGCGAAGTCCGGGCGCACGATGAGCAGCTCGGGGCACAGGCGCACCGCGCGCGCCATCGGCATCGCCGAGCGCACGCCGAACTGGCGCGCTTCGTAGCTGGAGGCGGCCACCACCCCGCGCGAATCGGGCGAGCCGCCGACGGCGACCGGCTTGCCGCGCAGCGAAGGGTCATCGCGCTGCTCCACCGACGCGTAGAACGCGTCCATGTCGAGGTGAATGATGCGGCGCGCGATTGTTGTCATGCGTATTGGTTACAACTCAAATGTTTGGTAACAACTCCGCGCGGAACGCATCTGCGTGGAGCGGCTCCAATCACCATGAACACTACCAAACTCACCATGAAAAAACTGACAATCGTCCTGCTTGCAGGCTTGGGCCTCTCGGGTTGCGTGGCAGTTCCCTACGGCCCCTCTCCTTATGGCGGGCAGGTCTACGGCCCTGCCGTGGTCACCCCGGCGATCGGCTTCGGCTACTACGGCGGTCGCGGCTACAACGGCGATCGCGGCTATTACGGCGGACGCGGTTACTACGGCCACGGCTGGCGCGGCTAGACCGCGGCGTTCAGGGATTTTTCCGGCTGATGCGCCACTGGATCATCAGCCAGCCGCCCAGC
>JANXUV010000202.1 GCA_025356085.1 Betaproteobacteria bacterium
GATTCCTCATCGACGCTGGGCGGTGTGGGTGGGGAGGTTCTTTTGGCGTCTGTCTCTCGGTAAGGAGAGCAGATGCGGTCATTGGCCCCTCCACCCCGGCCTTCCCACTACAGCAGAACAAGGCCGCTTACACCAGCCCAACCATACAAGCGGACATTCGCTGAACCCTAGTAAAAAGGGCCACGAGGAGGGAGGGACCGGGACTCTAGTGTTCTGCCGGAATTGAGTTCGAGGAGGCATAGCACCTACATTCTTCCTGAACCACCATGACCGAGACCTGCCTTCGCGCTCAGCGTGCGTCTACCTGAAGTATCGTTGTGCACTTTGTTAGGATTCTCAGCACGGCGTAAAGAACAGTTCCGATTGACAAGAATGCGAGCCACTCCTGGTCGATGAGGGTCGGCTCTGCTTGCAGAAATGCGTGCAGCAGGTCGATGGCTGTAAAGATCACCACCAGTACGTAGGCTGTCCCGTGCTCCCGCGCGAGTACAGCTCGCAACGAGAACGCTAGCGCCGGCGGTTTCCACAATGCGAGCTTCGGGATAAGGAAAGGGGTGGCGGTAGCCCACTCCGCGTACTTGGCGCCGAAAGTCCGCGCGAGGAACTCTTCCTCCGCAAGCATGGTGCGCTCGTAGTACAGCCAGTAGGCAAGCGTTCCCACGAGCAGCATTGACATCGATTCCACGAACATCATGACTCCGAAGGACATGACGAAGTTCGCTAATTGGATGGGGTGGCGCACCACCGAGTACATGCCGGTGAAGTTAGGCCAGTCGGCGCTCTGTTCGCGGTCAATGTGGCCCAAGCTTCCGGATGGGACATAGCCCAAGGTGTAGGCTCGCAGGGCTAGGCCCATAAACGCAATCGCCATACTCAGGGATTCCCAGACAGTGTCAATGGTTTCTCCGAATCTGATTTGGACATACTCCCCGTCCTTCATCGCAAAAAGAAGGGCAGGGAGCAGCGCGAGCGGTAGGAGGTTGCGCCAGCGAAATAGACCAGCACTCTGGTTGATAATTTGGTCGTCCAGTCTCATTCGATTCCCCACCGAAACGCGTGGTATTTCCGCCGGCGCGCAAAGCGTCCGCAGCGGCCGGAGTATGTAGTTCCAGATCAGCAGCAGCAACGACAATACGGCGATAGTCATGAAGACGGGCTGAGCCAGAGGATATCTAGGAACCCTGACGAACCCCACGACAAAGCACAAGGCAAAAACAATCGCGAAGAAAGTCTGGGCTTCGAAACGAAGCCCCCAGCTAGTCCATGTGGTCCTTGTCACGGTGCACGTAGCCAACGCGAAAGAAGCGGTGGCGACTGCTGCGCCTGCAATCACGTCAACGGGCCAATGCACGCCTGCCCCAACCCGTCCCAGTCCAAATCCAACCGCTAACGCAAAGAACAAAAACTGTGCCACTCGCGGTGCCTTGACTGACAGGCAGGAGGCGGCAAGAAATGCCGTCACGGCGTGACCCGACGGAAAGCTGCTCCATTTCAAGACCGGTCCGACTACGGTCAGCAGATTGCCAAATACGACGGGTGGCCTGGGCTCATTGAACAGCGTTTTGAGGCCGTGCGTCAGAATCGCTGCATAGACGCCCGCCAGCAGTGTCGTCCATAGCAAGCGCGGATCTCGCTGCAAAAACAAGGCCATCACGCAGATCAGGAGCAAAGTATCGCCGCCGTCGGCCAGTATTTCGAGGACAGCGGGGGGCAATCGCGCCCCGAGCATGTGAATTGATTCAAATCCGAAGTGGTAGCCACCCGCAGTGACGGCGACTACGCCGGCGATCGCAAAGGCGACCGCCATAGCGGTGTTCCGCCTTTCATCGGTTATGCTGGGCGCTCGCCCTTCTACCAACGCACGCTGATGCACCGCGCGAAGATAGTTCACATATCTACTCCAATTCACGGTTGACCAAACCTTTCATTGAAGATGTCATGCGCCGGAAGGTACGCATCGCTTTCCATGCCGAACGCGCCCATAACAGTATGAAAAACGTCCTGCTGCGTATGCGCGCTTTGTGACTTGACGCGACCAGGGACCACGCCACGCTGGCGCGCGAAGGCCTCGGACATCCAAATGACGAACGGTATCTGCTTCTGGACAGCCGGCGCTATCGAGTAAGGCATCCCGTGGAGGTACAGGCCGAATTCGCCTAACGATTCGCCATGATCGGACACGTAGATTAGAAGCGTCGCCGTATCCTGCATCGCGGTGAGAAGCGCTATGGTCTGCGCAAGCACGTAATCAGCATACAGGATCGTGTTGTCGTAAGCATTGAGTAGTTCCTGTCGGCTGCATTTGCTTACATTGACCGACGCGCACACGGGGGTAAACGTTTCGAAGCCGGGTGGATATTTGGTCGAATAGGCAGGGCCGTGGCTGCCGGCCTGATGAAGGACCACAAGAACTTTCCGGCTTGCCGAATGTTCTATGCGTTGCTGCAAACCTGTCAGCATTACTTCATCGTAATCGCATCCTGTGCCAGTGCAACCAGCCCTCAGGTCACCTGCCTTCTCATAAGAGGACACCGTGATCGGCGGCTCGCCCCAATTGTGACTGCGCCAGATGACATCGATACCGTAGCGGTGAACATACGAAGGCAGAGGCTCATAGCGCTTGCCAAACTCCGAACCGGCGTTCGTGAGGATGCAGCGCAGCGACGCCGTCGTATAGGTGGAGCAAGCGGTCGCGTTCTTCAGGGCAATCACTCCTGCCTTCGACAATCGCGGATTTGTCGGCCGGCCATACCCATAGAGTTCGAAATTCTGGGCGCGCGCCGCTTCGCCTATCACAAGCACAACTACAGTTCGTTCGTTGGAAGTAAAAGTGGCTGGCGGTAGGTGGGTTGGCTCGGGTGCTGCCCACAGGGCTGGAGCGGAATACCGCGCAGAGTTGACGACATAGGACCAGGGCATGAGCATGCCGCCAAGTCTCTTCTCGTTCTTGGCGATCCACAGCCACGTGCCCGAAGCGAGGTACACCCATATTGCAGTTAAAAGCAGGGTACCCAAGCCCATCGTTGCAACACGCAGCCGCGACGACGGCTGGATCTGCAGACGCAAGAGAAACCAGCACGGCAAAATGCCGAGAAACAGCACATAAGCTAGTAGGATCGGATGCAACAGCTCGGAAACTTCCAAGAAGTTCGTGTTCAGCACGTTCCCCATCATCGTCTTGTCGAGAACGGCGTGATACGTGACGACGAAATACGCGGCTATGGCGTTTCCAACCGCAGTCGCAATGCACGCCGCCTTCAGAAGCCTGTAAGAGAGAAGTGATACAAGCGCCAGCGTAGTAATGCTCAGGCAAAGCACGACGACCAGAAGGGTTGCTACCGTTAACGAACCTGTGAAGGAAAAAATGTCTACGTCTTCCGCCGCAAATGAGAACAGTGGTACGTGGTACAGGGTAGCGTTCACAAGCGCAGCGGCCACGATGAACGTGGTCGTGGTTGCTACGAATCGAGGGCGGTCAATAAGCATGCGGGTGAGGCATTAGGCGACCCTATCGGGAGTATTTGCGCTCGCTCTATCGGTGCCCGTGTTGTTGTTCGGCGCCGCAATGTCTTACGCTGTTGCTGTCGAATCGCGATCACTAGCTCGAAGAGACTCCTAGTCATTGTCGATGATTCGAAGCGGACTCGGCTGATAGTCGAATCGGATCGAATCGAGTTTGGCCGGGTCCGCGTTGCGAATGTCAATTGGCGACTGCACCTTGCCAAGACCACATGCGGCGAAGTCAACCTTCAGCTTGCCCCAGTGGTGCGGACCGTGTTCCTTCCCGTAGTCCCATTCGTGATGTTGCTCGTCGGCATGGGCAGCGGGAACGATTGTCATGGCGCAGGCGAGGGTCGCTGCGCGCACTGCATTGAGAATCGTCATGGCAACTCCATCGGCTGGATGAGGAGCCGCTATTCTATGGCCCGCAGCACGGTCGCAATACTGGACGTTGGCGCTGTCGGAGTGCGGGATTGCTTGCGGCAAGCTTGCATATCAGCGCGAATGGGAATGTCCGTTTTTGGCCGATAGCAGACGCCGAGTGTTGCCGACGTAGCCAATTCGTAGCGCGCGTGCGGCCTTTTATTTGCGGCCGGTGTAGTTGTCGAGGATCAGGTTGTAGCTGATTGTGATGCGCTGCTCCTGCGACAGGTTCGGATGCACCTGGTGCTGCAGCGGCGAGGGCCACATCAGCAGGGTGCCAGCGCTTGGATACACCGCGTGCGACGCGCGGGCGTCCGGCTCGGTGCCTGCCGTGACCATGTTCGCGCCGTTGCGCGGATCGTAGAAGGAGATGCAACCGGGTTTCGCGAGTGGATCGTCGCTTGCCGCGGGCGCCGGCATGCGCAGGTAGTAGGTTCCGCTCAAGTAGGAACGAGGATGCGTATGCGGCGCGTGGTGGTCGCCGTAGCGGTTGATGTTGTACCAGGAGAAGATCGACCACGAGAGCGGACGGTCCACGCCGAACTGGCGCAGGAAGGCCTTCGCGGTTTGCTCGATCTGGTCCTTCAGCCAGGTCACGGACTTGTTGCTGCTCGCGAAGAAGTTCTGCTCCTGGTAGCGGGCGGTGTAATCCTTTTCGCGCCCTTCCTGGTGCGTGATGTGGGCCTCGAGGCCCTTGTTCGCTTCTTCGTAACCGGGCGGCCGGCGGCTCAGGAGATAGGTCGGCCAGACGCCGTTGAACTCCATGCGCGGCGCGGCGCTCATGATTTTTTCTCCAGGTCGATGCGCAATGCCACGCGCAGCCACGGCGCGCGCGCGAGGTGCACGCGGCTGGTATGGCGCAGGTAGCCAGGCCACAGCATGAGCATGCCGGCGACTGGCGCCAGCGTGCGCGTTTCGTTGAAATTCGGGTCGCCATCGAGCGCGAGCGCGTTGAAGCCGACGCGCGGGTCGAGCAGCGATAGGTGGCTGGGTGCGGAATCGCTGCGCAGGTGATCGAGTTCCGGCGGCGCCGGCGCATTGACGAAGTACAAGCCGGCGAGATAGGCGCCGGGCTCGTTGGCGAGTTCGCGGTAGTGGCCGAAGCCGAGCGCTTCCAGGCGTCCGCCGAGCCGCCACTGCGGCGCAGGCCGGACCTGCATTTTCTCGAACCACTGACCGACCGCGGCGACGATCCCCTCGCGCAGCCAGGCCGCGGCGGGGTGGTCGGAGTCGAACAGGTTGCCGGCGACGCCGGGTGGGGTGGCGAGATCCGACAGGGCCCGGTTCGGCTCCTCGGCCCCCGGGAGCCGCAACTGGCCAATCCAGGTCGGCCAGAGGGGGACGATCTCGTCTCGGGCGGGCTCGGTCATCGCCATCCTGTTTACCACACCGTACGCAGCTCGCTGGTTGCTCTCCGGCCGCCTACGCGCTATGTTCCGCCTATGACGTCTTCCTGGTTTCTGAATACCGTCAGCCTGATGGCCACCACCGTGGCGGCGCTGCTTATCTTTTTGTACGTGTATAAAGCGCCGCGCCTCGCCGATGCCTGGCAGTCGCCCGAGGGCAGGGCCGCCTATGCGCAACACCAGCGCCGGCTCGTCATCAGCGTGGGACTGCTCGCAGCCTGGCTGCTGATCCAGGGCGTAGGCGTCATCTTGCTGTAGCTGCTCGGCACCATCCGCACGATTCGCGGAATAAGCCCGCCGGAGCGGTGTTTGCCGGTCGCGATACCAAAAGAGGCTTGCCATGACATTCCTGCACATTTCCATCTTTGCGGCTTCCATGCTGGCTGCCACTAGCGCATTGGGCGCCGGCGGCGGCGGTCCGGATCCGTTCCAGCAGGAGCAAGAGCGCCTGAAGAACCAGGATCCGGCGGTGACGGGAATCCAGGCGGCGATTGCGAAAACGGACTGGCCGCAGGCGCAGGAGCTCGCGCGCGCTGCCGTGGCGAAGAACCCGTCCAGCCCCGATTACCACAACCTCTACGCCTATTCGATCCGCATGGGCGCCAACCCGGAAATGGAGCTGGTTTTCAGGCATTACAACGAGGCGCTGCGGCTGGATCCCAAGCACCTCGGCGCGCACGAATACCTCGGCGAGGTCTACCTGCAGGTGGGCAATCTGGACAAGGCGAAGGATGAGCTGCGCGCGCTCGACAAGCTGTGCTTCTTTTCCTGCAAGGAATTCACGATGCTGAAGAAGGCCGTGGCCGACTACGAGGCGAAGCGGGCGGCAGTGCCGTCGAAGTAGCGCTCCGCTACTTCTTTTTTTCCGGGGGCGGGGGCAGGATTCCGAGCACCGCTTTCACCGCGGTGACCAGCACATCGGGCTCGAAGGGCTTGGTGATGTAGCCGTCGGCGCCAAACTGCAGCCCCCTCAGGACCGATTCACGCGTCGCTTCAGCAGTGAGCATCACCACCGGCATGTTTTTCAGCACCGGGTGCTGGCGCATCTTGGCGAGCACGTCAAAGCCGTTGGCGTCCGGCAGCTGCACATCGAGCAGAATCAAATCGGGCACCGGTTGCATGCGCAGCGCGATCATGATCTCGTCGCGCTTGTGCGCCGCGCGCACCTTGAAGCCTTCCATCAGAAAATAGGTGCGGATCAGCTTCTGCAGGTCGGTGTCGTCATCCACCACCAGGATCGTCGGCACCCAGCCTTCCTTGATTTCGCGCTTGTCGAGGCGCTTGGCGATGCGGACGAAGTAGCCCTTTTTCTTCAGGATCGAAGTGCCTCCTTCCGCCTCGGAATTCGCATCCGCGGAGAGGCTGCTGAAGAAGCCGGCGGGGACGCTGATGGTGGAGAAGCCGGAACCCATCCCGTCCGAATCCGGCTCGACTGTGGAAACGATCAGCTTGCCGCCCACCAGCTTGCGCAGAGCAAGATTCACCTCGTCGCGGGACAGGTTTGGTACGCGCATGGCGATCTGTGCAACGGTGGAGAAGCCGTCGATCAGCACCAGCACCTGCAGGTCAGCCGCGGTCAACTGAGTGCCGGGAGCCTTTAATTCAATATCGCCTTTGCCGGTAATGGCAAAGGCGTCGTCCTCGGCGAAAGCGGTGGGGGCGGGAAGCGCCATTCCGGCAATATTAAGCCGAATCAACGAGCCCCATCGTCAGCCCGCTGCAAGGCGGGTGCAGGAGCGTCAGTCGAAAAGTCGCGCCATGCGCTCGCGGGACCGGCGTTGCAATTCCCTGCGCCATTCAGCGGCCTTCTCGTGGCGAGACTGGCTGTCGGCCCAGTATTGCTGTTCGGCCGGGGTCATGTAGCGGCTTTCCGTCGTCGGGTGATTCTCCGACAGGATGGAGCAGCCGCCCAACGGGGCGAGCAGCAGTACGAGGATGGTGATTGTTTTGGCCGATTTCATCGGAAGCCTCCGTTAGGTGCCTGAATTCCCTTTATGAACTGCATGATAACGCCGAACAGCCCGCCTTGTGACGTGCCCATTCGGGGCGCCGCCCGGCGAGATCCTGGTGCCCGGGCTGCCCGTCGTAGGGGCGCTTGAGCACCTGTATCAGCCTTTCCAGCGGCTGGGTGTCGCCGTTGCGCTCGATTGCGTCGATCGCCTGCTGCGCCAGGTAATTGCGGAAGACGTATTTCGGGTTCACCGAATGCATGCGGGTTTGCCTTTCCGCTTCAGAAAGATTTTCCCGCGTAATTCTGGAACGATAGAGGCCCAGCCATTCGCCAAGTTTCTGCTCCGGCAGTTCGCCGTAGTACGCCGGACGCAGCGACTCGATCGTCGGCGTGGAAAGATTGCGGAAGAAGATCGTGAAGTCGGTTTCCTGCTCCGCCAGCAGCTGAAACAGTCCGCTCACCAATTCGTCGTCGCCCGGCTGGTCGAGCGCCGCCAGACCGAGTTTTTGCGCCAGCGCCTTGCGCCATGCATCGGCGAAGGTATCCGCGTAAACGGTTAATCCCCCTTCCAGCGCGGCCTTGTCCGGCACCAGCGGCAGCAGCGCTTCCGCAAGGCGCGCCAGATTCCACCGCGCGACATGCGGCTGGTTGCCGTAGCAGTAGCGCCGGCCCTCGGCGTCGGTGGTGTTCGGCGTCCACTCGAGGTCGTAGCCCTCGAGCCAGCCGTAGGGGCCGTAGTCGATGGTCAGGCCGAGAATGGACATGTTGTCGGTGTTCATCACGCCATGCACGAAGCCAAGGCGCATCCAGTCGGCCATCAGCAGGCCGGTGCGCCGGCAGATCTCCAGAAAAACTTCCTGAATGCTTTTATTTGAAAAATAATTTTTACATACGTAATCCGCCAGCGTCCGCAGCGCGTCGTGCTCTTCCTGCGCGGCGAGGATCTGGAAATTTCCGAAGCGCACGAACGAGGGCGCGACGCGGCAAACCACGGCGCCCGGCTCTTCGCGCGGATGGCCGTCGTAGAACATGTCGCGCATCACCGGCTCGCCGGTGGCGACCAGGCTGAGCGCGCGCGTGGTCGGCACGCCGAGGTGGTGCATCGCTTCGCTGCAGAGGAATTCGCGCAAGGAGGAGCGCAGCACCGCGCGGCCGTCGGCGGTGCGCGAGTAGGGCGTGCGGCCCGCGCCCTTCAGCTGCAGTTCCTGGCGCGTGCTGTCGGCGGCGTTCAGTTCGCCCAGCGTAATCGCGCGGCCGTCGCCCAGTTGCCCGGCCCAGTGGCCGAACTGGTGGCCGCCATAGCGCGCCGCGTAGGGCTGCATGCCCGGCAGCAGGCGGTTGCCGGCCAGAACCTCGACCATCGTGTTGTCCGTCCCCGGCTTCTCGATGCCGAGACGCGCGGCAAGGTCATCCGACCAGGCGAGCAGCTTCGGCGCGGCGACCGGCGTCGGATCGACGCGCGTGTAGGCCGCGTTGTGCACCTGGCGCGGCACGTTGGCAAGCACCGGGTCGGCCGGCAATCCGCGAACGAACGAATTGTCGAACCGCAGTTCGGCCGCATAATCCCGTTTCATCTCGAGGGGGATCCTTTCATGACGCGCATTGTGCTCCGTTTCCTCTGTTTTCTGCTGTCCATTCTTGCCGCGCCGGCCTCCGCCCAGTATCCCTCCAAGCCGATCCGCTTCGTCATGCCGTACCCGCCGGGCGGCAGCTCCGAAATCCTCGCGCGGCCGATTGCGATCGAACTGACGAAGCAGTTCGGCCATCCGGTGATCATCGACTACAAGCCGGGCGGCGGCACGACCATCGGCGCCGATTTGATCGCCAAGTCGCCGCCGGACGGCTACACCATAATCATGCTGCTGACCGCGCATGCGATCAACGCGTCGCTGATGCCGAAGCTGCCGTACGACACGGTGAAGGATTTCACCTCCATCACCCTCGCCGCCACCCAGCCGCTGGTGGTGGAAGTGCCCGCGCAGTCGCCGATCCAGACACTGCAGGAACTGATCGCCGCCGCGAAGGCGAACCCGGGCAAGCTGAACTACGGCTCGGCGGGGCCGGGCAACACCAGCCACCTCGGCGTCGAATATTTCAACGCCGTTGTCGGCACGAAATTCACGCACGTGCCCTACAAAGGCAGCGGCCCGATGATCATCGGCCTGCTCGGCCGCGAAGTGGACCTGGCGTTCGACAGCCTGTCGTCCTCGCTGCCGCAGATCCAGGCCGGCAAGTTCCGCGCCCTGGCAGTATCGACGGCGCAGCGCTCGCACGTGCTGCCGCAAGTGCCGACCATCGCGGAATCGGGCGTGCCCGGGTTCGACGTCTCGGTGTGGTACGGGATATTCGCCGCAGCCGGCACGCCAGCGCCTATCGTTCAGCGCCTGAACGCCGAGTTCATCAAGGCGATGGCCGCGCCCGCCGCAAAAGCCGCGATCGAGGGGGCGGGCTACCAGATTGTCGGCTCGACGCCCGCGCAGCTTGATGCGTACGTCAAAACCGAAATCGCGCGCTGGGCGAAAGTGGTGAAGGACTCCGGCGCGAAGTTCGAGTAACTAGTCGGCGTAGCCTGGCAGTTCGCGGTCCAGCACCCGCATCATCGCCTCGAAGAACAGGCGGTCGCGCTCGCCGCGCGAATGGCGGTCATCGGGCGCCGGCGCCTGCACCTGCTTCACGATGGCCTCCGATAAAACTTCCAGCGGCTGGCCCGAGCTCATCGCCAGCACCTGCGTGCGGCAGACGCGCTCCAGCTTGTAGATGCGCCGGTAGGCTTCCGCCACCGTGTTGCCGACCACCAGCACGCCGTGGTTCTTCATGAACATGACCTGCTTGTCGCCGATCAGGTTGGCGAGGCGTTCGCCTTCTTCGAGGGTATCCGCGTTGCCGGAATAGTTGTCGTCGTAGCAGATCGTGCCCTGGAAATACGCGGCGCTCTGGCTGGCAGGCACGAGGCGATTGTCCTTCAGCATGTTGAGCGCGATCGCCCACGTCTGGTGGGTATGCAGCACGACGCGGGCGCCACTGATGCGATGGATCGGCGCGTGTATGCATTGCGCGGAGCGTTCGACATCGCCGACGCCTTCGAGCGTTTTGCCCGACTCGTCCCATACGATCATGTCGCTCGCGCGCGCTTCCGACCAATGCAGCCCGAACGGCAGGATCAGATACTGATCGTCGCGGCCGGGCACGGTAACCGTGAAATGGTTGTCTATGCCTTGTTCCAGATCGTGAAACACCGCCAGGCGGTGGGCGGCGGCGAGATGGATCTTCGCCTCTGTGAGCGGATCGATTTCGCGTGCGGATGACAGCGGATGGACGGACATCGTGCACCTCGTATGGGTGGAGTCGCGACATTATAGCAACCGGGCGCGGGA
>JANXUV010000208.1 GCA_025356085.1 Betaproteobacteria bacterium
GAGAGATTTGGGTTTGGTGAACAAGCTCTACCGCGGCCTCGCCGTGCCGGACGCCCCGCCCGAAGAAGATTCCGTCGAGTAGCTGTGGATCGCCGCGGTGGAGGGCTTTGCCATCGGCGGCCACTGCCAGATCCTCCTCACCATCGACCAGGTGGTGGCCGCCAAGGACGCCTATATGACGCTGCCGGCGCGGAAGGAAGGCATCATCCCCGGCGCCGCCAACCTTCGCCTCGCGCGCCACGTGGGCGACCGCGTCGCGCGCCAGGCGATCCTCGCCGAGCGGCGCATCGATTGCGCGAGCCCCGAGGGGCGCTCCATCTGCGACTACATCGTCGCGCCCGACGCGATGGATTTCGAGGTGGACCGCCTGGTGAAGCACGTCACCGGCTCAGGCATGGTCAGCGCCGCAGGCAACCGGCGCGCGCTGCGCATCTCCGAAGAACCCCTGGACGCCTTCCGGCGCTACATGTCTGTCTATGCGCGCGAGCAGGCGCACTGCCATTTCAGCCCGGCGCTGATCGCCAATCTCGAATTGCACTGGGATGCGGCGAACAGAAAAAACTAAGAGAGCAAAAAGTCCCTGACCAGCGTGATCTGGTCCGCATGCATCAGCGTCGGCGCGTGGCCCACGCCGGCAATCTCCACCACCTTCGCCTTCGGTCCGCGCGCCGCCATCTTGGCGACAGTGTCGCGCGTCAGCAGGTCCGACAGCTCGCCGCGCAACACCAGCGTGGGACAAGTGATCGCATCCCAGAAGTTCCAGAGTTCCATGTCGCCTTCGGGCATGAACTTGCGGAAAGGCTCTGCGAGCTTCGGGTCGTAGTGCAGGCGCAGGCTGCCGTCGGGATTCTTGCGCGTGACGATCTCGGTGAGGAAGCGCCACTCGGCGTCGTTGTGCGGACCGAAGGTCGCACTCACCGTGCGCACGTACTTGTCCGCGGCTTCGATATTCGGAAACACGGGGGCCATGCCGACGTAGCTCGCGATGCGCTCCAGCGACACCTTCGATACCACCGGCCCGGCGTCGTTGATCACCAGCTTTTTGATGGGCGTATCCGGTAGCGAGGCGAGCGTCATACCGATCAGCCCGCCCATCGAGGTGCCGACCCAGTGCACGCCTTCGACATCCAGGCGCGCGAGCACGGTCACCATGTCCGAGACGTATTGCGGAATCTGGTACAGCATGGGATCGGCGAGCCAGGTCGATTCGCCGCGGCCCGCGACGTCCACGCCGATCACCCGGTAGCGGTCGCTCATCGCGGCGGCGAGCGCCTCGAAGTCGCGCGCGCAGCGCGTCAGGCCGTGCACGCAGACCAGCACGCGCTCGTTCTTCGGGTCGCCCCATTCCAGATAGGCGATGCGGTGCAGCCCGCGCGGCGACGCGCACTTCACGAAACGCTGCCGCGGCTTCAAGCCGGGCTCCTTTCGCCGATCCATTTCTCCACCGGCCGGCCGCCTTCGATCACCACGCCGCCCTTTTTGCTGTCCCGATCCCAGGCCGCCTCTACGCGCAGCTCGGGAAATTCCGTGCTGGCGGCGACGAAGCTGGGAAATGGGATGCCTTTCACCACGTCGAAGCGGTATTCGAGCACCGATGCCGAGTGATGTTCGGTATACGGATCGGTATCGGGGTCGCGCACCAGCAGCCAACGGACGCGTTCGCGGAAATCCTCGAAGCGCCCGACGCTGCCGGTGACGCGAACCACCGCCGAATCCTTGGAACTCACGCGCCGCAGTCCAGGATACGGCTCAAGCGCCGTATTTGAAGGAAAGCGACAGGCGCGTGCGGAACTGCGTCACCTTGCCGTTTTCGACCTTGACGTCCAGCTTGGTGACCTCGGCAATGCGCAGGTCGCGCAAGGACTTGGCCGCCGTCTTCACCGCGCTGCGCGCGGCGTCTTCCCACGAAACCGAACTGGTGCCGATGACATCCGTGACCCGGTAAACGGCGTTCTTTTCCTTCGCCATGACGATCCCTCCTAGAGATGGTGCGGGGTATCCGCGCGGTCATTATCACCCTAGCGCGGCGCGTCATGCCAGTACCGCCGCCGGGCCTGCCTTTCGCCGCCGATATCGACTGTTCCGTGCGATAACCGCACCGTCACGGCCCCATCGAGGTCAGTCCGGTAAATTTTTGCCCTCAGCCGCTCCAGGACATCGGCCTTCGGGTGCCCGAAACGGTTGCGGTAACCCACCGGGATCACCGCCGCCGAAGCGCCCACCGCGGCGAGAAACTCGGCGCTCGACGAGGTCCGGCTGCCGTGGTGCGGCACCAGCAGAACATCGGCAGCGAGTGCCGCCAAGTCGCGCCTCAGCAATTCCGCCTCGGCAGTTTTCTCGATGTCACCGGTGAACAGCATCGAGCGGCCGCCCGTGCTGACTTTCAGCACGCAGCTCAGGTCGTTGCTTTTCTTCGCTCGGGCACTCTCGCCTACTGGATGCAGGATCTCGAAACGCACGCCGTCCCATTCCCAGGCATCGCCCGCGGCGCAGCGCCGCGCGCCCGCGACGCTGCCGAGCAGCGGATGGCCGGCGGGCAGCGAGGAAAGCAGCGCATCCACCTCGAAATTCTCCACCACCGAGGCCGCGCCGCCGGCGTGGTCGTTGTCGTTGTGCGTTACGATCATCGCGTCCAGCCGCTCGACGCCCGCCGCGCGCAGGTAGGGCGCGATGATGCGCTCGCCACTGTCG
>JANXUV010000222.1 GCA_025356085.1 Betaproteobacteria bacterium
ATGCGGATCGAGCCGCCGCCGTCGGTGCCGATGGCGAGCGGCCCCATGCCCGCGGCCACCGCCGCCGCGCCGCCGCCGGAAGATCCGCCCGGCGTCATCTTCGGATTCCAGGGATTGCGCGTGATGCCGGTGAGCGGGCCGTCGGTGACGCCTTTCCAGCCGAATTCCGGCGTGGTGGTCTTGCCGAGCAGCAGCGCGCCGTGTTCGCGCAGCCGCGCCACCGTGGGCGCGTCGTCGTTCCACGGGCCCTTCGAATCGACGGTCTTCGAGCCGCGCAGCGTCGGCCAGCCGCGCGTGAGAATCAGGTCCTTGATGGAGACCGGGACGCCGTCCAGCTGCCCTTGCGGGGAATTCCTGAACCAGCGCTGCTCGGACTTCTTCGCATCTTTCAAAGAATCATTCACGAAGCAGAAGGCATTCAGTACCGGATTCAGCCTGTCTATCCGTTCGTAAACGGCTTTCGTCACTTCGACCGGCGACAGCTTCTTCTTCCGGTATAGCGCGAGCAGTTCGGTGGCGGAAAGGGAGCAGAGGTCGTTTTTCATGAAGGCAGTCCAAGTCCTTGTCGGGTTCCGAAGATCCACGCTCCGCCCAGCGCTTCAGGCAGCACAACCGCAAACAAATTGTCTCTCAATTTTCTCAATGCCAGCCCGAGCAGCCTGCAGCGCGCGACCAATATCGCCGGGTCGCGGCACTCGAGCGCGTAGCCGGCGAGCGCGGGCGCGGCGGGCGCATCGCCCAGCAGCGCCGCCCAGCTTTCCTGATTGCCGATCAGGGCATGGCCGCGCGCCGCCGCCACGTGCACGTAGGCGCGCGCGGGGCGCGGCAGCAGCGCGCTGAAATGCGCCCAGCGCGCGCCGGCCTCGATTGGATCGTCGGCGACCGCGAACACGCAGGCGAGCTTGACGACATTGTTGGTGTGGCCGAGGTACTGCGGCCGCCAGATGGCTTCGGGCGTGAAGTGCTGGACGAACTGGATGCGGCCTTCGGGCATTTTCTCCGGCGCACAGCGAACGACCTGGAATCTGGCTGTTTGTCTTTCTGCCGTTTCCCTTTGCAAATTCACAATGGGTAAAGGCGAAAATCCGTGATCGTCGAGCCTGCGGCGTTCTCCTTCCGCATCCGGCGTGCCGAAGCAGCACAGGTGCACGCCGGGATAGCGCTGCATGGCGGTGCGCAGCTGCTGGGCGTTCGGCGTATCCGCGGTGGGAGAGAGGAATTCCAGGTAGCCGTGCTCCAGCATCACGCAGATATTCGTAGTGCCGGCGGGACCGTCCTGCGTCTGTTGCGCCGATTCCGGAGTCACCGTGAAGCCGAGCGCTTCCAGCGCCCGCGTCGCCGCGCCGAGATCCGGCACGAAATGCGATACGTGATCCACAACCAGGCTTCCGGGAACCGGGATTTGCTGCGTTGCGACGGCCATGCAGCTAATATAACCGCCGTGATCGAACGCAGCCATCACGATATGGGCGGCCTGCCTGCGGGCAAGGTGGAGCCGGCCGAGCACGACTACGCCGATTGGGAACGGCGCGTCGATGCGCTGATGATCATTTTGTCCGGCGGCAAGGGCGGCCGGAAGCTGATGACGGTGGACGAATTGAGAAAAAATATCGAGGCGCTGCCGCCTGACGCCTACGACCGGATGGGCTATTACGAACGCTGGGTGACCTCCATCACCCAGATCATGATCCAGCGCGGCGTCATCACTACCGACGAGCTCGGCCGCAAGATGGCTGAGATAGACAAACGTGGTTGAAGCCAGGTTCAAACCGGGCGATCGGGTCAAGGTTCGAAAAGCCTATCCGCTCGGGCACATCCGCACGCCGTTCTACATCCGCGGCCACAGTGGGGTGATCGAGCGCATCTGCGGCGCCTTCGGCAATCCTGAAGAGTTGGCACAGCAGCGCAGTGGCGAACCGAAGCAGCCGCTATACCGCGTGCGTTTTGTGCAGAACGAGGTCTGGCCCGCTTACAAGGGCAATCCCGAAGACGTCCTGGAAGTCGAAATTTTCCAGCACTGGCTGGAATGAAAGACAACGGCAGCTATCAGCCTTACAGCTACTTCCAGTTGATGGAGGTGAGCCTGCGCGAGCTGCTGGTGGAGAAGGGCATTGTCACCGAAACGCAGGTGGCCGAGGAAGTCGCTGCGATGCGCATGCGCACGCCCGCGATCGGCGCGAAGGTTGTTGCGCGGGCCTGGGTTGACGATTCCTACAAGCAGAAACTTCTTGAAAATGGCTCGCGTGCCTGCGAGGAACTCGGCATCGAAGTGGCGGCGCTGAAGCTGGTGGTGGTGGAGAACACGCCATCGACGCACAATGTGGTGGTCTGCACGCTTTGCTCCTGCTATCCGCGCATGCTGCTCGGCATCCCGCCCGAGTGGTACAAGTCGCGCAGCTACCGCTCGCGCACGGTGAGCGAGCCGCGTGCCGTGCTTGCTGAATTTGGTTTGCGTATCGATGAAAACATGAAAATAAGAGTCCATGATTCGACCGCGGACATGCGCTACCTGGTGCTGCCGATGCGCCCGGCGGGCACCGATGGCTGGAATGAAGAACGTCTCGCCGCCGTCGTCACGCGGGACTGCATGATCGGCGTCGCCGTGCCGAAGTCCAGCTGAAAAAACTCCTCAAGACCATGCGCCTGTCGCCGCTCGGCGATGCGGCGGTGTACGCCGAATTCGGCGACCAGCTTGACCTCGAGACCAACCAGTCGCTGCAGGCGCTGGCGGTGGCGCTGCGCGTGCGCGCAATTCCCTGGATCCGCGACGTGGTACCGGCGCTGTGCGGCATCGCGGTACATGTCGATCCCTATCACCCGGAGCTGCCGGCCTCGGTGCTGGAGCGTTTTGAGTCCCTGCTGCAGGAGGCTTTCAAGTCGGCTTCGAAGTTCGAAGGCAGCGGGCGCATCGTGGAGGTTCCGGTCTGCTATGACCCGGTTTTTGGTTTGGATTTGAAAGAGATTTCTGAAAGAACTTCCGTTCCCGAGGAAGAAATCTCGAAACGACATGCAAAATCCCAACACCTGGTCCTGATGGTTGGCTTCTCGCCCGGACAGCCCTACATCGGCGGCCTTGACCCGAAGCTTTCGGTGCCGCGGCGCGCCACGCCGCGCACCGTGATGCCGGCGGGTTCGGTGGCGATCGCCAACGCGCAGACGGCGGTGTATCCCTACGAGACGCCTGGCGGCTGGAGCATCATCGGCCGTACCCCGCTGAAAGTGTTCGATCCGCTGCGCGAGCCGGCGAGCCTGTTCGCGCCGGGCGACCGGGTCCGCTTCATCGCCATCACGCGCGAGCAGTTCGAGAAGCTTCAATGAGCATGCGCATCCTCCGGCCGGGTTTGCTGACCACGGTGCAGGATCGCGGCCGCTTCGGCCTGCAGCATCTGGGCGTGGTGCCCTGCGGCGCGATGGATCCGGTGGCGCTCGAACTCGCCAACGGCCTGGTCGGCAACCGCAACGACGAGGCGGTCCTCGAGATCACGGTGCTCGGCCCTGAGATCGTGTTCGAAAGCGACGCGCTGGTCGCGCTGTGCGGCGCGGAGATGGAAGCGCGGTTGGGCGGCATGCCGATGCCGGCGAACCGCCCGGTCCTGGTGGGGACGGGAACGGTGCTCTACGCGCGCCGCACGACACTCGGCAGCCGCGCCTACCTGGCGGTCGCCGGCGGCATCGCGCTCAATCCGATGCTGGGCAGCCGCAGCACCTACCTGCCGGCGAAATTCGGCGGCCTGGAGGGCCGGGCACTGCGCGCAGGCGATGTCCTGCCGCTGGTTGAAAACGTGTCTTCGCTTTCGCAGAAAAGGTACGCCAGCCTCAGGAATAAGAAAGACATTGCCGGCTTGCGCACCGTGCGCACGGTCAGCTGGTCGGCGCCAACGCTGACGCTGCCTGCGCGCGAGCCGATTCTGATCCACGCCATGGAGGGCCGGCACCACGAGCTGTTCGATGCGGCCGCGCGCCGGGCGTTCTTCGACGCCACCTGGAAAGTGACGCCAGATTCCAACCGGATGGGGTTTCGCCTGGCGGGCCCGGTGCTGGCGCGGGCGGAAGCCTTGGAGATACTATCGGAGCCCGCCTGTCTCGGCACGGTGCAGGTGCCGGCCAACGGATTGCCGATCGCCCTGATGGCCGACCACCAGACCACCGGCGGCTATCCGAAGATCGCCGAGATTGCCGCCGCGGACCTGCCGCGGCTGGCGCAGCTGGCGCCGGGCGGATCGGTGCAGTTCGCGCGCTGCACGCTGGAGCAGGCGCGCGATCTGCGGCTGGTGTTGCGCCAGCGGGTGGATGCGGCGTTACGTTCGCTGACCTGGGGCTACCAGAAATGAAGAAGATCGATCTCAACTGCGACATGGGCGAAAGCTACGGCGCCTGGAAAATGGGCGCCGACGCCGATGTCATGCCCTACATCAGCTCGGCCAATATCGCCTGCGGCTTCCACGCCGGCGACCCGGCGACGATCCGCAAGACGGTGCGCCTCGCGGTGGATGCGGGCGTCGCCATCGGCGCGCACCCGTCGCTGCCGGACCTGATGGGCTTCGGCCGGCGGGCCATGAAGGTGTCGCCGCAGGAGATGTACGACCTGGTGATCTACCAGGCTGGCGCTGTGGAAGCTTTCGCGCGCGCCAGGGGCGCGAAGCTGCACCACGTGAAATGCCACGGCGCGCTGTACAACATGGCCGCGATGGACGAGGGATTGTCGGATGCGATGGTCAGGGCCGTGAAGGATTTGGGTTCGCAGGTCATTCTTTACTGTCTGTCTCAGAGTAAAAATTTCGAGATCGCAAAAAAAGCCGGCGTTCGCGTTGCCGGCGAAGTCTTCGCCGATCGCGGCTATTCGGACGACGGCACGCTGGCGCCGCGCGACAAGCCCGGCGGCATGATCGTGGACCCGGCGGCTTCAGTGAAGCAGGTGCTGGCGATGATCGAGGAGGGCTATGTCACGAGTCTTTCGGGCAAGCGCGTGCCGGTATCCGCCGATACGCTGTGCCTGCACGGCGACCAGCCCGGTGCGGTGACTTTCGCGAGGAAGCTGCGCGAGACGTTCAAGGAAAGAGGCATTGACGTTGCGGCGCCTTAATTGTTTTGTATTTTTACTTCTATTCAGTTTAGAAGTATTCGCGCAAAGCTTCCCCGCCGGCCCGGTCACGGTCATCGTGCCCCTGGCCCCGGGCGATGCCGCCGATATTTCGGCGCGCACCATGGGGGAAGAGATATCTCGACGGCTGAACGTGCCGGTGCTGGTCGTCAACCGCCCGGGCGCGGGCGGCGCCGTCGCCGCGGCGAGCGTGGTGCAGGCGAAGAAGGACGGCCAGACTATCCTCTTCGCGCAAAATAGCGCGCTCACGTTCCGTCCCGCCGTGGATCCCCAGGGGACGTCCTACGACCCGCAGAAGGACCTCTTGCCACTCGGTATCTCGTCGCGCACGCCGAGCGTATTGGCCGTGCGCGCCGACGCGCCCTACAAGACGTTCGCCGAACTGATCGAGCATGCGAGAAAGAATCCCGGCAAGGTGAACATCGGCCATCCTGGCGCGGGCTCGGTCGGCGAATTCTGCATTCGCCTCATCAACACGCTCGCGAACGTGGAGCTGGTACCAGTGCCGTACACCGGTGCAGCGCCTTCCGTAGCCGCACTGCGCGGCGGCCAGATCGACGGCGTCGTGCTGGCGCTGGGCGCGCTCGGCGCGCAAATCAAGGCAGGCACGCTGCGCGGCCTCGCCACCTCGAACAAGGTCGCCGAGTACGCCGACATCCCGACGCTGAAGGAAGCCGGCTACCGCGAAGAACTGTTCGGCGTCTGGTTCAGCTATCTTGCGCCCGCCGGCATTCCCGACGACGCGCGCAAGGCGCTCGTCGCGGCAGTCGAGGAGGCCATTAAGGCGCCCGCCGTCGCCGCCAGGCTCGCCCCGCTCGGCATCCTGCAGGCCTACGCCGCGCCCGAAGCCCACGCCGCCGAGATACGCGAGGAGTTCCGGCGCATCAGCGACATGCTCGCGAAGGCGAAGACGGGGAAGTAGACCTCATTCGCGTCGGGTCAGGCCTCAGTCTGCCCGCTCCCAAGTGCCGGTCTTGAAGTGGAAGCGGTGCGCAACGAGGGGCATGCTTGGCTGCGAGTACAGGACCACTGCGTCGCCAGCCTCAAGAAAGTAGCCCACGCTGTACTTTGCACGCAGACGGCCAGCATCCACGCCAGCTTCAGCAAGGGACGCGGGATAGCTTCCCGTGCGTTGCTTGTGGTCCTTCACTGCCGCTATCGCCACTTCGACCTCTTCTCGCGCAGTTCCATCTCGATAGCCAAGCGCCAAGGTGATGACCACGGTCGTTCCAAACCAGATGGCCATCCGGGATGCCCGCGCTGCCCGATCTGCAGAGCGAAACAGCAGTCGCAGAAGGCTGTAGATCAGCCAAAGGACGATGATGGGCAGAGCAACGCTGAAAAGGAGTCCGCCCATACCCCCTTGGATGAATTCAAGCAGCAGAACGGCGAGCAGCAGAAGGCCGGGTACGAGGAAAGGTCGAGCAGACGGAAGAACGGTCACTTTCTGAGGCTTAACACCGCGGATCAGCTGCAAAGGCCGCCTTCAAGGACTGCCCCCATGAGCGGAAGGCTAAGGGGGCACACCTCGCGGCCTTTGTCAGTTGCATCCGCTTGTTGGACGGCCTACACAGCCTTGCCCCGACACGGAGGCAAACTGTCAACAACCGCACGCTCCATTGATCTTGACTACTTCCGTTTCAGCTCCAGTGGTCACCGACAGAGTGCCACGGAACCAACAAGATTCTTGACCCGAGCTGTCGACCGTCAGGCTGAGTACTGCAACGGATGACTGTGCCTTCCATCTCTGCTGAACCTTTCTTCCAGGGGTGCACATCCCTTCGGTGTCTTTGTCGATGCCTAGGGTTGTGAGCTTTCCGCCTATCCGCGCCAAGGCGTGGCGTCGACCGTTGCCGGTGCTGAGGACATTTGTGGACATGGTGACGGCAGACCCTGGGTAGAACTCGCATTCACACAATTGCGGAAAGCCTTTCGCTCGCCACGCAGCCACGTCCGCTGAGTGAAGGGTACCAACTAGTGGCTCTTTCGCCTTTCCTGCCGCCTGCGAACTTGAGGTGGCGAAGGCGGTGCACAGGAGTGCGAGCGCGAGGCCTACTCGAGAGTGCCGCCTCATGCTGCCACCTCTGGGTCCGTCCAACTAATAATAGTCCGCACGAACTGCCGGATAAACCTTTGCTCGATGTCCGGTGCTTTCATGGAAAGTCCTTTCAGCATCCATCCTTAGACGTAAATATTGAATTCGGCAAAAGCCGCAGTTGTCAGGAAGGACGCTACCCCGGCAGCGCCGGAATGGCAATCCAATCGAGCTATGAGATGGCATGTGGCCGATCGGCCACATTGCGCAATATCGCCCGCTACGGGGCGGCTTTCGCCGCCGCTTCAGCGTGCGGCACGACGTCGTAGGTATAGAGCTGCTTGCGGAATTCGGCATGCGCGACGAGATCGGCGTCGCGCTTCTTGAGGTCATCCACCATCGAATCCATGCGCAGGCCGTGCTTGCGGGCGCCGAGCTGGACGTCGGCGACGCGCTCGCGGCGCAGCTTTTCGTAGGCGAGCAGGCGGGCGGGCGCGCTTCCAGCATCCGCATCGGCGAGGATCGTCGCGAGTGCCATGCCGTCCTCGATGGCCTGGTTGGCGCCCTGGCCGAGGTGCGGCAGCATCGGATGAGCCGCGTCGCCTAGCAGCGTGAGGCGGCCTTTGGTCCAGGTCGGCAGCGGCTCGCGGTCGTAGAGCGCCCAGCGGAAGGTCTTGTCGACCTGCTTCAGTACCTGGCCGATCCGCGGATCCCAGTCTTCGAACTCGCGGCGCAGTACGTCCGGATCGCCGGGCGCGGACCAGGACTCCTTCATTTCCTCATCGGTGGGCACAAAGCCGACGTAGTTGACCATTTCGCCGTGGCGCACGGGGAAGACGAGGAAATGCTTCTTCGGCCCGGCCCACATCTGCCAGCGGTCCATCGGCCAGTCGGGCAGGCGCTCGCGCGGAACGATGCCGCGGTAGGAGATTGTTCCGTGGAACACCGGCTTGGAGGGCGGGAATACATGGGGCCGCAGCTCGGAGTGGATGCCGTCGGCGGCAACGACGACGTCCGCTTCGGCCACAGCGCCGTTGGCGAACTTCACGCGCGCGCCCAAAGAGGTTTGCTCGAAGCCGACCGCGCGCTTGCCGGTATGGATGACGCCGGCGGGCAGGTTCGCGGCGAGAAACTCGACGTAGTCAGCGCGGTGCATGCCGAAGCAGGCGTTCCAACCCGCGGCGTCGGTAACTTGCACCGGCGCGACCGGCGCGCCGTCGTGCCGGAAATACGCAGACTGCGGGCCGACGCGGGCGCCCCGGCGCGCGACGGCGTCGCCGAGGCCGACGCGCTCGAGGTGGCGTACCGCGTTCGGCGTGACGTAGACACCGGCGCCGATTTCGCCGATGGCGGCGGCCTGCTCGTAGACGGCGACCCGCAGCCCGCGCGCGAGCAGCGCGTTGGCTGCGAACAGGCCGCCGATGCCGCCGCCGATGATCGCTATGTTGAGCCGGGCCACCATGAAACGCAGCCATGATGCCCTAGAATTCCGCCATGACTCCAAACCTGTTCACACCCATCCAGCTCGGCGGCATCACTCTGCCCAACCGCGTGGTCATCGCGCCGATGTGCCAGTACTCCGCCGATGATGGCTCCATGACCGACTGGCACCACATGCACCTCGGCACCTACGCCTGCTCAGGCGCGGGCCTGTTCGTAGTCGAGAAAACCAACGTGACGCGAGAAGGGCGCATTACGCACGGCTGCACCGGTCTCTATAACGACCACAACGAGGCGGCGATGGCGCGCGCGCTGCAGGTCTACCGCGGCATCACGAAGAACCCCATCGGCATCCAAATCGGCCATGCCGGGCGCAAGGCTTCCGCTGCGGTGCCCTGGCAGGGCGGCAAGGCGCTCGGCCCGTCCGAATCGCCCTGGCCGACTGGCGCGCCGTCCGCGATCGCCTTCGGTGACGGCTGGCATGTGCCGCACGAGTTTTCCCGGGAAGAAATCAAGGGGCTGATCGACGCGTTCGTTGCCGCGACGCAGCGTGCGAAGCGCATCGGCTTCGACCTCGTGGAGCTGCATTCGGCGCATGGTTACCTGCTGCAGCAGTTCCTATCGCCGCTCTCGAACAAGCGCACCGACGAGTACGGCAAGGACCGGATGAAATTCCCGCTCGAAGTCGCGCGCGCGGTGCGTGAAGTCTGGCCGAAGGAACGGGCGCTCGGCATCCGCATCAACGCCACCGACTGGGTGGACGGCGGCTGGACGCCGGAAGAAGCGGTGGTCTACGCGAAAGAACTGAAGCGCATCGGCCTCGACTTCATCTGCGTCTCGAGCGGTGCGACCGTGCCGTACGCGAAGATTCCGGTGACGCCTGGTTTTCAGGTTGGCTTCGCGGAGAAGATCAAGAAGGAAGCGGGCATCAAGACGCGCGCCGTGGGCATGATCGCCGACGCGGACCAGGCGGAAGAAATCCTCGCCTCCGGCAAGGCCGACATGATTGCAATGGCGCGCGCGCTGCTCGACAACCCGCGCTGGGTCTGGCACGCGGCCGAACGCTTCGGGGTGAAGATCGACTATCCGCCGCAGTACTCGCGCGTGCATGCCGGCGTCTGGCCGGGCGCCGCGCTAGCCCGGCCTGCCTCGTCCGTGTCGAAGGCCGCATGACGGTCAGGATCTATGCGCTCAATTGCGGCGCGCTTGAATTCGATCGGCACTCGTTTTTCCCGGATGTGCCGCGCGGGACGCCGATGCACGTGCCGGTGCCTGCGTTCCTCGTCGTGCACCCGAAGGGCAAGGTGCTATTCGACACGGGCTTCCATGCGGACGGCGTCCTCGATCCGGTGGCCCATTACGGTAAGGACCTGGCGGCGTATTTCAAGTTCTTCTGCGGCGCGGGCGAGGGGGTCGTGGCGCAGCTCAGGCTGCTGGGCCTCGCGCCCGGCGACATTTCGTACGTGGTCAATTCGCATTTCCATTTCGATCATTGCGGCTGCAATGCCCTGTTCACGCGCGCGCAGATTTTCGTCCAGGCGGCGGAGATGCGCGCGACGCAAGCCGCCCGCGACGCGGACCGCCGCCCGGACCGCGACTGGGAGGGGCCGCTCGACTACCGGCTGCTGGAGGGCGACCACGATCTCTTCGGCGATGGCAGTCTCGTCATCGTGCCGACGCCCGGGCATACCGCGGGGCACCAGTCGCTGCGCGTGACCGCCGGCTCGGGACTGCGCTTCTGCCTCACGGGCGACGCCTGCTACACGCAGGAGCACTTGGAACGCGAGCTGCTGCCAATCGCAGGGGCGGTCTGGAATGCGGACGAGATGCGCCATTCCTTTGGCATCCTGCGGCGCCTGCGCGACCGCGAAGGGGCCGCGCTCATCTTCGGCCATGACGCCGCGCAGCTGCAGAGCCTGCGCTGCTGTCCTAACGCCTTCGCCTGAGGATTCGCCGATGATCTTTTTCGAACCCGAAAGCCGCGACAGGAAACTCTTTCCCTGGGATCCGTTCAAGGGCGTGGTGGTGCCGCGGCCGATCGGCTGGATCTCGTCCATGAACAAGGCCGGGCAGGTGAACATCGCGCCCTACAGTTACTTCAATGGCGTGCTCAGTCATCCGCGCATCGTCAGCTTTTGCAGCGAGTCCGAGAAGGACGCCGCCGCTTTCGCGATCGAGTCGGGCGAATTCGCCTGGAGCATGGCGACCTGGAACCTGCGCGACAAAATGAACGCCACTTCCGAAGGCCTGCCGCGCGGCCAGAGCGAGTTCGAATTCGCCGGCCTCGCCACCGCGCCCTGCCGACTGGTGCGCGCGCCGCGTGTCGCCGATTCGCCGGCGGCGATGGAGTGCAAGGTGACGCAGGTGCTGCGCGTGAAGGATACCGACGGCAAGGAGACCGGCGGCGTCGTGGTCTACGGCCAGGTAATCGGCATGCACATCGACGAGCGCTTCATGAAGAACGGCCGCTTCGACCTGGGTGCGGTGCGGCCGATCGCGCGCTGCGGCTACGACGAGTACACGGTGGTGGAGAAGGTGTTCGCCATGACGCGGCCGGCCGGCGGCGGCAATGCCGCCGGCGGAGGCTAGCTTCGATAGGCTCCGGCAATGGAAGGGATACGCAATAAGTATTTCCTTCCTGCCTCCCGCGGGTGAAGAATGGCCGGAAACCCGTAGCGCCAAGGAGGCAACGCCATGAGCAAACCCGAAGGGAAGTGCCCGTTCAACCACGCCGCCGGCGGCGGCACCACGAACAAGGAATGGTGGCCGGACCAGCTGCGCCTGGACCTTCTCAACCAGCATTCCACCAGGTCCAACCCGCTGGACCAGGACTTCGACTACGCGAAAGCCTTCAAGAAGCTCGATTACCTCGCGCTGAAGAAAGACTTGCTGAAGCTGATGACCGATTCGCAGGACTGGTGGCCGGCCGACTTCGGGCACTATGGCCCGCAGTTCGTCCGCATGGCCTGGCACGCCGCGGGCACTTACCGCACGGCCGACGGCCGCGGCGGCGGCGGCCGCGGGCAGCAGCGTTTCGCTCCCCTCAACAGCTGGCCCGACAACGTCAACATCGACAAGTCGCGCCGCCTGCTGTGGCCGATCAAGCAGAAGTACGGCCGGGCGATCTCCTGGGCCGACCTGCTGATCCTCGCCGGCAACGTCGCGCTGGAGTCGATGGGCTTCCGCACCTTCGGCTTCGCCGGCGGCCGCGAGGACGTCTGGGAACCGGACCAGGACGTCAACTGGGGCGGCGAAACCAAGTGGCTTGCCACCGACAAGCGTTTCACGGGCGACCGCGACCTGGACCAGCCGCTGGCTGCGACGCACATGGGCCTGATCTACGTCAATCCGGAAGGTCCCAACGCCAGCGGCGACTATCTCGCCGCAGCGAAGGACATCCGCGCCACTTTCGGCCGCATGGCGATGGACGACGAGGAGATCGTCGCCCTGATCGCCGGCGGCCATACCTTCGGCAAGGCGCACGGCGCCGCGCCGGAGTCGCACAAGGGTCCCGAGCCCGAGGGTGCGCCGATCGAGGCGCAGGGCCTGGGCTGGAACAGCAACTTCGGCAGCGGGCACGGCAAGGACACGGTCTCCAGTGGATTGGAAGTGACGTGGACCACCACCCCGGCGCGCTGGAGCAACGACTTCTTCGAACACCTGTTCAAGTACGAATGGGAACTGACCAAGTCGCCCGCCGGCGCCAAGCAATGGGTCGCCAAGAACGCGCCGGA
This sequence comes from Betaproteobacteria bacterium, assembly GCA_025356085.1. Lineage (GTDB taxonomy): Bacteria > Pseudomonadota > Gammaproteobacteria > Burkholderiales > SG8-39 > RBG-16-66-20. The sequence goes on from JANXUV010000222.1 coordinate 12,311, forward strand.
AATCGTCCCCGATGCCCATGTCCCCGGCAAGAAGCACAGGCCGACGATGCTGACGACGGACCTGACGCTGCGTTTTGATCCGGAGTTCGGCAAGATCTCGAAGCGCTTCCTGGAGAACCCGCAGGCATTCGCCGACGCCTTCGCCCGCGCCTGGTACAAGCTCACGCACCGAGACATGGGCCCGCGCGCCCGCTATCTCGGGCCGGAAGTGCCGAAGGAAGAGCTGGTCTGGCAGGACCCGATCCCGAAGGCGGCCGGCAGGCCGCTCGGCGAGAAAGACGTTGCCGCGCTCAAGGCGAAGATTCTCGCCTCGAAGCTCAGCGTCTCGCAGCTGGTATCGACGGCCTGGGCGTCGGCGTCCACCTTCCGTGGCGGCGACAAGCGCGGCGGCGCCAACGGCGCGCGCATCCGGCTCGCGCCGCAGAAGGACTGGGAAGCGAACCAGCCGGCCGAACTGGCGAAGGTGCTGAAGGTCCTCGAAAGGATCCAGAAGGAGTTCGGCAAGCCGGTGTCATTGGCGGACGTGATCGTCCTGGGCGGCTGCGCGGCGGTTGAAAAGGCCGCCAAGGCCGCCGGCCACGGCATCAAGGTTCCTTTTGCGCCGGGACGCGTGGATGCCTCGCAGGAACAGACCGACGTTGAGGCGTTCTCGGTGCTGGAGCCGCTGGCCGATGGTTTCCGCAACTACGTGAAAGGCAAACAGGCCATTCCCGCGGAGCACCTGCTGGTCGACAAGGCGCAGCAGCTGACGCTGACCGCACCCGAGATGACGGTGCTCGTCGGCGGCCTGAGAGTACTGGGCGGCTCATTTACCAGGAAACCTGGCACGCTCAGCAACGACTTCTTCGTCAACCTGCTCGACATGGGCACGCACTGGAAGCCAGCCGGCAATGCGTTCGAAGGGCGCGACCGCAAATCGGACAAGGTGAAGTGGACCGGCTCGCGCGTGGATCTCGCGTTCGGCTCGAACTCCGTACTGCGCGCGCTGGCCGAGGTCTACGGCAGCGCGGACGCGAAGAAGAAGTTCGTCGCGGACTTCGTGGCGGCGTGGGTGAAAGTGATGAACCTCGACCGCTTCGACCTCGCCTAGAAAGACAAGACCTGTCGTCCCCGCGAAGGCGGGGACCCAGGTCTTGCTAGGCGCCCGGATCGACCCGCAGGTGGCTCTCGATCGACTTGACGCCGACCACGCCGGCCGCGATCAGCTCGAAGCGCTTGCGGGCGGCGGAACTGTCCACCGTGCCCCAGAGTTCGACCTTGCCGGCGGTCGCCGTGACTTCAACGCCGTAGGGGAGTGTGCCGCTGTCGATGCCCAGCGCCCGTTCAACCTTCTCTGCAAGCGCGCCGTCAGGATCGGTTCTGGCGATGGCGATTTCCTGCGCCACGATCGGGTCGAGGCCGGGTTGCGCGTCACAGGCGGCAAGCAGAAACACGATAGAAACAATACTGAAAATGCGGGTGTTTTTCATAGTGGGGAAGTTTGACCGGCCGCATTTTCAGAAGTTCAATTGAATAGCGTTTCGACCGCCGCGCGGTCGAAACGGTATTCGTGGTTGCACATTTCGTTCTTGATCACCACTTCGCCCTGCTCGGCGAGGATCGACTCGACCTCCTCGCGTCCCAGCCCGCGCAGCACGCGCTCGACGTTTTGCACGTTGTAGGGGCAGTGGTAAGCCACCGGATCGATGGGGAACACGCGCAGCAGTTCCTCGGGGAACAGCTTCACCAGCAGGCCGTAGGGCTGCGCGTTCACCGTCTCGGCCAGTTGCAGCGTGGAGGCGAGATGGCAGAGGCGGTTCCAGCCGTCCGGGTCGCGCGCATCGGCGCCGGGAAGTTTGTCTAGCAGCAGTCCGCAGACCGCATCGCCGTCGGCCAGCAGCCGCAGAAACGAGACGCGCTGTTCGGAGCGCTCCAGGTAGTTGGCGAAGATTTCCGCCATGGTGCTTCCTTCCAGCGGCACCAGGCTCTGGTAGATCTGGCCGGTGGACAGGTTTTCGAAGCTGAGGGCGAGGCGACCGGCGCCGATGGATGGGTCGCTGCCCTCGTGCTGCGCCATGCCGCGGATCTTCAGGTCGGCGGTGCAGTCGGCGACCAGCAGCCGCACCGGTCCCGATCCCTGCACCTGCAGCGTGATGCGGCCGGTCTCCTTTTGGTTCGCGGCAAGCATGGTCGTAAGCGCGATTGAGTGTCCGAGCAGTTCTGCGATCGGCGCCGGATAGCCGCGGCCCGCCGCCATCTTCTGCCAGGCGCCCGTGAGGCAGACCAGCCGCCCGCGCACATCCAGGTGTTCGAACAGGAATCTCTGGACGTAGTCGGTCTGCACGGGCTTTCCTTTCCCTAGGGTAGCATTCCGGAAGAGAGGGAGTCCTATGCCGTTGCCATGCCTGAACTTGTGTCGATGGTCATCGCCTGCTATCCATCAACGCGTTTTGTGACGGACGCGGGATCACTGGTGAAGCGTTTCCAGGTTCCTGTGCTGATCCTCGGCCGCAACTACCGCCGCGACTATGAACTGGACGCTTGGCGGCGGACAATGGAAACACTCCGGGCGCAGCACCCGATCAAGGCGCCATGAACCGCAGGAAATTCGTGCTGGCAGCTGGTGCTTTGGGTTTGGGTTTTTTGTCCTTCAAGATCCAAAGTCAAATTACTCCCCGATTCGCCGACATGCACGGCCTGGGGCCGCGCCCGCTGATGCCGAGCTACGCCGAATTTGCGTCGCTGGAGGAATTGCTTGGCAAACGCGGCCTCAAGCCGGCGGAGGTTGAAGGCATAATGGGCGGCAACTACATTCGCGTTTTACGAGAGGCGATGAAGACATGAAACACATGCTACGGACCCTGATTCTGTTCCTGCCGCTGCTGGCGCTTGCCGCGCCCATGACCAACGACGACGTCATCAAGATGGTGAGGGGCGGCCTGGGGGAGGCGACCGTGATCCAGGCCGTCAACACTGCCGAGCCGGCCTTCGATACCAGCCCGGACGGGCTGGTGAGGCTCAAGCAGGGCGGCGTCAGCGACAGGATCATCCAGCAGATCATCGCCCGGCCGTCCGCCGCGCCCGCTACGGCTGCCGTGCCGCCGGTCTGCCGTGAATGCGGCTCCGTGACCGGCATTCGCGAGATTGAACAGCCCAGGAAGACCGGCGCCGGGACGGCGACGGGCGCGTTGATTGGCGGTGTCCTCGGCTATGCCGTCGGCGGCCACGGCAATCGCACGGCGGGAACCGTGGTCGGGGCGGCGGGAGGCGCGGTTGCGGGCAATGTCTACGAGAACAGGGCAAGCGCCAATAAGACTTTCGAGATCGGCGTGCGCTTCGACGACGGCAGCTCGAACGTCTTCCACATGGAGTCGCATCCGTCCTGGCACCAGGGTTCGCGCGTCCGGCTGGTAAACGGCGCGCTCGCGCCGCTGTAGGCCTTACAAACCCATGTAGGCCTGCCGCACGCGGTCGTCGTGCAGCAGGTCCGAGCCTTTGCCGCTCATTACGATGTTGCCGTTTTCCAGCACGTAGGCGTGCTTGGATATCTTGAGGGACACCGCGACGTTCTGCTCCACCAGCAGCACCGTCATGCCTTTTTCGTTCAGCGTGCGGATGGCGCGGAGCACTTCCTGTACCACCAGCGGCGCCAGGCCGAGCGAGGGTTCGTCGAACATGATCAGTTCCGGGTTGCCCATCAGGCAGCGGCCGATGGCGAGCATCTGCTGCTCGCCGCCGGAGAGCGTGCCGGCGAGCTGCCCCTTGCGCTCGGCCAAACGCGGGAACATGGCGTAGACCTCGGCCATCGTCTGCTTCGCCTTGGCGCGCGCGCGCGGCAGCAGCCCGCCCATTTCCAGGTTTTCCTGCACACTCATGCCGGGAAAGACCTGCCGGCCCTCGGCGACCTGGCCGATGCCTAGGTTGCAGATCTGATGCGACTCCTGCCCGGTGATTGTTGTTCCTTCGAATTCAATCGTTCCAGACCTCGATTTCTCGATGCCGGCAATCGTCCGGATCAACGACGACTTGCCCGCGCCGTTGGCGCCAATGATGGCGACGATCTCGCCGCGCGGCACTTCGAGGGAAACCCGGTCCAGGGCTTGCGCATCGCCGTAGAAAAGATCGAGATCCCGAACGGAGAGCATCAGACTTCGGCCTCCTCGCCCAGGTAGCACTCCAGCACCGCGGGATCGCGCACCACTTCCGCGGGCGCGCCGCGGGCGATGATCTCGCCGTGGTGCAGTACCACGATGTTCTGCGCCAGCGCCATCACCGCGCGCATCACGTGCTCGATCAGCAGGATGGTGAGGCCGTCGGAGCGGTTCAGGTCGCGGAACACTTCCACCATCAGGTCGCACTCGGTCGGCCGCAGGCCCGCCATCACTTCGTCGAGCAGCAGCAGCTTTGGCCGCGTCGCGAGCGCGCGCGCCACCTCCAGCCGCTTGCGGTCGGGCAGGGTGAGCGAGGACGCGGGGAGATCTTTTTTGGCTTCGAGATTCAGTTTTTTTAATATGGAAAGAGAAAAAATCCTGGCAGAAGAAACATTTTTCTCCCTGTGCAGCGCCCCGACAATCACGTTGTCGAGCACCGACAGGCCGGCGAAGGGCTTGACGATCTGGAAGGTGCGGCCGATACCCGCGGCGCACACCTGATCGGGCCGCAATCCTTGTATTTTTCTGCTCTCAAAAGTCATTTGCCCGGCATCCGGCGCGAATACGCCCGCAATCATGTTGAAGCAGGTGGTTTTGCCCGCGCCGTTGGGACCGATCAGCGCCACGATGGCGCCGGCGGGCACTTCGAAGGAAGCCTGCGACACGGCTTTCAGGCCGCGGAAGGATTTGGAGATGCCGTCGACGGTGAGCATTACCGGCCCAACCCCAGTTTTCGGGCCAGCGGCGGCCAGATGCCGTGCGGCAGGAACATGATCACCAGCAGCATCACGATGCCGTAGAACACCTGCTTGATGCCCGGGATCTCCCAGCCCATGGCGCCGAGGAGCTCGGTGATGCCATCGCCGACGATGGTCAGCACCGCCGCGCCGAGGATCGGGCCGAACAGGGTGCCGACGCCACCGATGATCGGCCCGAGGATGATCTCGATGGAGCGGCTGATATGGAAGATCTGCTCCGGGAACAGGTTGTTGTAGTAGAACGCGAAGAACACGCCCGAGACGGCGGTCATCGCCGAACTGATTACCACCGCCAGCATCTTCCAGCGGAAGGTGTTGATGCCGAGCGCCTGCGCGGCTTCCTCGTTTTCGCGGATGGCTTGCCAGTAGTAGCCTGCTTTCGACTTGAGCAGGTAGTAACAACCCAGCAATGCCAGGGCGCACAAAAATAATATTGCGTAGTAATACATCGCCGGCGGGCCGCGGAAGTTGGCAAGGTCGATCTGGTCGCGCTGCGCCACCTTGAGGAACAGGCCGCCCGAGCCGCCGGTCCACTGCAGGTGGTCGAAGCCGATGCGCGTGAATTCGCAAAAGGCGATGGTCAGCAACGCGAAGTAGACCCCGGAGATGCCGAAGCGGAAAGCGAGGAAGCCGATCGCCGCCCCCAGCGCGACGCACAGCGCAATGGACATCACGACGCCCGCCCAGGGGCCGATGCCGTAGTGGACGAACAGCGCCGCCGACGCATAGGCGCCGACGCCGACGTAGAGCGAATGCCCGAGCGAGAGCTGGCCGGCGAAGCCCATCATCACGTTCCAGGCCTGCCCGGTGTAGGCGAGGTACAGGATCAGCGTGGCGACCGACAGGATGTAGGGATTGACCACCCATGGCAGCGCGAGCAGGAAAACGCCCAGCAGCAGGAGCAGAACCTTGCCCCGCGGCGTCACGGCTTCTTACCCATCAGGCCCTGAGGCCGGAACAGCAGCACCAGGATGAGCAGCGCATAGCAGAACATGCTCTTCGCCGAAGGCTGGATGAACAGGCCGGCCAGCGCTTCGGACAGGCCGATCAGTACCCCGCCGAGCAGCGCGCCGGTCATCGAGCCCAGGCCGCCGACGATGACGATGATGAAGGCGAGCAGGGTATAGGAGGGCCCGAGGCTGGGCGTCACGTCGACGAACAGGATCATCATGCAGCCGGCGACCGCCACGCAGGCCGAGCCCAGGCCGAAGGTGAGCGCGTAGAGGTGCTTCACGTGCAAGCCCACCACCCGCGCGCCCAGGTAATTGTCGGCGCAGGCGCGGATGGCTTTTCCTGTCAGGGTAAATTTGAAAAACAGGAACAGCGCGCCGCTGGCGGCGATCGCCATCGCCGCCGCATAGGCGCGCGGCTTGTCGATCAGGATCTTGCCGATTTCCCAGGAATCGAGCTGGTAGCTGGTCTGCACGTTGCGCGCATCCGGGCCGAAGGCCAGCAGCAGGCCGTTCACCATGATGATCGCCACCGCCACCATCAGCATGAACTGCGAATGCTCTGGCCGGCTGATGAACGGATTGATCAGCCCTGCCTGCAGCAGGTAACCGAGGACGAAGAAGCCGGCCGCCACCGGGATCGCGGCCAGAAACGGATCGAGTTGGAACGCCCCGAACAGAGACACCGCGGCATACATGGCGATGGCCATCATCTCGCCGTGGGCGAAATTGACCACGCGCACCACGCCAAAAATCACCGACAGGCCGAGCGCCATCAAGCCGTACACCATGCCGGTGAGCACACCGGAAACGGTGACGTTTACTACTAGAT
>JANXUV010000008.1 GCA_025356085.1 Betaproteobacteria bacterium
GGGCGAAGCCTGGTGGAACGCTTCTTTCTGGGCCATGCGGGCCTCCTTCCTGTCCTGCGAGAGCCCGCATTGTGCGCCACGAATCGGCGCCCGGCGTTCCGTTATTGCATCAGCGCGGCTGCGCCTTCTCAGCCGCCTCCAGTTCCACGGGGTCCAGCTTGTAGTCGAGCACCACCGTGTTCTGCTCGGTGGACCAGTACACGCCGCGCCGGCGAATCGCCCAGAAATCCACGATATCGCCGACCAGGAACAGGTACTCCGAATCGTAGGCCTTCAGGAACTCCAGCAAAGCCGCGGCCTGGCAGGCCGGGGTGCCGAGATGAACGTCAGAGAGAAAAATCGACCGGACACGTACCATCAAGCTGCGGCATGGCGCCGCACCGCCATGGCCGCGTGCCCGGCGATGGTTTCGCGCAGCACCGCCTCGAAATCCACCACCACCTTGTCCCAGCCCAGCAGTTCGGCAACTTCGCGCGCATGCCTGCCAAGGGTGCGTGCGCGTGGCAGGTCGCGCACCAGCGCGGCTGCGTGCTTGATGAAGCCAACGCGGTCGTCGACCGCGGCAAGCAGGCCTGAACGGCCGTGCACGATGTGCTGGCGTGCAGCAGCGTAATCGTAAGCGACTACGGCCAAGCCGCTCGCCATCGCCTCCATCGTCACGTTGCCGAAAGTCTCGGTAGTGCTCGGGAAAAGGAAAATATCGGCCGACGCGTAATGCGCGGAAAGGGCGCCGTTCACCAGACGGCCGGCCACCACCACGCCCACACCGGAGCGCTTGAGTTCGTCGGCCATCGGCCCGTCCCCCACCAGCACCAGGCGCGTCTCGGACCGCACCGCGCGCATCGCCCGGTAGGCGTCGAGCACCAGTGGAAAATTTTTCTCGGGAGCAAAGCGGCTGACGCACAGCGCTACCGGCGTCCCCTCGGTCGCGCCCCATTTCCCCCGCAGTACCTGGTCGCGCTTCGCCGGCGAGAATGTCGCGGAGTTCACGCCGCGGCCCACGACACGCAACCTCTCGAAGCCAAGGCGCTCCAGGTCCTGCGCCATCTCCTCGGTCGGCACCATGGTGCAATCCGCGCGGTTATGAAAATTGCGCAGGTAGCCGGCGACCGCCCGCGCGATCCAGCCAAAGCCGTAGTGCGCGCTGTAGGCGTGGAAATTGGTGTGGAAATCGGTCGCCACCGGGATGTCGAGCGAGCGCGCCGCGGCCAGCGCCGACCAGCCGAGCGGCCCCTCCGTGGCGATGTGGACCAGGTCAGGCCGGCGGCGTTGCCAGGCCTGCAGCAAGGCGCGCTTAGACGGCAAGCCCATGCGCAGCTGCGAATAGCGCGGGATCTGCACGCCCGGCCGCAACATCTCGCCGAAGCCGGTTTCATCCAGCGCACGATCGGCAGGTCCCTGCCGCGGACGCACTAGGGTCAGGTCATGGCCGCGCGCGCGCAGCCCATCGACGACGATCGCGATAGTCCGCGCGACGCCGTTTACTTCGGGCGGGTAGGTCTCGCTGACCAGCGCCACGTTCAATGGTTTGTCCATGCGGGCGGGACGATGCCCGTCGCGCATGAAACTTCGATGACGGGAAGGTTAAGACTGGGTTACAGCAGGACCAGCAGCCAGACCGCTGCGACGTTGACGAGCGCCAGCATCACCGCGGCGCTGCCGATGTCCTTGGCGCGCTTGGCGAGGCTGTGATCGTCGAGGGATACGCGATCCACGGTCGCTTCAATCGCCGAGTTGAGCAGCTCGACGACCAGCACCAGCAGCACGCTGCCGATCAGCAGTGCGCGCTCGACTCCGCTGTGGCCGAGCCAGAGGCCAAGCGGCACCATGATGGCGGCGAGGATCAGTTCCTGGCGGAAGGCATCTTCGTAACGCGCAGCGGCGGCAAACCCCGAAAGCGAGTAGCCGGTTGCGTTGATCAGCCGGCGCAGGCCGGTCTTACCTTTGTGGGGACTTTCCATCGCGGCGCGAATGTATCACGCACCGCGGCAACGTAAGATCTAGATAACCGGCACCAGAGCGCGGAGCAGTTCTTCCTGAACCACCTTGCCCTTGCGGCGCGGCGCCGGTCCTTCGTAGCTGCCTTCGGAATTCATCACCCAGGCTTGGCCTGCGTCCTCCAGGTAGGCCTGCAGGCCTTCCCGCACCACACGCTGCTTGAGCACCGGATCCAGCACCGGGAAAGCGAGCTCGATGCGGCGGAAGAAATTGCGGTCCATCCAGTCGGCGCTGGAAAGGTAGACGTCCTCCGCGCCCTCGTTGCCGAAATAGAACAGGCGCGTGTGCTCGAGGAAGCGCCCGACCACCGAGCGCACGCGGATGTTCTCGGAAAGACCGGCCACGCCGGGCCGCAGCGCGCAGACGCCTCGTACCAGCAAGTCGATCTGTACGCCCGCCTGCGAGGCCGTGTAGAGCTCGTCAATCAGCTCGGGCTCGAGCAATGCATTCATCTTCGCCATGATGCGCCCCGGCTTGCCTTCCTTCGCCAGGCGCGCTTCGTTGCGCACCGCGGCCACCACGCGCTTGTGCAGCGTGAAAGGCGACAGCCAGAGGTGCTTCATGCGGCTCGACTTGCCGAGGCCAGTGAGCTGCTTGAACACCTCGTTGACGTCCGAGCAAATCTCCTCGTTTGCAGTCAGCAGACCAAAATCGGTGTACTGCCGCGCCGTACGCGGGTGGTAATTGCCGGTCGCCAGGTGCGCGTAGCGCCGCAACATGCTGCCCTGCGGGCCGTCCTCGCGCCGCACCACCAGCGCCATCTTGGCGTGCGTCTTGTGGCCGAC
>JANXUV010000022.1 GCA_025356085.1 Betaproteobacteria bacterium
GCTGAAAGGCCGCCGACCTGGAAAATCGTTCAGGCCAGCAGTGCCCGTACCCTTGCGATGGCTGCCCGGACCTGGCGCGGCGCGGTTCCACCGATGTGGTCACGCGCGGCGACCGAGCCTTCCAGCGTCAGTACCTTGAAGACATCCTTGCCGATCTTGCCGGAGAAGCGCTGCAGGGTCTTCAGCGGCAGCGCGGCGAGGTCGCAGCCGGCGCTCTCGGCGGCCCGCACCGCGCGCGCGACCGCTTCGTGGGCATCGCGAAACGGCAGCCCCTTGCGCACCAGGTAGTCGGCGAGGTCGGTGGCCGTGGCGTGGCCCTGCAGCGCCGCCGCGCGCATCGCCTTCGCCTGCGGCTGCAGGCCGGCGGTGAGCGCCGCGAACGCCTGCAGGCAATCCTTCACCGTGTCCACGGTGTCGAACAGCGGTTCCTTGTCTTCCTGGTTGTCCTTGTTGTACGCGAGCGGCTGGCCCTTCATGAGTGCCAGCAGCGCGACCAGGTGGCCGATCACGCGCCCGCTCTTGCCGCGAACCAACTCCGGCACGTCGGGATTCTTCTTCTGCGGCATGATCGAGCTGCCGGTGCAGAAGCGGTCCGGAATTTTAACGAAGCCGAGGCGCGGATTCATCCAGAGGATCAGTTCCTCGGCGAAGCGCGACAGGTGCACCATCATCAGAGCGGCGCAGGCGGCGAATTCGATCGCGAAGTCGCGGTCCGACACCGCGTCCAGCGAGTTTTCCGCGACGCCTTCGAATCCCAGCTCGCGCGCCACCCGTTCCCTGTCGATCGGGAAGGTGGTTCCGGCCAGCGCCGCCGCGCCCAGCGGCAGCACGTTGACGCGCCGGCGGCAGTCGGCCAGCCGCGCGCGGTCGCGCTCGAACATCGCCACGTAGGCGAGCAGGTGATGGCCGAAGGTCACCGGCTGCGCCACCTGCAGGTGCGTAAAGCCGGGCATCACCAGCGCCGCGTGACGCGTCGCCTGGGCCAGCAGGGCTTCTGCGAGAGAAATGAGTTTCCCCGCGATGTCGTCGATTTCGTCGCGCAGCCAGAGCCGCAAATCGGTGGCGACCTGGTCGTTGCGCGAACGCGCCGTGTGCAGGCGCTTGCCGGCGTCGCCGGCGAGTTCCACCAGGCGCCGCTCGATATTGCCGTGCACGTCCTCGCTCGCCACCGACCAGGCGAACTTGCCGGCGCGAATCTCGGCGCGCACCCGCGCGAGGCCGTTCTCGATGGCCTTCAGGTCCGCGCGCGCGAGCACACCGCAGCCCGCGAGCATGCGCGCGTGCGCAAGCGAGCCCGCGATATCGTGCTGCGCCAGACGCTTGTCGAAGGAGACCGAGGCCGTGAAGTGCTGCACGAACGCGTCCACCGGCTGGGAAAAACGGCCGGACCATGCCTTCTTTTGCTTGGGCGCCGGCTTGGTCATAGGGAATAGAATGCGGTTTAACACCGCTCGCTAACAATGGCCAGTATAAGGCAAAACTCCTCGAAAGACGTGCTGCCGGATTTTCGCAATCTCGGCGTGCTGGCGCGCGTGCTGGTGCTGGTGAATCTGTTCGCGCTCGCGGCGGCCTTCGCCGCCCAGCCGGACTGGAGCCGGATGTTCGACGCCTTCATTCTCGGCACCGTGCTGCTCGAGCCGCCGCTGCTGGCAAGCCTCGCGCTGCTGTATATCGCGGCGCCGCTGTTGCGCCAGCTTGGCTATTGGCCGGCATGCGCGGTGATCGCCGCCGTGGCGATGGTGTTCGCCGCAGCCACCCACGCTGGTCTCGCGCAGTTCACCGAAGTCAGCCTGGCGCGGACTCTGACGTTCGCGCTGCTTGGCGCCGCTTTGGGGATCGCCTATCTCTCGCTGCACCTGCGCGCCCATTCGCCCGCGCTGGCGGAAGCCCGGCTGCAGGCGCTGCAGGCGCGCATCCGGCCGCATTTCCTGTTCAACAGCCTGAACGCGGTGCTGGCGCTGATCCGCAGCGATCCGCGGCGCGCCGAGCGCACGCTGGAGGATCTCGCCGACCTGTTCCGTGCGTTGATGTCCGATGGCCGCAGCCTGGTGCGCCTGGCCGATGAAATTGCGCTGATCGAACGCTACGCGGCCATCGAGCAGTTGCGCCTGGGAGAGCGCCTGCGCATGTCCTGGGATATGGACCAGGCGCCGGTGGACGCGTTGCTGCCGCCGCTGCTGCTGCAGCCCCTGCTCGAGAACGCGGTGTACCACGGCGTCGAACCCGGCACCGGCATCGGCGACGTGCTGGTGCGCATCGAGCGGCGCGGCAACCGAGTGCACGTGAGGATCGAGAACCCGGCGCAGGAGATCGGCGCTGGCGCCCGCGCCGGCAATCACATGGCGCTGGACAACATCCGCGAGCGCCTGATGCTGTTCTTCGACGCGGACGCGCGGCTGGAAACGAAGGTCGATGGCGGGCGCTACCGCGTCGATATCGACATGCCCTACAGGTCCGGCCGCGCATGAGCGAACTGAAAGTGTTCATCGCAGACGACGAGGCGCCCGCGCGCTCGCGCCTGAAGGAACTGCTGGCCGATATCCGCGGCACGGTGGCCACAGCGATCGCCGGCGAGGCGGGCAACGGCCTGGAGGTCATCGACCGGCTGCCGGGGAGCGGCGCGCAGGTGCTGCTGCTCGACATCCAGATGCCCGGCATGGGCGGTATCGAACTCGCGCGCCATCTCGGCGGGCTGGAGCACGCGCCGGCGATCGTGTTCGTCACCGCCCACGACCGCCATGCCGTCGAGGCCTTCGAGTTGAACGCGCTGGATTACCTCATGAAACCGGTGCGCGCCGACCGCCTGGCGGCAGCGCTGAAGAAGGCGATGGCCGCGGGGCCCGCGCAGCGCGAGAAGCTGGAGCGGGCGGGACAGCAGGCAAAGGCGGGCTCGCGCGAGTTCTTCTCGGTCGCCGAACGCAATCGCATCATGCTGGTGCCGGTGGCGGATGTGCTGTTCCTCAAGGCGGAATTGAAGTACGTGACGCTGCGCACGCAGATGGGCGAGCACCTGATCGAGGAGCCGCTGATCGCGATCGAGCGCGAATTCGCGGAGCGTTTCGTGCGGGTGCACCGCAACTGCCTGGTGGCGCGCGCCGCGATCCGCGGCTTTGAACGCAGCAGCGGCGGCGGTGGCGAGGGCGGCGAGGATGAGCCGCACTGGAACGTGGTGCTGGAGGGTGTGCGCGAGCGGTTGCCAGTAAGCCGGCGCCAGTGGCCGACCGTGAAAAGCGTATTGCCGGAAGCGAAGGAATGACCGCGCTACGCATCGCCACGCGCCGCAGCCGCCTCGCTCTATGGCAGGCGGAGCATGTAAAGGCGCGCCTCGAGAAATTGCATGCCGGCCTGGGTGTTTCCCTGGTGCCCTTGTCCACGCGCGGCGACGAGCTGCTGGAGGTGTCGCTCGCGAAAGAGGGCGGCAAGGGCCTGTTCGTGAAGGAACTGGAAACGGCGCTGGCCGAAGGGCGCGCCGACATCGCGGTGCATTCGATGAAGGACATGCCGGCCGAATTGCCGCCAGGCTATTTGCTGGCGGCGATTCTCGCGCGCGAGGATCCGCGCGATGCGTTCGTTTCCGTGCGCCACGGCAGCCTGGCCGAACTGCCGGCAGGTTCGGTGGTGGGCACCTCCAGCCTGCGGCGCCAGGCGCAGATCGCCGCTCGCCATCCCGCGCTGGAGATCCGGCCGCTGCGCGGTAACGTCGATACTCGCATTGCGAAACTGGACCGTGGCGAATATGCGGCGATCGTGCTGGCGGCCGCGGGCCTGAAGCGCCTCGGGCTGGCGGCGCGCATTCGCAGCTATCTGGAGATCGAGGAGAGCCTGCCCGCCGCGGGGCAGGCGGCGCTTGGCATCGAGTGCCTGAACGCGCGCCGGGATGTCATCGATCTGGTGGAATCCCTTCAGGATGCGGGCACCAGCGCCTGCGTGCGCGCCGAACGGGAGGTGAACCGCGCGCTCGGCGGCAGCTGCACCATCCCCCTAGGCGCGTTCGCCGAACAGACCGGAGGCGGGCTGCGGTTGCGGGCCCTGGTGGCATCGCCCGACGGCAAGCGATTCGCGCGCGCGGAGGGCGAGGGCGAGGCCGCGCGGCCGGAGGAGCTCGGCCTGCGTGTCGCCGGCCTGCTGCGCGAGCGCGGGGCGGGGGAGATCCTCGCCGCACTTGGAGCATGAGACCCGGGGGCATGAAACCGCTCTCCGGCAAGCGCGTGGTGATCACGCGGCCGGGCGCGCAGGCGGACAATCTGGCGCGGCTGGTGCGCGAGGCCGGCGGCGAGCCGCTGTGCATCCCGGCGATCGAAATCCTCCCGCTCGCCGATCCGGCGCCGTTTCAGACGCTGGCGCAAAGGCTGGATGCTTTCGACCTGGCGATTTTCGTCAGCCGGAACGCGGTGCGCAGCGCGCTTGAGCTGCTGGGCAGCCAGCCCTGGCCGGCGGGCCTGAAGGTCGCGACTGTCGGACAGGGCAGCAAGGAGGAGCTCGAGCTACGGGGACATGCGGGCGTGATCGCGCCTGCGGCGCAGTCGGACAGCGAGGCGCTGCTCGCCTTGCCCGAGCTCGCCGAGTTGCGAGGCCGCCGGATCGTGATCTTCCGCGGCGACGGCGGACGCAGGCTGCTCGGCGATGAGCTCGGAAAACGCGGCGCCTCCGTTGAGTATGTGGCCTGCTACCGGCGTGTGCGGCCCGAGGCCACCGGTGTCCTGGCGGAGGCATGGACCAGAAGCGTTGACGCGGTGACGGTATCTTCAGCCGAAGGTCTCGGAAATTTCCTGCAAATGCTGGGGGAGCCGCGGGCCAGGGGCATGGAAAAAATTCCGCTTTTCGTTCCGCATCCGCGCGTCGCGGAAGACGCGGCCCGGCGCGGGCTGAAGCGCGTCATCGTCGCCGGGCCCCGGGATGCGGAAATGCTCGCGGCGCTGGCCGCATACTTCCGCGGCGCGGGATAATAGGCCGGATGGACGAACCTGAAACCGCTGCCGCGACGGCGGCATCTTCACCGAGAGTGTCGCGGGGCGCATCTCGCACTACGGCCATCGCGCTGGTACTGCTCGCGGTCATCGTTGCCGCGCTCTGGCTCGACACGCGGGGCCGCATCGGCTCGACGCAGGAGGAACTCGCAAGGCGCCTGCACGAGATCGAGATCGAGAGCCGGGATGCGCATTTGGCCGGCAAGCAGGCGCAGGAAGGGCTTCGCGACGCCCAGGCCAAGATCGGCGCGCTAGAGGCAAAGCTCGCCGAGTCGCAAAACCAACAGGTGGCGCTGGAGGCGCTCTACCAGGAGCTTTCCCGCAACCGCGATGAATGGCAGCTGGCGGAAATCGAGCAGGTGCTGGCGATCGCGCAGCAGCAGCTGCAACTGTCCGGCAATGTGCGCGCGGCGCTACTCGCGCTGCAGCTGGCGGAAGGCCGCCTGTCGCGCGCCGACCGGCCCCAGTTCCTGCCGGTGCGCCGCGCGCTCGCGCGCGATATCGAGCGCCTGAAGTCCCTGCCGGCCCTGGACGTGCCGGGCCTGTCGCTGACGCTGGACCGGCTGGTCGCATCCGTGGATGCGCTGCCCCTCGCTTTCGACGAGCGCATTGACCGTACGGAGCGTACGGAGCGCCCGGCGCCGGCGAAAGCTGCTGCGGCCGCGGCCAAGTCGGCGCCGACCGCGGCGCCGGAAGAGAGCCATCTCGAGCGTCTGGGCAGCGAGGTATGGCGCGAATTGCGCCAGCTGGTGGTGGTGCGCCGGATCGACGCTCCCGAGCCGCCCCTGCTGCTGCCGCCCCAGGCGTACTTCCTGCGGGAGAACCTGAAGCTGCGGCTGCTGAACGCGCGCCTCGCGTTGCTGACGCGCGACGAAGCGGGCTATCGCGAAGACCTGCGCACGGCGCAAAGCTGGCTCCAGCGCTATTTCGACGCGCGCGCCAAGGCCTCGCAGGCGGCGCTGGCGCAGCTGAAGCAGCTTTCCTCGGCCTCGATCAGCTTCGAGCCGCCGAGCATCAGCGACAGCCTCGAAGCGGTGCGCACCTTCAAGTCGCGCCGCGAGCGCTGAGAGAAAGCGCCTGATGCGAGCCCTGTTCTGGCTGATTGCCGTCTTCGCTGCGGCGGTGGCGCTCGCGCTTGCCGGCCGCGCCGGAGAAGGCTATGTGCTGTTCGTCTATCCGCCCTGGCGGGTCGAAGTCGCGCTGCTGCTGTTCGTGCTCGCCGCGCTGGCCGCATTCGGCGTCGGCTACGTCACGCTGCGGCTGGTGAACCATACGCTGGCGCTGCCCGCGCAGGTGCGCGCCTACCGCGAAGGGCACAAGCGCGCGCAAGCCCAGAGCGCGCTCGCCGCCGCGTTGCAGCTGTATTTCGAGGGACGCTACGCGCGCGCCGAGAAGGAGGCCGCGCTCGCCTGGGAGGCGGGCGCCGCGCCGGGGATCGCGGCGCTGATCGCGGCGCGCGCCGCGCACCAGATGCGCGAATACGAGCGGCGCAGCCAGTGGCTGGAGCGCGCCGAGGCCGCCGGCGAATCGCTGCACGCGGCGCGTTTGCTGACGCAGGCGGAGCTGGCGCTGGATGAGCGTGATTTTGCAGGCGCGCGCGACGCGCTGCGCAACCTGCGCGGCACCGGGCCTCGGCACATCGCCGCGGCGCGCATGCAGCTGCGGGCGGAGCGCGGCGCGCAGAACTGGGAGGAAGTGCTGCGCCTGTCGTCGCTGCTTGCCAAGCGCGGCGCGCTGTCGCCGGCGATCGCCGAGGAATACCGGGTGCAGGCGCAGATCGAGCTGCTGGCGCGCCACGCCGGCGACCGCGGCTCGCTGGAGGCGCGCCTGCGGCGCATTCCGGCCGAGGACCTGGCGCATCCGCGCGTCGCCGCGTCGGCCGCCCGTCGCGCCGGCGCGCTCGGCAACGCGGCGCTGGCGCGCGAGCTGATCGAGCGCAGCCTGGCCGCGGAATGGAACAGTGCGCTCGCCGAACTCTTCGGCGAGCTGCCGAAGATGGATCCGATGCGCGCGCAGGAGGAGGCGCGCGCCCGCATCGAGCGCGCCGAGCGCTGGCTGCGCGAGCATCCGCAGGACGCGCAGCTGCTTGCCGCGCTCGGCCGCCTGTGCGTGGCGGCCGAGCTCTGGGGCAAGGCGCAGAATTACCTGGAGGCGAGCCTGTCCTTCGGCGCCTCGCGCGCGGCGCATCTGGATCTGGCGCGGCTGGCGGAGCGCGAGGGCCGGGCCGCCGAAGCGCAGAAGCATTTCCGCCGCGCCGGTGAATTGCCGTGATCGGGTTTGTCTTTCGATTTCTAATTTCTTTTCTCTTTTCGTTTTCCGCGCTTGCGCAAAGCTATCCTTCAAAACCGGTAAAAATAATTGTTCCCTTCCCGGTGGGCGGCATCGCCGATATCTACTCGCGCCTGATCGGCAACCGCTGGAGCGAGCTCTGGGGGCAGCCGGTGCTGGTGGAGAACCGTGCCGGCGCGGGCGGCAACATTGCCGCGGAGATGGTGGCCAAGGCGGCGCCCGACGGCTA
>JANXUV010000036.1 GCA_025356085.1 Betaproteobacteria bacterium
ACGGCATCATCCTGGTCACCGGCCCGACGGGCTCCGGCAAGACGACCACCCTCTATTCGACGCTGAAGAAGCTCGCCACGGAGTCGGTCAACGTCTGCACGGTGGAAGACCCGATCGAGATGGTGGAGGGCTCGTTCAACCAGATGCAGGTGCAGCAGTCGATCGACCTGGGTTTCGCCGAGGGGTTGCGCGCGCTGATGCGGCAGGACCCGGACATCATCATGGTCGGCGAGATCCGCGACCTGGAAACCGCCGAGATGGCGGTGCAGGCCTCGCTCACCGGCCACCTCGTCCTCTCCACGCTGCACACCAACGACGCGCCCAGCGCGGTGACGCGGATGATGGAGCTCGGCATCAAGCCCTACCTCGTCAACGCGACGCTCGCCGGCGTGATGGCGCAGCGCCTGGTGCGCATCCTGTGCGCGCACTGCAAGCAGAAGATCGAACTGCACCGCGCCGAGGACGTGCAGGCCTGGGAAGGGCTGGTCGCGCCCTGGAAGGCGAATCGCCCGACGGCGGTCTACAAGCCGGTCGGCTGCCTGGAATGCCGAATGACGGGCTTTTCCGGCCGCGTCGGCATCTACGAGACGCTGCTGTGCTCCAGCGCGATCAAGGAAATCATCGGCGCCACCGGGGATCTGGCGAAGATCCGCGAGCAGGCGTTCCGCGAGGGCATGAAGCCGCTGCGCATCAGCGGGGCGATGAAGGTGGCGGCCGGCTACACCACCATCGAGGAAGTGCTGAAGACCGCGCCGCCGGTGGATTCGAAGGGCTAGCGTGGTCTGGACGCAGCTGGTCGAAGCGCTGCTGCTGGTCACCGGCGGGCTGGTGCTGCTGGGGGTCTGGTATTCGGCGCGGCGCCGCGACCGGCGCGCCACCCAGGCGCTGCGCGTCTCCGAGGAGCGCTTCCGCCACCTGACTTCGCTATCGGCCGACTGGTTCTGGGAAACCGACGCGCAGCACCGCGTCAGCTGGCTGTCGGGCGGGCCGGCGGTGGCGGCGCTGTTCGGCGCCCAGATGGCGCACGGTCGCCGGCTCTGGGACGTGCCCGGGGTGCTGGTCGAGCCGCGCGCGCTGGTTGAGCACTTCGAGCGGCTGGAAGAGCTGGACGCGCAGCTGCCGTTCTTCGATTTCGTGATTTCGCGCAGCGACGCCGGCGAGCGGCGCGCGCACCGCATCACCGGCAAGCCGCGCTACGACGCCAGCGGCAAATTCCTCGGCTACCGCGGCGTCGGCCAGGACATCACCGACAAGCGCCGCGCCGAGCGCTCGCTTGCCAAGGCCAAGGAGCGGCTCCAGCTCGCGCTGGAGGGCTCGGGCACCAGCCTGTGGGATACCGATCTGTGCAACGGCGAAGTCTTTCTGAGCGAGGGCTGGGCCGAGATGCTCGGGCGGCCGCGCGCTCCCACCCGCACCACGGTCGAAGAGCTGGCGAAAATCGTGCATCCGGATGACTTGGCGCGCGTGCGGCAGGTGCAGCTGGACGCAATCAGGGGGAAGAGCACGGGATATGCGCAGGAGCATCGCGTACGCACGCCGTCGGGAAACTGGGTCTGGGTACAGTCGCGCGGCAGCGTCGTCGAACGCGACACGGAAACCGGGCGCGCGCTTCGCATGGCCGGCACCAACCTCGATATCTCCGTGCGAAAGCGCGGCGAGCAGTCGCTGCGCGACGCCGAGGAGCGCTACCGCACGCTGATCGAACTCGCGCCAATCGGCGTGGTGGTGCAGTCCGACGGCATGATCGAGTACGCCAATTCGGCCGCCGCGGCGATGCTGGGCGCGACCTCGGCCCGGCAGCTGATGGGGGTGCGGGCGGAAACCTTCATCCACGAGGAGCACCGCGAGCAACACCGCCGGCGCATCGCCTATCTGCAGGCCGGGCCCGGCACGACCGCGTTCGAGGAGCGCCGCCTGCGCCGGCTGGATGGGACTGAAACGGTGATCGAGACTGCCGGCGTGTCCTACCTGGCGCGCGGCCGGCTGGTGCTGCAGACGATATTGCGGGACGTCACCGAGCAGCGCAAGGCGCGCGAGCAACTGGCCGAGCGCGAGAAGCGCTTCCGCGATGTGCTTGAGGCCTCCGGCGAATACGTCTGGGAGACCGACGCCCACTGGAAATATACTTTTCTCTCCGAGCGCGTCGAAACCGTGCTCGGCTTCCTGCGCCACGAGATGATCGGCCGCGCGCCGCGCGAGTTCATGCCGCTGGGCGAAGCGCAGTCGATGGACCCCTGGTTCGCGGAACGGGCAGCGCGCGCCGACGGCTTCCGCGACCAGGTGCACCGCTCGCTGACCAAGTCGGGCCGGGTGATCTGGCAGTCGGTCACCGGGGTGCCGGTGCTGGACGCCGCGGGCAAGCTGACCGGCTACCGCGGCACCGGCGCCGACATCACCGCGCGCAAGCAGGCCGAGGAGCGCATCCAGTACCTGGCCACGCGCGATGCGCTGACCGGACTGCCGAACCGGATGCTGCTCGCCGACCGCGCCAACCAGGCGATCCTTGCCGCCGCGCGCACGCGCGGCAGCCTCGCGCTGCTGTTCCTGAATCTCGACCGCTTCAACCTGATCAACGATTCGCTCGGCCACGCCGCCGGCGACGCGCTGTTGCGCGCGGTCGCCGAGCGCCTGGGCGGCGTCGGCGGCAACAGCAATACGGGCGATGGCAGTACGCTGCGTAGCGACGACACGCTGGCGAGCCTGGGCGGCGACGAGTTCGTGCTGCTGTGGAACGGCCTGAAGGATACCGGCGATGCCGCGGCGCTGGC
This sequence comes from Betaproteobacteria bacterium, assembly GCA_025356085.1. Lineage (GTDB taxonomy): Bacteria > Pseudomonadota > Gammaproteobacteria > Burkholderiales > SG8-39 > RBG-16-66-20. The sequence goes on from JANXUV010000036.1 coordinate 2,769, forward strand.
GCGGCGCGTGCTGGCGGTCCTGGCGCGCCCGTTCACCATCGAGGGGCGCACGCTCGGCGTTACCGCCTCGATCGGCATCAGCGTCTACCCGGGCGACGGCCGCGATTTCGCCGAACTGCTGAAGAACGCCGACGCCGCCAACAGCCACGCCAAGGAAACCGGGCGCAACAGCTTCCGCTTCTTCTCCCCCGAGCTGAATGAGCGCGCGCTGGCGCGCCTCGGCATGGAAAACGACCTGCGCCGTGCGCTGGCGAGCAACGAGCTGGTGCTGCACTGGCAGCCCATGCTCTCGTTCGCGGGGAACATCGCCGGCGCCGAGGCGCTGGTGCGCTGGCAGCATCCGCGGGACGGGCTGCTGATGCCGGATACCTTCATTCCGGTGGCGGAGGATTGCGGATTGATCCGGCCGCTCGGGCAGTGGACCCTCGAGCGCGCTTTGGGGCAGGCCGCCGCGTGGCGGCGGGGATCGGCCGCCGCGGGCGAACTGTGCTTTGCGATCAACGTTTCGGCGCAGGAACTGGCGCAGGGCGGGGAGTACGTGAAGATGCTGACCGACGCGCTCGCCGCCAACCAGCTGCCGGGGCGCTGCGTCGAGCTCGAAGTCACCGAGCGGGTGCTGATGTCGGCGCTGCCGGAGAACGTCGAGACATTGCGCCGCATCGGCGCGCTCGGCGTGCGCGTGGCGATCGACGATTTCGGCACCGGCTATTCCAGCCTTGCCTACCTGCGCCAGCTGCCGATCCACAAGTTGAAGATCGACCGTTCGTTCCTGCGCGAGCTGGACGCGCACCCGAACGACATCACGATCGTTCAGACTATTGCCGCGATGGCGAAGGCGCTCGGATTGCGCGTGGCCGCGGAGGGCGTGGAGAGCGCGGGGCAGCTCGAGCGCCTGCGCGCGCTCGGCTGCGACGAGTGGCAGGGCCACCATTTCAGCGCCTCGCTGGACGCCGCGGGTTTTGAAAATCTTTTGAAATCAGAGTTCAAAGAACAAAAGAAAGCTGGCTGATGTCTACGCTTTACCGCTACACCGTCCCGCAGGAAGAAACGCACTGGAAATTTCCCGCCAGCGGCGAGGTTTCGTTCACCTGGGACTACGACGCCCGCTCCGACGATCTGCTGAAGCTCTACTCCAAGGGCAAGAAGGAGCAGTGGGACGCCGAGACGCGCATCGACTGGAGCCTGCCGGTGGATCCGGAAGATCCGATGCAGATGGCCGACGAGGTGGTGCCGCTCTACGGCACCAGACTCTGGGACAAGCTCTCGGAGAAGCAGCGCAGCGAGCTGCGCTACCACAGCCAGGTGTTCAACCTGTCGCAATTCCTGCACGGCGAGCAGGGCGCGCTGGTGTGCGCCGCGCGCATCGTGCAGGACGTGCCGCGCATCGAATCCAAGTTCTACGCCGCGACGCAGGTAATGGACGAGGCGAGGCACGTGGAGGCCTACCGGCGCCTGCTCACCGAGAAGTTCAAGTTCGTCTACCCGATCTCCAAACCGCTCAAGGCGCTGCTCGAGAAGGCGCTCTCCGACAAGCGCTGGGATTTCACCTATCTCGGCATGCAGGTGCTGATCGAGGGCATCGCACTGGTCGCTTTCCAGCGCATCCGCGACTATTCGAAGAACCCGCTCTGCCAGGCGGTGAACGCCTACGTGATGCAGGACGAGGCGCGCCACGTCGCTTTCGGCCGTCTCGCGCTGCGCGACTACTACCCCGAGCTCACCGCGCCCGAGCTGCGCGAGCGCGAGGATTTCGTCATCGAGGGCTCCACCCACCTGCGCGACCGCTTCAACTCGCCGGAAATGTGGGAGCAGCTCGGCATGGACTGGAAGGACGTCGGCCCTGCGCTCGACCAGTCGGACGGCCATGCCCGCTTCAAGAAGCGCCTGTTCTCCCGCATCGTACCGACCGTGCGCGACATCGGCCTGTGGAGCGAGCGCGTGCAGAAGGCCTACACCGACCTCGGCGGCATCCAGTACGCCAACACCGATGCGCAGGCGATGCTGGACAACGACGCGAAGGTGGCGGAAGAATTCGACCGCAAGATGAAGGAAGGCTTTTCCGTTCCCTCCCAGTGATCGACACCACCTCGCAAATCATCACCTCGCTGCTGGCGATGGGGATGGCCCTCGCCTTCATCATCGCCGACCGCAGTTCGCCGACCAGCCGCGCGCTGGCGCTGTTCCTCGCCTCGGTCGGCGTGTCGATCGGCATCGGCTCGCAGATCGCCTATCCGCGCCACTTCCACGGCATCGTCGAATGGTGGGATGGCGTGTTCGCGATCCCCGAGGCGGCGGCCTTCTTCTTTGCCTACGAATGGATCCTGCGCGTACGCCGCACGGTGCCCGCCGCCGGGTTGAAGACCCGCGGGCCGGACATGCTGCTGCGTGTGGCGCAGGGGCTGGCGCTGTTCTACTGCCTGATGGCGCTGCTGTTCCCGCGGCTGCGCCTCGAGCAGTTCCGCAGCCAGGGCTTCCGCGAGGTGTTCATGGTGCGCGATTCGGAGTTCTGGCTGTTCGCGCTGCCGCTTACGGTGGGGCTGGCGATATCGATCTTCTCGTCCCTGTTGATGCTGCGCCGGCGGCCCGACCGCGCCGAGGCGACGCGCCTGATCGCCTTCGCGCTGGCGGCGCCGTTCATGGCCTCGGGCGTGGTGCTGCCGGTAAACATCGCGCCGGTGTCGGCGGCGATCGGCCTGCTGATTTTGCTGGTGGGCGGCGTGCAGTACCACGTGGTGCAGGGCCGGCGCGCGCAGTTCATGTCCCGTTTCCTGTCGCCGGCGGTGGCCGAACTGGTGGGCCGGCGCGGCCTGAAGAGCGCCACCGACGAGCAGACCCTCGAGCTGTCCGTCGTCTGCTGCGACCTGCGCGGCTTCACCGCGTTTACCGCCGCCACCGAATCGCGCAAGGTGATCGCCATCCTGCGCGAGTACTACGACGCGGTCGGCGCCGCCGCCACCGAGTGCGGCGGCACCATCAAGGACCAGGCCGGCGACGGCGTGCTGATCCTGGTCGGTGCGCCGATCCCCTACGCGGACCACGCACTGCGCGCGCTGGCGCTGGCGCGCAAGATCCGCGAGCGCGGCATGGAGATCACCGCGCGCTGGTCGGACCAGGACCTGAGCCTGGGCGTCGGCGTCGGGGTGGCGAGCGGGTTCGTCACTGTCGGCGTGATCGGCGCCGCCTCGCGGCTGGAATACACCGCGGTGGGACCGGCCGTGAACCTGGCCGCGCGGCTGTGCGCGGAAGCCGCGCACGGCGAGATCCTCATCGATGCCCGCACCATCGAACTGCTGGATGAAGAAGGGAGGCAGGGCCAGAAACACGCCCTCGGCGAACTCCTGAAGCTGAAAGGCTTCCAGCAGCCGGTGCAGAGCTACACGCTGATTGCCGCCTAGCGGCTAGCGACTCTGCTTGTTCAGCCGGCGCTCGAGCATCTGGCGCCTGGCCTCGAGGAATTCCTCGCGCGAAATGCGGCCGTCGCCGTTGCGATCGACACGCTGGAAATTCCGCTCCAGCGCGGGGAAGCGCCGCGCCTCCGACTGGGTGAGGAAGCCGTCGCCGTTGCTGTCGGCGCCGCGGAATTCGGCTTCGCCGTCCTGCGCCTCGCTTGCAGCCGCGGCAGCCGGAGCCGCGGCCGCGGGAGGGGATGCGGACGCGGCGCTCCGCGCGGGCGCTTGCACCTGGGCTGGGACGGGCGGCGTATTCGCGTAGCGCAGTTCGCGCGCCTCGCGCCTGCGCGCCTCTGCGGCCTGGTGCTGCGTCTCGGCTTCCGCCGCGGCGCGCTCGGCCTCGATGCGTGCGGCGTGCTGTTTCTTCCAAACGCCGAATCCCGCCAGCGCGATCAGCGCCGCCGCCACGTAGAGCGGCCAGCGTTTGCGCGGCGGCGGCTCGGCGGACGCCGCGGGCTCGATGCGGATCGTGCGCTCCGTACGCACCGTACGCTCGACGCGCCGTTCAGCCGCGGACGGCAGCGCAGCGGGCGTGGCCGCGCGCCGTTCGGCGAGCACGGCCTCCTTCCACTGCGCCACGCTCTGCGGCCGCTGCTTCTCGTCGAGCCTGAGCGCCCACTCGATCGCCGCGAGGAACGGTTCGCTGTATTTCCCGCGCGCGGCGGCAAGCCCGGCGCCTAGCGAATCGCCACGGATGCGAGATACCGCGTCGGGCGGATTCTTGTCCGTGACCGCGCGGAACAATACGCCGCCCATCGCATAGAGGTCGGTCCACGGACCCTGCTTGCCTTCGCCCGAGTACTGCTCCAGTGGCGCGAAGCCCGGGGTGAGGATGGAGGTGAGGCTTTTGGTCGCGCCGCCCATGGCCTGGCGCGCGGCGCCGAAGTCGATGAGCACCGGCCGGCCGTCGGCGCGGATGAAGATGTTGTCGGGCTTGATGTCGCGGTGCAGGAATCCGGTCGCGTGCACCGCGGCCAGTCCCTCCAGCAGCGGCCCCAGCCAGGCCTTCAGCTTCGCTTCGGGCGGTTGCGGGTCGAGCTGCAGCACCGTTTTCAGCGGATCGCCCTGCTCGTAGTCCATCACCACGTAGGCGGTGGCGTTGGCCTCGAAATAGCGCAACACCCGGACGATGTTGGCGTGGCTGAACTTGCCCAGCGTGCGCGCCTCCATCAGGAAGCGGTCGAGGCCCCACTTGTAGCCTTCCTCGTGCGTCGTCGCCTGCGCGACCACATTGCCGTCGGGTGCGCGCATGGCCAGTTCGCCTGGCAGGTACTCCTTGATGGCGACGTCCTTGTCGAGGTTGGTGTCGCGCGCGCGGTAGGTGATGCCGAAGCCGCCCGCGCCCAGTACCTGCTCGATGCGGTATTCCAGCAGCATCGATTGCATCGGCAGCGCGTTGCGAAAGGTGGCGGTGGGAGCCATCTAGAGCGAGCGCAGGAAGAGGTTCAGCGCCGTCGCCAGCAAGCCGATGTTCAGGGCGAAAGTCATCTGCACGCCCGGCGCGCTCCACCAGATCGAGCCATTGATATAGCGTCTGCGTGCCACGGCGTCCCGGGTCATTGGAACAGCTCGTCGACCGAGAACTTTTTCGGGATCAGGCCCTGGCGGTGCACATAGTCGATCGCGACTTCCAGGTTGCGGCGATTCTCCTCGATGCCGAAAGGACTGTTTTCCGTCGTTTCCTTTGCAAGATTCTTGCTCTGCAACAGCATTGAATACACCTCTTCGCATACTGCCGGCCCCAGTTCCTTCCTCACGCAAACCATATGGTTGATCTGCAACGGCGCCTTGCGCTTGCGCCAATCTTCGATGGCGGCAGTCGGGTTGGGAATTACCGGCATCAGGCGCGGATCCTGCGGCACGGGGTCGGAGAGGATGGCGGCATCGACTTCACCGTCGAGCAGCATCTGCAGCGCCGTCCTGCCTTCGGGCGCGCGCGTCATGTTGGCCGGATCGCGGTATTCGGCGACGTGCGCATCCTCGAAAGTCAGCCAGTTCACCTTGCCTAGATCGACACCATAGTCGTCCGACAGGATGCCGCGGATCCAGGCCGCGGTGGTGACCGAACTGGAACGGATGGCGACGCGTTTTCCTTCCAGTTCTTTTGGTTTCATGGATTTAGTACTTACCAAATAAGGGTGCTGAAACCTGCCGAACATCACCGCGGGCAGAAGCCGGTACGGTTTGTCGAACGCCTTCGCCAGCAGGAAGGTGACGATCGATATTTCGGCGACGTCGAACTCCAGGTCGCGCACCACGCGCTTGAAGGCGGTGTGCGGCACCCTGACGTCGGCAAAATCGAATTGCAACCGGTCGCTGCGCAGCGCGCCGCTGCGCAATGCGTGGCTGACCGGGTAATCGCCGAGAAGTGCCTTTAAACGCATAACTCGCGTAGAATGCGCGGTCCTTTTTGCAGAAGAATCAAGATCATGCCTCGCGCTTTACGTAACGTCGCCATTATCGCCCACGTTGACCACGGGAAAACCACCCTGGTCGACAAGCTGCTTCGTCAGAGCGGCACCTTCGCCGCCCACGAGCATCTGCAGGAGCGGGTGATGGACTCGAACGACCTGGAGCGCGAGCGCGGCATCACCATTCTCGCCAAGAACTGCGCGGTGCGCTTCGAAGGCACGCACATCAACATCGTCGACACCCCGGGCCACGCCGACTTCGGCGGCGAAGTCGAGCGCGTGCTTTCGATGGTGGACGGCGTGCTGCTGCTGGTGGACGCGGTCGAGGGCCCGATGCCGCAGACACGCTTCGTCACGCGCAAGGCGCTGGCGCTGGGCCTCAAGCCCATCGTCGTCGTCAACAAGGTGGACCGCCCCGGCGCGCGCGCGCAGTGGGTGGTGAACCAGACCTTCGACCTGTTCGACAAGCTCGGCGCGACCGAAGAGCAGCTCGATTTCCCGGTGGTCTACGCCTCGGCGCTGGAAGGCTGGGCGACCCGCAAGCCGGATGAGAAGGGCGCGGACCTGAAGCCGCTGTTCCAGGCGATCCTCGAATACGTGCCGATGCGCGACGAGAATCCGGATGAGCCGCTGCAGCTGCAGATCTGCTCGCTGGATTACTCCAGCTACGTCGGCAAGATCGGCATCGGCCGCATCCGCCGCGGCCGCATCAAGCCGGCGCAGGACGTCATCGTGATGAATGGGCCGGATTCGACTCCGATCAAGGCGAAAATAAATCAGGTCCTGATGTTCGAGGGCCTGGCGCGGGTGCAGGTGGCGGAAGCCGAGGCGGGCGACATCGTGCTGATCAACGGCATCGACGAAGTCGGCGTCGGCACCTCGCTGTGCCAGCCCGACCACCCGGACGCGCTGCCGATGCTGACAGTGGACGAGCCGACGCTGACGATGAATTTCCTCGTCAACGCGTCGCCCCTGGCCGGCCGCGAAGGCAAGTTCCTCACCAGCCGCCAGATCCGCGAGCGCCTGGAGCGCGAAACCAAGAGCAACGTGGCGATGCGCGTCGAGTATCCCGAGGACACCGATACCTTCATCGTGCACGGCCGGGGCGAGCTGCACCTGACCATCCTGCTCGAGAACATGCGCCGCGAAGGCTACGAAATCGCGGTGTCGCGCCCGCGCGTGATCTACAAGGTCATCGACGGCGTGAAGTGCGAGCCGTTCGAGGTGCTGACAGTGGACGTCGAGGACACCAACCAGGGCGGCGTGATGGAAGAGCTGGGCCGCCGCCGCGGCGAACTGCTCGACATGCAGCCCGACGGCAAGGGGCGCGTGCGCCTCGATTACCGCATTCCGGCGCGCGGCCTGATCGGCTTCCAGGGCGAATTCATGACCCTCACGCGCGGCACCGGCGTGATGAGCCACGTGTTCGACGAATACGCGGCCGCCAAGGCCGAGCAGATGGCCGAGCGGCGCAACGGCGTGCTGATTTCGCAGGACGACGGCGCCATCGTCGCCTACGCCATCTGGAAGCTGCAGGAGCGCGTCCGCATGTTCGTCAGCCCCGGCGAGCCGGTGTACGAGGGCATGATCGTCGGCATCCACAGCCGCGACAACGACCTCGTGGTCAATCCGATCCGCACCAAGCAGCTGACCAACATCCGCGCTTCAGGCAAGGACGAGGCGATCGACCTGGTGCCGCCGATCGGCCTGACGCTGGAATACGCGGTGGAATT
>JANXUV010000066.1 GCA_025356085.1 Betaproteobacteria bacterium
TGATCGCGATGAAAAACGCGCCCAGCCTGAAACCGACTCAATTCACCGCCATGATGCGGCTCGATCACAACCGGGCGACCTCGCAGGTGGCCCAGAAGTTAGGAAAACCGGTGTCCTCGGTGAAAAAAATTACCATCTGGGGCAACCACTCGGCGACCCAGTACCCCGACGTGTTCCAGGCCGAAGTGGACGGCAAGAAGGCCTGGCCGATGATCAACGACCAGGCCTGGCTGGAATCCACCTTCATTCCGACGGTGCAGAAGCGCGGCGCGGCCATCATCGAAGCGCGCGGGCTGTCCTCCGCGGCGAGCGCGGCCAATGCCGCCATCGACCACGTGCGCGATTGGTCGCTCGGCAGCCGCGACGGCGACTGGGTGTCGATGGGCGTGCCTTCGGACGGCAGCTACGGCATTCCCGAGGGCGTGCTGTACGGCTACCCGGTGACCTGCAAGGGCGGCAAGTACGACATCGTGAAAGGAATCGAGATCAGCGACTTCAGCCGCAGGCGCATGGACGCCACGCTGAAGGAACTGCATGAAGAGCGCGACGGGGTAAAGCACCTGCTCGGCAAATGACCGCGGGCTTTAACTTCCGGAAAGCAGTATCGGAGGAAAAACCTCTCCAGGTCATCGGCGCGATCTGCGCCTATCACGCGCTGCTTGCCAAGCGAACCGGCTACAAGGCGATTTACCTCTCTGGCGGAGGCGTCGCCGCGGGCTCGCTCGGCATGCCGGACCTCGGCATCTCCAACCTCGACGACGTCCTGATCGACGTGCGCCGCATCACCGACGTCTGCGACCTGCCGCTGCTGGTGGACGTGGACACCGGCTTTGGCTCGAGCGCCTTCAACGTCTCCCGCACCACGCGCTCGCTGATCAAGGCCGGCGCCGGCGCGATGCACATGGAAGACCAGGTCGGCGCCAAGCGCTGCGGCCACCGGCCCAACAAGGAACTGGTCTCCGGCGGCGAGATGTGCGACCGCATCAAGGCGGCCGTCGACGGGCGCACCGACCCCTCTTTCGTGATCATGGCGCGCAGCGACGCGATCGCGAACGAGGGTTTCGATGCCGCGCTGGAACGAATGACGAAGTACGTGGAAGCGGGCGCGGACATGATCTTTCCCGAAGCAGTGACGGATTTGAATTCCTATAAAAAAATAACCGCGCAAATCAACGTCCCGGTGCTCGCGAATATCACCGAGTTCGGCAAGACGCCGCTGTTCACTCTCGACGAACTGCGCTCTGCCGGCATCGCCATCGCCCTCTACCCGCTCTCCGCGTTCCGCGCCATGAACCAGGCGGCGCTGAACGTCTACAAGGCTGTGAGGAAGGACGGCACTCAGAAGAACGTCGTCGGCAGCATGCAGAGCCGCGACGATCTCTACGACTACCTGAATTACCACTCCTACGAGCAGAAACTCGATGAGCTCTTCTCCCGAGGCTCCTAAGCCGAAGAAGTCGGTCGCGCTGTCCGGCGTTGTCGCCGGCAACACCGCGCTCTGTACCGTCGGCCGCAGTGGTAATGATCTGCATTACCGCGGCTACGACATCCTGGATTTCGCCGACCAGGCGGAGTTTGAAGAGGTTGCCTATCTGCTAGTGCACGAAAAGCTTCCCACTGCCAAAGAACTTTCAGCATACAAAAGCAAACTGAGATCTCTTCGTTCTCTTCCCGGCCCGTTAAAAACAGCTCTGGAACAACTTCCGAAAACCGCCCATCCCATGGACGTTCTGCGCACCGGCTGCTCCGTGCTCGGCACGCTGGAACCCGAGAAGGAAGCGCACCCCATCGAGGGCGCGCGCGACATCGCCGACCGCCTGATGGCGAGTTTCGGCTCGATGCTGCTGTACTGGTATCACTTCGCGAATTCCGGCAAAAGAATCGAGACGCAGACCGACGACGACTCGATCGGCGGACATTACCTGCATCTGCTGCATGGCAAGAAGCCCAGCGACTCCTGGGTGCGCGCCATGCATACCTCGCTCATTCTTTACGCCGAGCACGAATTCAATGCCAGCACCTTCACCTGCCGCGTGATCACGGGCACCGGCTCGGACATCTATTCGGCGATCACCGGCGGCATCGGCGCACTGCGCGGCCCCAAGCATGGCGGCGCCAACGAGGTTTCCGACGAGATCCAGAAGCGCTACAAGACGGCCGACGAAGCGGAAGCCGACATCCGCAAGCGCATGGCGGCCAAGGAAATCGTCATCGGCTTCGGCCACCCGGTCTACACCACCGGCGACCCGCGCAACAAGGTGATCAAGGCGGTGGCCGAGCAGCTGTCGAAGGAAGCGAAGGACATGACGCAGCAGAAGATCGCCGAGCGCATCGAGTCGGTGATGTGGGCCGAGAAGAAGATGTTCGCCAACCTGGACTGGTTCAGCGCCGTCTCGTACAGCAAGATGGGCGTGCCGACGCTGCATTTCACGCCGCTGTTCGTCCTCTCGCGCACCAGCGGCTGGTCGGCGCACATCATCGAACAGCGCATCGACGGCAAGATCATCCGCCCGGCCGCCAATTACACCGGCCCCGAGAACCGCAAGTGGGTGCCCTTGAAGGATAGAAGCTGACGGACAGGAGCCGCACCATGGCCATGTACGAATCCGAGCACACCAGGTTCATGCGCGAGTACCTCGAGAAGCATCCCGAGGAGCGCGAGTCGCAGAAAAAAGGCCGCGCCGTCTGGTGGGACCACGCCGGCGACCAGCGCACGCCGCCCGATCCCGTCGGCCATTCGCCCAAGTCGGGCGGCAACGAATACCTTTTCAAACCCCTGTCCGACAAAGAACAGGAAAAGAAATAGTGTCCGCGCACATTTCCAACGTCCGGCCGAAGGCAGACAAGGTACTGACCCTGATTGCCGACTACGCGAAAAACTATTCCGTAAAAAGCGAGAACGCCTACGACACCGCCCGCTATTGCCTGATGGATACGCTGGGCTGCGGCTTCGAGGCGCTCGAGTACCCGGCCTGCACCAAGCTCCTGGGCCCGATCGTCAAGGGCACCGTCGTGCCGAACGGCGCGCGCGTGCCCGGCACCCAGTTCCAGCTCGACCCGGTGCAGGCGGCGTTCAACATCGGCGCCATGATCCGCTGGCTGGATTTCAATGACACCTGGCTGGCGGCGGAATGGGGCCATCCCTCCGACAACCTCGGCGGGATTCTCGCGACCGCGGACTGGTTGTCCAGGAATGGAAAACCATTGAAGGTGAAAGACGTACTTACCGCGATGATCAAGGCCCATGAAATCCAGGGCGTGCTGGCGCTGGAGAACAGCTTCAACCGCGTCGGCCTGGATCACGTGGCGCTGGTCAAGGTCGCTTCCACGGCGGTTGTTTCAAGTCTCTTGGATTTGAACCAAGATGAAACAATAAACGCCGTATCCCAGGCCTGGGTCGATGGGCAGTCGCTGCGCACCTACCGCCACGCGCCGAACACCGGCTCGCGCAAGAGCTGGGCGGCCGGCGACGCCACCGCGCGCGCGGTGCGCCTCGCGCTGATCACCCAGACCGGCGAGATGGGCTACCCCTCCGTGCTGACCGCCAGGGGCTGGGGCTTCTACGACGTGCTGTTCAAGGGCAAGCCGTTCAGGTTCCAGCGCCCCTTCGGCAGCTACGTGATGGAAAACATTCTTTTCAAAATCTCCTTCCCGGCGGAATTTCACGCGCAGACCGCGGCGGAATGCGCGATGCAGCTGCATCCACTTGTAAAGGACAGAATCCAGGACATCAGGAAAATAAAAATTCGCACGCACCAGGCAGCGATGCGGATCATCGACAAGAAAGGCCCGCTCAACAACCCCGCCGACCGCGACCACTGCATTCAGTACATGGTTGCCGTGCCGTTCATCTTCGGTCGCCTGACTGCCGGCGACTACGAAGATGCCGTGGCGAAGGATCCGCGCATCGATGCGCTAAGGGCCAAGATCGTCTGCGTCGAGGACAAGAAGTTCACACGCGACTACCACGCCCCCGACAAGCGCTCGATCGCCAATGCGCTCACGGTGGAATTCAAGGACGGCACGAAGCTCGAGGAAGTGGTCTGCGAATACCCGATCGGCCACAAGCGCCGCCGCAAGGAAGGCATGCCGCTGCTGGTGGAGAAGTTCAAGACCAACCTCGCGCGCCGCTTCCCGGTGAAACAATCGCAAACTATTTTGCATTTGTGCCAGGACCAGAAGCGGTTGGAAAATACCCCGGTGCACGAATTCGTCGACTTGATGGTGATATGAGCAACGCGCGGCGCATCGCGGAACTATCCGAGGAAATACGCAACTACCCTACCCCGATCGCGCGCTGCGACGAGCAGCTCACAGGATTGATCGAAGAACGTTCACGTTTGATGGAGGCTTCAATGCCGCATAACCTGCACAACACACTCCAGTCCATGAAGGGCGGCAAGTTCTACTCGCTGCCCCAGCTTGGAAAAGCCCTGAACGTGAAAATCGAGCGGCTGCCGATTTCCATCCGCATCGTGCTCGAGTCCGTACTGCGCAACTGCGACGGCAAGAAAGTCACCGAAGAGCATGTGCGCCAGCTCGCCAACTGGAAGCCGAAGGCGAAGCGCACCGACGAGATCCCGTTCGTGCTGGCGCGCATCGTGCTGCAGGACTTCACCGGCGTGCCCCTGCTATGCGACCTGGCGGCGATGCGCGGCGTGGCGGCGAAAATGGGCAAGGACCCGAAGGTGATCGAGCCGCTGGTGCCGGTGGACCTGGTGGTGGACCATTCGGTGCAGGTCGACCACTACGGCAGCAAGAACGCGCTTGACCTCAACATGAAGCTGGAATTCAAGCGCAACGAAGAACGTTACCAATTCATGAAATGGGGCATGCAGGCTTTCGACACCTTCAAGGTCGTGCCCCCGGGCATCGGCATCGTGCACCAGGTGAACCTGGAATACCTGGCGCGCGGCGTGCACCAGAGAGACGGTATCTATTATCCCGACACCCTGGTCGGCACCGACAGCCACACCACCATGATCAACGGCATCGGCGTGGTGGGCTGGGGCGTGGGCGGCATCGAGGCCGAGGCCGGCATGCTTGGGCAACCGGTGTACTTCCTTACTCCTGATGTTGTTGGGGTTCAGTTAAAAAATAAATTGCACCCGGCGTGCACGGCTACGGACCTCGTCCTCACCGTCACCGAAATGCTGCGCAAGGCGAAAGTCGTCGGCAAGTTCGTCGAATTCTTCGGCGAAGGCTGCTCCTCGCTGTCGGTCACCGACCGCGCCACCATCGCCAACATGGCGCCCGAGTACGGCGCCACCATGGGCTTCTTCCCGGTGGACGAAAAGACGGTGGCCTACTTCAAGGGCACCGGACGCACGGATGCCGAAATCTCGGCCTTCGAGGCCTACTACAAGGCGCAGCAGATGTTCGGCGTACCGAAAGCCGGCTCGATCGACTACAGCGAGAGCCTGGAGCTCGACCTGTCCACCGTGATGTCGTCGCTGGCCGGCCCGAAGCGGCCGCAGGACCGCATCAACCTGGACAAGATGAAGAGCAACTTCACCAACCTGTTTTCCGCGCCGGTCAAGGAGAATGGTTTTGGAAAAAATTCTTCCGAATTAAATAAAAAATATAAAACCTATGACGGCCTCGATATCAGCAACGGCGACGTGCTGATCGCCGCCATCACTTCCTGCACCAATACCTCCAACCCGGGCGTGCTGCTCGCGGCGGGATTGCTGGCGAAGAAGGCGGTCGAACTCGGCCTCACGGTCAAGCCGCATATCAAGACTTCGCTCGCGCCCGGCTCGCGCGTGGTCACCGAGTACCTGACCAAGGCGGGCCTGCTGCCTTACCTGGAGAAGCTCGGCTTCTACCTCGCCGGCTACGGCTGCACCACCTGCATCGGCAACGCGGGCCCGCTCGCGCAGCCGATCGAGGAAACCATCGTCAAGAACGAGCTGGTCTGCGCCGCGGTGCTCTCGGGCAACCGCAACTTCGAAGCGCGCATCCACCCGAACATCCGCGCCAACTACCTCGCTTCGCCGCCCCTCGTGGTCGCCTACGCGATCGCGGGCAGCGTGCTGAAAGACTTCAAGACCGAGCCCCTCGGCAAATCCAAGGACGGCCAGGACGTCTACATCGGCCACATCTGGCCGACCTCGGACGAAATCCACGCGCTGATGAAGCTGGCGATGGACGCGCCGACCTTCCGCAGGCTCTACGGCGACCTCGCCAACGCCAGCCCGATGTTCAAGAAGATATCGGCGCCCACCGGCCAGGTCTACAGCTGGCCCGCTTCCACCTACATCGCCGAGCCGCCGTTCTTCAAGGATTTCGGCATGAAGCCGGGCAGCACCGGCAACATTTCCGGCGCGAAAGTGCTCGGCGTGTTCGGCGACTCGGTCACCACTGACCACATCAGCCCGGCCGGCTCCATCAAGCCGACCTCGCCCGCGGGCTTCTACCTGCAAGAGAACGACGTCGCGGTGGCGGACTTCAACAGCTACGGCGCGCGCCGCGGCAACCACGACGTGATGATGCGCGGCACCTTCGCCAACGTGCGCATCAAGAACCTGATGCTCCCGGGCACAGAGGGTGGCTTGACTCTTTATAAAAATGAAAAATTGCCCATTTACGACGCGGCGATGCGCTACATCGCCGACCGCACGCCGACGGTGATCTTCGGCGGCGAGGAATACGGCACCGGATCCTCGCGCGACTGGGCGGCCAAGGGCACCCAGCTGCTGGGCGTCAAGGCGGTGATCACGCGCAGCTTCGAGCGAATCCACCGCTCCAACCTGGTGGGCATGGGCGTGCTGCCGCTGCAGTTCCTCGGCAGCGACAGCGCGGTCTCGCTCGGCATCACCGGTGAGGAAGAGATCTCGATCTCAGGTCTCGACGACATTCACCCGCAACAAGAGCTTTCCCTTGAAATAAAAAGAAAAGATGGCAGCAAACAATCCATCAAGGTGAAGTCGCGCATCGACACGCCGATCGAGGTCGATTACTTCAAGCACGGCGGCATCCTGCCCTACGTGCTGCGCGAGCTGATCTCCAAGGCCGGGCCGGCGAAGGTAAAAGCTGCGTAGCGCCGGCAGGATCAAGCTCGAGGACTGGCCTGCGCTGCAGTAGTCAGATGGTCCTGTTGCTGCCTGCGATCGCACGCAGCAGGACCCCGACCACGCTGTGCAATCCCAGGCGCGACAACGGCTGACGGTAACGCGCCATTACAGGATAGACGCGGTCGAGCAACGGGCGCAGACGACGGTCGCCCCAGAAACGCGCGGCTCCCTGGAGCCCCGCCGACGCATAGACTGCCTCGAACGCGTCCAGGCCGGTGAGCCATTTGCCCTCCGGATCGCGTGCATGGAGCTTCGTCATCATCGCCTCGCGCGTGACGCCCTCCATCGCCAGGGCGCCGTCGTCGAAACCAGCGGCCGAGCAGTCCACCAGTTTCAGGCGCCCGCGCCAGTCGAGTTCCTCGATGACGTGCATTTCGGTGGCGCACATCGGGCAGGATTTGTCGTAGTAGACGGTCAGCGGTACGCAGAATTTACTCGTCGTGTTCATGGTCAGGCGGCCTTCAGCAGGGATTGGACCTTTGCTCCCAGTTTGACCATCCGCTTCAGCAAAGAGTTCTCCATGCCGAGCATCTGCTCGGCCCAGGTCGAGCCCGCCTCCATCAGCGCCAGGGTTTCGCGCAGGCGCTTCTGGGTCTGCGGGTCCTCTTTCGCGAACTCCTTGCTCTCCACGCAGGCGCGCAGGAAGGCCACGGTCGGGTCGAATTCGCGCTTTTTGCGCTCCTTGACCAGAATCCGCAGCAGTTCCCAGGGGTCCTGCGCGGTCTCGAAGTGGTCGCGCCGGTCGCCCGCCCGATGCACAACTCGAATCAGGTTCCAGTTCTGCAGCTCGCGCAGGCTGGTGCTGACGTTCGAACGCGCCACCTGCAGCGTCGCGGCAATTTCTTCAGCGTGCATCGGCCGGCCCAGGTAGAACAGCAGCGCGTGCATCTGCGCCACGGTGCGGCTGACGCCCCAGCGCGTTCCCATCTCGCCCCAATGCAGGACGAAACGCGCCCCCAGGGCGCCCACCGCCCCGGTCAGGGCGTCTTCTGCGGTATCAGCGGAATCTGCGGCCATGACTTGACATGAGATTAACGATGTCATACATTTCTGTCAAGACTGAAATTACCGAAAGGAAGAAACATGAGAGTTTTGGTCCTGGGTGGGTCGGGGTTCGTCGGGCGGCACGCCGCCGCCGCGCTGCGGGCGCGCGGCCACACTGTGGTCATTGGCACGCGCCAGCCCAGACGGGCGCTGGCGAAGCTGCCTCCGGACCTGCGCGCGTCCTTGCACAACGTCGAGCTACGCGAAATCCACTTCGAGTCCCTCACCACCCGCTACATCTGGCAGCCGCTACTCAGCGATATCGACGCGGTGGTCAATGCGGCCGGCATCCTGCGCGAGCGCGGCGGCGAGACCTACGACCGAGTGAACAACATGGCGCCCGCCGCGCTTGGCGAAGCCTGCGCGCGCCTCGGCCTCCGGCTGGTTCACGTCTCCGCCCTCGGGTTGCGGCCCGAAGCGCGGAGCCGCTTTCTGCGCGCCAAGCTGGTCGCGGAGAGAAGGATCATGGCCAGCGGGGCCGACTACAGCATCGTGCGCCCCGGCCTGCTGGACGGCGACGGCGGCTACCTCGCGCTGTGGCTGCGAAAGGTCGCGGCCTGGCCGGTGCACCCCTGCCCCGCCGATGCGCGCGGCCGCATGGCGCCGCTGCACGTGCGCGACCTCGGCGAAGCGCTCGCCGTACTCTGCGAGCGCGGCGGCGAAGGCCGGCGCGAAGTCGAACTGGGCGGCAGCGCCCGGCGCACGATGGCCGAGTACCTGGACGCATTACGGGGCGCCCAGGGCGGTCATCGTGCGTTGCACCTGCCGGTGCCGGCGCTGCTGGCGAAACTGGCGGGCCGCATCTGCGACCTGCTGCACCTCTCGCCGATTTCCCTGGGTTGCCTGGAACTGATGCGCCGCGACAACCTGCCGAAGGTGAACCATCTGGCGGCGCTGATCGGGCGCGCGCCGACGCCGGTGGGCGTGGACCTGCCCGCCTACGCTTCAGGTGTCGGTGTTGTCGGCAGGATCCGCTTCGCGGCGCGCGAACTTCTCCAGTAGCCGCCGGTTCCTCTTCGTAGGCCGGCCTTTCAGCCGCAGCGCCGGCTCGGAACCCCAGCGGCGCTGGTCGGCGCGCTTCTGGCGCTCGGCGCGGCTGGCTTCACTTTCCTCATAGAGCAACTGCGCCCGCGGCGCCGGCCCGCGCTGTTCCGACAAGGCGCGCACCACGATGCTCCACTCGAATTCGGCGATCCGGATCGACAGGCCATCGCCGGCCTTGACCGAGTGCGCAGCCTTGATGCGATCACCGTTCAGCTTCACGCGGCCGCTGGCGACCGCCTGCTGCGCCAGGCTGCGCGTCTTGAAGAAGCGCGCAGCCCACAACCATTTGTCGAGGCGCATTGCCTCAGGCGGTGACGCCGGCTCCGATCGGGCAGGAAACGCCGGTGCCGCCAAGGCCGCAGTAGCCGTTCGGATTCTTGGCGAGGTATTGCTGGTGATAGACCTCGGCATAGTAGAACTCCGGGGCGGCTCGGACTTCAGTTGTTATTTTTCCGAATTTTTTATTTTGGAGTTCTTTTTCAAAAATCCCTTTCGAAGCAAGCGCGGCCTTCAATTGGGCGTCGCCGTACGCGTAGATCGCAGAGCGGTACTGGGTGCCGGCATCGCCGCCCTGGCGCATGCCCTGGGTCGGGTCGTGGCCTTCCCAGAACGCCTTGAGCAGCGCCTCGTAGCTCACTTTCTTCGGGTCGAACACCACCAGCACCGCTTCGGTGTGGTTGGTCATGCCGGAGCAGACTTCCTCGTAGCTCGGGTTTTTGGTCTCGCCGCCGGCGTAGCCGACCGCGGTGCTGTAGACGCCGGGAATATTCCAGAACAACTTTTCCGCGCCCCAGAAGCAGCCCAGACCGAACACGGCCTGTTCAAGGCCGGCCGGGAACGGCGGCACGATGCGGTTGCCGTTGACGGCGTGCTTCTCGGGCACCGACATTTTCCCGGCGCGCCCCGACAGCGTGGATCCCGCGGGCAGCAGCGATTTCGATTTCTTCATGAAGGCGAACATGGTTGGCTCTCCTTGGACGCTAGAATTACACCATGAAAATCTGCATCTACGGCGCCGGCGCGGTCGGCGGCCTGGTCGCCGGCCGGCTCGCGCAAAGCGGTCACGACGTCTCTGTCGTGGCCAGGGGCGCGCACCTTATGGCCATTCGCGAGCATGGGCTGCGGATTCTTTTCGAAAACAAGGAATCCCGGGTAGAAATCAAAGCCGATAGCGATCCCTCGAAGCTTGGACCGCAGGACTACGTGATCGTTGCGGTCAAGGGCCAGAGCATGCCTGAAGTCGCCGCGAACATCGGCCCCCTGCTTGGGCCGGACACGTCGGTGGTTACCGCGATGAACGGCGTGCCCTGGTGGTTCTTCGACCGTCTCGCCTTCGGCGGCGGCAAGCTGCGCCTGGAAACGCTCGATCCCGGCGGCAAGCTGTCAAAAGCGATACCGACCGATCGCATCGTTGGCTGCGTCATCCATCTCGCCGCTTCGACGCCTGAAGCGGGCCTCATCAGCCACAACATGGGCCAGCGCCTGATTCTCGGCGAGCCGGGCGGCAAGAACACCGCGCGTACCCACGACATCGTGCAGGCGCTCAAGGCCGCCGGTTTCAATGCCGAGGAGACCGGCTTCATCGAGAAGGATTTCTGGGTCAAGCTGCTCGGCAACGTCAGCTTCAACCCGGTGGCGGCGCTCACGCTGGCGAGCGCCAACCGGTTGATTGCGGACACGCGCGTGAAGGCCTACATGGTTTCGATCATGCGTGAGGTGCTCGCCATCGGCCGCGCGGTGGGTGTGGACGCCGACATCGACCCTGAAGCGCGCATTGACATGGCGCGCCGCCTGGGCGCCTTCAAGCCCTCCACGCTGCAGGACATGGAGGCCGGCAAGCGCCTGGAAATCGACGGCCTGCTCACCGGCACGCTCGAAGTCGCGCGAAAAGCCGGCGTGCCCGCGCCCTTCACCGAAAGTCTCGACGGCCTGATCCGCCTGCGCGCGGAATCGAGCGGCCAATATCCATGACCCAAAGTCATCGGCTCTGCGTCGCGCCGATGATGGACTGGACGGACCGTCACTGCCGCTGCTTCCTGCGGCAGGTCTCCTCCAGCGCGTTCCTCTACACCGAGATGATCACGACCGGCGCCCTGCTGCACGGCAACGTCGAGCGCCATCTCGGCTTCAGCAAGGAAGAGCATCCGGTCGCGGCACAGCTGGGTGGCAGCGAACCGGATGACCTCGCCAAGTGCGCGAAACTGGTCGAGCAGTACGGCTATGACGAAGTGAACCTGAATATCGGCTGCCCGAGCGAGCGCGTGCAGCGCGGCGCTTTCGGCGCCTGCCTGATGGCCGAGCCGGAACTGGTGGCTGATTGCGTCCGTGCGATGAAAGAGGCGGTGAACATTCCCGTCACCGTGAAACATCGAATGGGTTTGAATTCGATGAACGAATTTTCTTTCGTTGAGAAGTTCGTGCAAACCGTATCTGCCGCAGGCTGCACCACGTTCATTGCACACGCCCGAAATGCGGTGCTGAAAGGCCTGTCGCCGAAGGAGAACCGCGAGATCCCGCCGCTCAAGTACGAATACGTCTACCGGTTGAAGCGGGATTTTCCTGCCCTCGAGTTCGTGTTGAACGGCGGCATCGTCAGGAACATTCCGGATCCGAGGGTCGACGGCATCATGCTCGGCCGCGCCGCGTATCATGACCCTTGGGTGCTGGCGGACAAGGGCAAGACCCGGCGCGATGTGGTGCTGGCCATGCACGCCTACCTGACGAAAGTTCTTTCAAATGAAGTAAAAGTCAGAAATATCAGCCGGCACATCCTCGGCCTGTATCACGGGCACCGGCGTGCACGGCTATGGCGCAGGATGCTGTCGGATTCGGCGCGGCTTTCGCAGAACGATCCGAACCTCCTTCTGGAAGCCATGGAGGCAGTAGAATCCGCCAAATACCCGGAACAGGAGTTCGCCCATGAGCGCGGTGCTCAAATCCAAGTCGGTTAAGGAACGAGTCAGCAAGGAAGAGTGGAGCCTGCGGGTCGACCTCGCCGCCGCCTACCAGCTGGCCGCGATCTTCAAGTGGACAGACCTGATCTACACCCATTTCTCGGCGCGCCTGATCGGCGACGACGCTTTCCTGATCAATCCCTACGGCCTGATGTTTGAGGAAATCACCGCCTCGAACCTGATCAAGATCGACCACCACGGCAAAATCATCGACGACCCGCTCGACCTCGGCTACAACGAGGCCGGATTCGTGATCCACGGCTGCGTGCATGAGGCGCGCCCCGAGGCCGCCTGCGTGATCCACACCCACACGCGCGCCGGCGTCGCCGTGTCGGCGATGAAGTGCGGCCTGCTGCCGATCAGCCAGCACGCAATGCGCGTGCAGCGCTCGGTCACGTACCACGACTACGAAGGCATCGCGCTCGACATGGACGAGCGCGTGCGTATGGCCTCCGATCTCGGCAACAGCTCCAAGTCGATGATCCTGCGCAACCACGGCCTGCTGACGCTGGGCGAGTCGGTGCGCGAGGCGTTCGAGCTGATGTATTACCTGGACTGCGCCTGCCAGATCCAGGTGGACGCGGTGGCCGGCGGCATGGACAACGTGATCCAGATGAGCAAGCAGGCGGGCGATGCGGCCGCCAGGCAGTTCGAGCGCCCCGGCCGCCCCTCCACGCACAAGGACTGGCCGGCGCTGCTGCGCCTGCTCGAGCGCCGCGGCAGTAACTACGCCAGCTAGGCCTTGGCGGGTTCCCGGCTGTTGCCCGGCAGGTTGAGCACCGTGGCGATCGTCAGCACCAGCGCGATCACCACGCTGTAGAACACCGCCGATGCGTGGCCGTGGTCGAGCAGCCAGCCGAACAGCACCGGCGTCAGCATCGAGCCGACGTCCAGCCCCGAATACACGAAGCCGTACACCTTGCCGGTGGAGCCCAGCGGCGTGGTGGCGCGCACGATGAGGTCGCGCGAGGGGTTGGTCATGCCGCCGAAGAACCCGAGCAGCGAGAACAGCAGCGGCAGCAGCGCCGCCGGCAACCAGGCCGACGACACCACGAACATCAGGCAGGCGCTCACCGCCATGCCGGTGACTGCGACCAGGTCGTGGCGCGACGTACGCACGGCGATGAAGCCGCCGGTGAAAATACCAGCCGCCGCGCCCAGCAGGTACGAACTCAGCGCCGCCGAGGCGAGCGAAGCGCTGGCACCGTACAGCGAGATCATGGTCGCCACGCCGAAGGTCTGGATGGCGATGAAGCCCACCGACACCAGCAGGAAATAGCCGAAACACATCAGGATCGGCGCCGAGGCAAGGATCTTCAGGTCCGCCGCCAGGCCGCCGTGCGCGGCGCTACGGCGCGCATCCGCGGGCTCGACGTAGAGTTGCTCGCGTTGCGTCACCAGGAATGCGATCACCACCGTGCCCAACGCCGCGGCGCCCAGCAATGCGCCGCGCCAGCCCGCCGCGCCCACCATGGCGATGGCGTAGGTCGGGGCGGCGGCGTAGCCGAGGAAGCCGGCGATGCCGTGCCAGCTGAACGCATAGCCCAGGCGCTGCTTGTCCACCCGCGCATTCAGGATCGAGAAATCGCAGGGATGAAACACGCTGTTGCCGAGGCCGCCGACCAGCGCGGCCAGCAGCAGCATTTCGTACCGGTGGGCGAGCCCCGCGATCAGCGCGCCTGCCGTGCTGAGCACCAGGCCGAAGAACAGCACCTTGCGGGCGCCGAAACGGTCCACCGCGAAGCCGGCCAGCGTCTGGCAGATGCCCGACACCGTGTAGTAGAGCGCGACCGTGCCGCCCAGCGCCGCGTAGGAAACGTCCAGCTCGTCCTTGATCAGCGGGAACACCACCGCGGTGGCGATCTGGAAGAAATGCGACAGCCCGTGCGCGAGCGACACCAGGCTGATGGTGCGCACGTCGGATTTAAGCGCTTGTTCCAATGATTTTCCTTATGAACCCTGCAACGGAATTCAAGACCTTCTCCGGCTGGTCCTTGTGCGGCGAATGGCCGCAATCCGGCAGCTTGAGCAATTCGCAGGGCCCGCCCGCCTGCG
>JANXUV010000067.1 GCA_025356085.1 Betaproteobacteria bacterium
TTGTCATGTTAATGGCGACTCTCTACCCGTATTCCGCAAAATTCAAACGTAAGGGAGACCGGCCGGATGGTGTCGCCGAAACCAGTCAGTTGACCCACTTTACAAATAAGCCAGAATTCGCCTTTTTGCGGGCGATTAAAATGGCGGAATCAGTTCTTGCCCATCAGCGCGAGCAGTGCTGAGGTAGTGACCTTGATGCCAGTCTTGATGCTGGGCTCTGGCACTGGGGCGAAGTATGGAGAGTGGTTTGAGGCCAGCGTCTTGCCGCCCGGCAGGGCTGCAGCGGCGATTAGCTCGGGTGGGTAGACACCGATGCGCATCGTTAACGATGGGACGCCTTGAGTGGCGTAGACCGAAAAATCCTCGCTCGGCGTCTGGGGCCGTGCAATGTCGACGTGGTCGGTCCCGAGGGCGCTCTTGAGCGCTGCATCGACGCGCCGGATCACGCCCTCGTCGTTGATGACCGAGGCGACGCCTTCGATTATATTGATCTCAGGTTCTGGCGCGCCGGACATGGCCGCAGCGGCGGTCGCCATCCTTCGGACACCATCCCGCAGCAGGCTGCGCACTTCAGGCGCGTAGGAGCGAAGGGTGCCACGCACCACCGCCTGATCAGGAATGATGTTAGCCACTGTGCCGGCCTGGAAGGCACCCACCGTGATCACACCGAACTCACGTGGGTCTTTCTCGCGGCTGATGACAGTCTGTATGTCGGTCACGAAGTGGGCGGCGATGGCGATGGGGTCGATAGTGTTGTGCGGCGCTGAGCCGTGGCCGCCACGACCTTTGAAGGTGATCTCGAAGGTGTCTGCGGCCGACATCGCCGGCCCCGACCGGTACTGCACGCGGCCGAAGGCGACCTCGCCGCTGGTGTGAATGGCTAAGGCGACGTCGGGCTTGGGGAAGCGGGTGAACAGGCCGTCTGTCACCATCGTCTGTGCGCCCTGCAAGATTTCCTCGGCGGGCTGCGCGACGAACATTAGCCGGCCGCGCCAGTGCTCCTTCAGCGCCACCATCGTGCGTGCGCTGCCGACCCACGAGGCCATATGCACGTCATGTCCGCAGCTATGGGCGACGAAACTCTCACGGCCGTTGGACATCGCCTTGGCCCTGCTGGCGTATGGGAGGCCGGTCTTCTCCTCCATTGGCAGCGCGTCGAGCTCAGTGCGCACCATGACAGTAGGTCCGGCGCCGTTCTCGAAGATCGCTACCAAGCCCGTCTTGCCGACTCCCTCGGTAACGGTAAAGCCTAACGCACGCATCTCGGCCGCGAGCTTGGCAGCGGTGCGCGTCTCCTCAAAGGCGATCTCAGGGTGGCTATGGATGTCCTGGTAGAGCGCCTCCAGAGTCGGGTAGGCGCGATCGACCTCGGCAGCCACAGCGTTGTTGAGAGCCACGGTTTGGGCGTCGGCAGTGCCCGCGAAAACCAGCAAGGCGGCGAGGGACAGGCGGTAGACAGGGTGACGAGGCATGACGGATTTCCCTCTTGTTTGTAGGTTGAACTGGGGTCACGTTGGAGAGGACGAAACATTCTATTAGTTAACGTCACCCTAGTTTGATTCCCTCTTTTAGGAAATGGGTGTGTCCGGAATTTGGTGCTACCCTGGCTCAATCCGTTAAAACAACGGATAGGAAAGTCTATCCGCCTCTGGCCACGCGGCGCTGCACGCTTTGCCCATTCTCCCGCTCCCAGGTCCTGGTTTGAAGGCGCACAATGGAGCTTATGTCGCGTCGCGAGCCCCTATTGGTAAAAATCCACATGGCAATCTATCGGGTTGGCGTCGCTACGACAATGCACGCACTGCGCAGGGCGAACCCGCCCCTCGCCAGGTGGATTCAGGCGATGTCAGGGACTGGGTGGTAGGTCAGGATTTGCTCTGAAGTCTCGGGCGGATCCGGGGCCGGTGGCCCGGGTCCCTTCCTTGCCGCTGTTTGCGGCGTCCACAGTCCGAGGTGGGTGAGGATCCTGCGGATGACCGCCTTGTCTTCGACAAGGGCGATGACGCGCATGGGGCCTTTGCACCTGGGGCATTCGAGCGGATCGACTTCGTAGACTTTGTGGATCAGGCGCGCCCAGGTCGAACGCACGCGCGCGGCATCGCGCTCATCAACTTCACACGAAGCGATCTCGGCTGGGCAAGTGCCGACGAGCCGGCGCTTTCCCCGGCTTCGATTCGAGTACCAGCCAGCGTAGCGCACAAGGTGCTCGAATCGGTCGGGGATGTGGCGGCAGAGCTGCGCCAGCCAATCGGCGCCGGGCATGATCTGGAAGTTGCGCTTGAAGGTCTTGTGCATCCTTGAGCGGTAGATGACGATGCCGGACACCGGCTCGTAGGACATTTTCTCCAGCGAGAAGGGCGCCCGCAGCATGTACTGCGCGAGCCTGCGCCTGCCGGCCGCGTCGCGCGCATGAACGCGCACGGCGTTATGCACCGAGAACCCTGTGTGCCGCCAGGCGAGCATGCGCTCGGCAAGGCGATCGGAGAGGAGGCCCTCGCGGCACAGCAGCTCAAGCACGGCCTTGCGAAAGGAGGTCTCGAGCAGTCTGCGGGGGATCGGCGGCAGCGCGGTGAACGAGCCATCGGCATCAAAGGCGCCGTCAGCCGCAAGCACATGGATATGCGGGTTGTAGTTGACCAGGTCGCCGAAGGTCTGGACGAAGAGGATCAGGCCCGGCCGCGCGCCTGGCCGGGCGCTCGCACAGAAGCGGGCAAACAGGCGCTCGACGATGTTGCACAGTTTCGCCAGCAGCGCACGCCTGCGGGCGAAGCCGCGCTGCGGATCGCCGCAGGCGAGGAAGCGCCCGACAGCGTTCTCCTCGACGCGGCGGTCCAAGCCGCCGCCCGCCCGCAGCTCGGGCGCATGCCGGACGGTGCACTGGTACAGCGCCGTCGCTCGCGCTTTGCGGGGCCGGTAAACCCCAGTCGCGAAGGATGGTGACGCATGCGTGCATTGCCCCATGCATCGAGAAACGCGGACCTGCAGGCAGATAGACTACGGGGGCTAGCGCCTTTCACGCGCCGCTTTGTAACCAGACGTAAGCACGCCCGCCGAACTCTGGCAGAATTCCCGCTCCGCAGGGAGGCGCGCATGAAGTTCACCCAGGAGCACGAGGAAATCCGCCGCACGATGAAGAAATTCATCGACGCGGAAATCAATCCGCACGTCGATGAATGGGAGGCGGCCGAGCAGTTCCCCGCCCACGAAGTCTTCAAGAAGCTGGGCAGCATGGGCATGCTCGGCCTGACCAAGCCCGAGGCCTACGGCGGCGCGGCGCTCGACTACAGCTACTCGATGGTGTTCGCCGAGACGCTCGGCCAGATCCGCTGCGGCGGCGTGCCGATGGCGATCGGCGTACAGACCGACATGGCCACCCCTGCCCTCGCCCGCTTCGGCTCGGGCGCCTTGCGCGAACAGTTCCTGGCCCCGGCCATCAGTGGCGATGCGGTCGCCTGCGTCGGCGTGTCGGAACCGGGC
>JANXUV010000070.1 GCA_025356085.1 Betaproteobacteria bacterium
AAAAGAGTTCTTCGACGCGCGGCTCGATCACCTCGGCCAGCGTCTGGCGCGACATCATGCGTGGCGCCCGCTCTCCGATCCCGGGCACCTCCACCATTTCGTTGGCGTCCGCCAGCTGGCGCAGTGAAACACCGTGACGGATCTTGATGGTCTCCGCATCCGGTGTCGGCGTACGCAAGGCCATCGCAATGTCGTTGGTGATCTGGTCGCCTGCAATGGGGATCACCGCCGTATGGCGGATCGCGCCATGCGTGAAGATTGCAATGTCGGTGGTGCCCCCGCCGATATCAACGAGGCACACGCCAAGGTCCATCTCGTCCTCCGACAGGACCGAGCGTGAGGAAGCGAGCGGCTGGAGGATCAGGTCGTTGACCTCCAGCCCGCAACGGCGCACGCACTTCACTATGTTTTGCGCGGACGATACTGCCCCGGTCACGATGTGGACTTTGACCTCGAGCCGCACGCCCGACATCCCGATGGGTTCGCGTACGTCCTCCTGCCCGTCGATGATGTATTCCTGGCGCAGCACGTGCAGGATCTGCTGATCAGTCGGGATGTTCACCGCCTTGGCGGTTTCAACCGCGCGCTCGACGTCCACCGCGCTCACTTCGCGCTCCTTCACCGCCACCATGCCGGTCGAATTGAAGCTGCGGATGTGGCTGCCGGCGATGCCGGTGAAAGCCGAGGCGATCTTGCAGTCGGCCATCAGCTCGGCTTCCTCGAGCGCGCGCTGGATGCCGGCGACGGTGGATTCGATATTCACCACCACGCCCTTCTTGAGGCCCTTGGATTCATGGTTGCCCATGCCGAGCACTTCCAGCACGCCGTCCGGACCGAGCTCGGCCACCAGCGCCACCACCTTTGAGGTGCCGATGTCCAGGCCGACGACGAGATTGCGGTTCTCCTTGGCCATGCGTCAGCCCTTCCAGCCGGCGACGCGCAGCGCGAAGCCATTCGGGTAGCGAAGATCGACATGGCGACGCGTCACCGCCCCGGCTGCGGCTTGAGACAGCCGCCCGACGGATTCCGGGTACGCAGCGACGAAGCGCTCGAGGCGCTGCTCGACGAGTTCGGCGCTGTCGCGGCCGAGTTCCAGATCCAGGCCGCCGGCGGTTTGCAGTTGCCAGGCGTGGCGCGCCGTCAGCACCACGCGATTGGGCGTCATGTCCAGTGGCGCGAGCAATTCCATGAAGCGCCGGTAGCGCCGCGCAAGTTCGCCTTCAGTACCGGCAGGGCCCGCGAACAGCGGCAACTGCGCCTGCGCGACGGCGTCCATCTCCGCCGCGAACGGCTCGCCGAAGGTGTTCACCAGCCCGCTCGACTGGAGATCGCCCACGACCTGGCCCCAGCGCGCAAACGCGACATGCTCCTCCAGCCGGACCTCGATGCGGTCGGGCCAGATGCGCCGCGCGTCCACGCGCCTCACCCAGGCCACTTGCTCCAGCCGGCCGCGCACCGCGGCCAGGTCGACGGCGAAGAAATTGCCGCCGATGCCGTCCAGCGCGTTGGTGATCTCTTCGCGGTTGGCGTTCTTCAGGTCGCCGCGCACCACGACTTCCTGCAGCGGGAACAGCGGCGAGCGCAGCAGCATCTGCACGCCGGTGTAGGCGAACAGCGTCACGGCAATGCCGATCAGCACGTTCGACGCGAGGTTCAGGAGGCGCGGGTTATCCCACATGGGCGCCCTCAAGGATTTGCACGCAGAGGTCTTCGTATGAAATTCCAACCGCTTTCGCCGCCATGGGCACGAGGCTGTGGCCCGTCATGCCAGGCGAGGTGTTCACTTCGAGCAGCCACGGATCGCCCTTCGCATCGAGCATGAGGTCGATGCGTCCCCAGCCGGTGCAGCCAAGGACTTTGAAGGACTGCAGCGCGAGCTCTCTCAGCGCGCCCTCCTTCGGCGCCGGCAATCCGCAGGGGCAGATATATTTCGTGACGTCGGTGAAATACTTGTTCTGGTAGTCGTATTTGCCTTCGGGCGCCTCGATGCGGATCAGCGGCAGCGCCGCGTCATCGACGATGCTTGCCGTGTACTCGGGGCCCTCGATGAACCGCTCGGCGATGACTACCGGGTCGTAGTTGACCGCGAGCGCATACGCCTCATCCATCTCGGCCACGGCGCTCACCTTGGTGATGCCGATGGAAGATCCTTCCTGCACCGGTTTGACGATCAGCGGCAATCCAAGCCGGCCCGCGACGCCCTCGAATTTCGTCTTCGCATCGATCGGTTCGTAAGGCGGCGTCGGTAGTTCGTTCGCTCGCCACACCTGCTTGGCGCGCACCTTGTCCATGGCGAGCGCTGACCCGAGCACGCCGCTGCCGGTGTAGGGAACGCCCAACACTTCCAGCGCGCCCTGGACGGTGCCGTCCTCGCCGCCGCGGCCGTGCAGCGCGATGAAGCAACGCGCGTAGCCCTCGCGCTTCAGGTCGAACAGGTCGCGCTCGGCCGGGTCGAAGGCATGCGCGTCGACGCCCTTCGACCGGAGAGCCTTGAGCACGCCGTTGCCGCTCATCAGCGAAATCTCGCGCTCGGCGGACTTGCCGCCCATCAGCACGGCGACTTTTCCAAAATTCATGCCGCCTCCCCCACGATCTTCACTTCCGTGGACAGGCGCACGCCCTTTTCTTCCTCGACCTTCTCCCGCACGTGCTCGATCAGCCACTCGATGTCGGCGGCGCTGGCCGCGCCGCCGGGATTGACGATGAAATTGGCATGCTTCTCGGAAATACGCGCGCCGTTCCGTTCCAGCTTCTTCAGGCCGCTGGACTGGATCAGCCGCGCCGCCGTCTTGCCCTCGGATGGATTGCGGAACACGCTGCCCGCGTTCGGCAGTTGCAGCGGCTGCGTGGCGCGCCGCTTGGTGAGCAGCGCCTTCATGATCTCGCGCGACTCCTCCCTGTCGCCCTCGGGCAGCTTGAAATGCGCCGAGGCGAACCATTCGTCGCCATCACCGCTGACATCGGATTTCAGTTCGAGGTGGCGGTAGCCGAACTCGAATTCCTCCTTGCCGCGCCGGCGCAACTGGCCGCGCCGGTTGATGGTCACCACGCGCTCGACGATGTCCCAGGTCTCGCCGCCGTAGCAGCCGGCATTCATCGCCAGCGCACCGCCCACGGTGCCCGGAATGCCTGTCATCCACTCCGCACTGCCGAGGTTCTGCTCGGCGGCAAAGCGCGCCACCTTCGGGCAGGCGACGCCGGCCTCGGCGTAAATCAGACCTTCTTCCATGCGCGGCGCGCGCGCCGCGCCGTACATCATCACCACGGTGCCGGGCCAGCCGCCCTCGCGCACCAGCAAGTTGGAGCCCAGGCCGACGAACAGCACCGGCTCCTCTTCCGGCAGCTGGCTGAGGAACATCGACAGGTCTTCCAGGTCCGCGGGCGCGAAAAAGCGCTTCGCCGGACCGCCAGCCCGCCAGCTGACGTGCTTCGACATCGGTTCGTCGGCGCGCAGCGCGCCGCGCAAGCCGTGGAATTTGAGGTCGTCGCCCATGGTCAGCTCAATTGCCCCGCGACTGTGCCCAAGTGCGCAGCGACGCCTCCTATGGAACCGGCGCCCATGGTGAGCACCACGTCGCCCGGCTTCGCGGCGCGGCGGATGGCCTCGGGCATGCGGGCGATGTCCTCGACCAGTTCGGGTTTCGAAGAGCCCGCCTTGCGGACGGCCGCAACCAGCGCCTGGCCGTCGGCGGCGGCGATCGGCGCCTCGCCCGCAGCGTAGACCTCGGCAAGCAGCAGCACGTCGGCGGCGGCCAGCACCTTCACGAAATCCTCGAACAGGTCACGCGTGCGCGTATAGCGGTGCGGCTGGAAGGCAAGCACCAGGCGCCGGCCCGGAAAGGCGACGCGCGCCGCATCGAGCGTGGCGCGGATTTCCGCCGGGTGATGCCCGTAGTCATCCACCAGGGCGTAGCTGCCTCCGTCCAGCTTGATGTCGCCGTAGTGCTGGAAGCGCCGGCCGACGCCGCGAAAACCCGCCAGCGCCCCCTGGATCGCATCCGCGGGCAGCTTGAGTTCGGTCGCCACAGCGATCGCGGCCAGCGCGTTGAGCACGTTGTGCCTGCCCGGAAGATTCAGCGAGATCTCGAGCAGCGGCTGCTCGCCGCCGCCATTGTTCCTTCGCACCTTGAAGCGGCTCTGCGGCCCGAGTTCGAGGTCGGTGGCGCGGATCATGGCGTCGTCGCGCAGGCCGTAGGTGACGATCGGGCGCGAGACGAACGGCATGATTTCGCGCACGTGCGGATCGTCGGCGCACAGGATCGCGCTGCCGTAGAACGGCATGTTGTGCAGGAACTGGATGAACGCCTGCTGCAAGCGCGGAAAATCGTGCTGGTAGGTGTCCATATGATCGGCATCGATGTTGGTCACCACCGCGATCACCGGCTGCAGGTGCAGGAAGCTCGCGTCGGACTCGTCGGCCTCCACCACGATGAATTCACCCGCGCCCAGCTTGGCGTTCGAGCCGGCCGCGACCAGCCGCCCGCCGATCACGAAAGTCGGGTCGAGGCCGCCTTCGGCGAGCACGCTCGCCACCAGGCTGGTGGTGGTCGTCTTGCCGTGCGTGCCGGCGATGGCGATGCCTTGCTTCAGGCGCATCAACTCCGCGAGCATCAGCGCACGCGGCACCACCGGAATGCGCTTCGCGCGCGCCGCCACTACTTCGGGGTTGTCCGGGCGCACCGCGGTGGAAACCACCACCGCGTCCGCGCCCTGGATGTATTCGCTCTGGTGCCCGTAGCTGATGGCCGCGCCCATGGCCGCCAGGCGTCTGGTGGCCGCATTGGGCGCAAGGTCGGAGCCGCTCACCTGGTAGCCGAGGTTCACCAGCACTTCGGCGATGCCGCTCATCCCGGCGCCGCCGATACCGACGAAGTGGATGCGGCGGATCTTGTGCTTCATGCCGCCATCGCCTCGCAGCGGTCCGCGACGATGCGCGCGGCATCGGGTTTGCCCAGCGCCTTGGCCTTATCCGCCATCGCGCGCAGGGACTGCCGGTCGAGCGAACCGATCAGGACCGCCAGTTTTTCCGGCGTCAGCTCTCGCTGCGGCAGCAGGAGCGCCGCGCCCTGTTCGGCGAGGAAGCGCGCGTTCGCCGTCTGGTGGTCGTCCACCGCGTGCGGAAACGGCACCAGCAGGCCCGCGATGCCGCCCGCGCAGAGCTCGGCCAGCGTGATCGCGCCGGCGCGGCAGATCACGAAATCCGCCTCTGCGTAGCGGTGCGCCATGTTGTCGATGAACGCGACCAACTCGCCCTGCACGCCCGCCCGGCGATAGTTTTCCTCCAGCGCGGCGAGATGCTGCTCGCCCGACTGGTGGACGACAGTCGGCCGCTCCGCCGCCGCCATCAGGCCCAACGCCCGGGGCACGACATCGTTCAGTGCCTGCGCGCCGAGGCTGCCGCCGACAACGAGCAGCTTCAGCGGCCCGCCGCGGCCGGCGAAGCGCGCGGCAGGTTCGGCCAGGTGCGCGATTTCCGTGCGAATCGGGTTGCCTGTCCATTCCGCGTTCTTCAGCGCTCCCGGGAACGCCTCGAACGCCCGGTCGGCGACGCCGCGCAGCACCCGGTTGGTGAGGCCGGCCACTGCGTTCTGCTCGTGGATCGCCAGCGGCTTGGAGAGCAGCGCCGCCATCATGCCGCCCGGAAACGCGACGTAGCCGCCCATGCCCAGGACCACGTCGGGGCGGAAGGCGAAGATCGAGCGCGCGCTGTCCCAGAATGCGAGCAGCAGGTTCGCCGGCAACAGCAGCTTGGCGATCAGGCCTTTGCCGCGCAGCGCGCGTGCGTGGATCCAGGCCATGCGGTAACCGCGGGTCGGCACCAGGCGCGCTTCCATGCCGCCGCGCGATCCCATCCAGACTACGTTCCAGCCGCGGTCGCGCATCTCATCGGCGACCGCGAGGCCCGGGAACACGTGCCCGCCGGTGCCGCCCGCCATGATCAGGATGGTTTGTGTCATGCGATCAAACCTCTGGCGAGCTGGCGGTTTTCCCAGTCGATGCGGATCAGCACCGCGATCGCCACGCTGTTCACGATCAGGCCCGAGCCGCCGAAGCTCATCAGCGGCAAGGTCAGGCCCTTGGTGGGCAGCAGGCCCATGTTCACGCCCATGTTGATCAGCGACTGGAAGCCGATCCAGATGCCGATGCCCTGCGCGACCAGGGCGTGAAAGTGGCGCTCCCGCATCACGGCCTGCCGGCCGATGGCGAAGGCGCGCATCACGACCCAGACGAATAGCGCGATCACCACCACCACCCCCACCAGGCCCAGTTCTTCGGCGATCACCGCCAGCAGGAAATCGGTGTGCGCCTCGGGCAGGTAGTGCAGCTTCTCCACGCTTGCACCCAACCCCACGCCCAGCCACTCGCCGCGGCCGAAGGCGATCAGCGCGTGCGATAGCTGGTAGCCCTTGCCGAACGCGTCGGACCACGGGTCCATGAAACCGAAGATGCGCTGCATGCGGTATGGCGAGGACAGCACTAGCGCCGCAAAGCCCAGGGCGAGCATCCCCACCAGAGCCGCGAAGTGCCGGCCACTCATGCCGCCGAGGAACAAGATGCCGAAGGCGGTGACCGCGACCACCACGAAGGCGCCGAAGTCCGGCTCGCGCAGCAGCAGCCAGGCCACCGCCAGCATAACGACCAGCATCGGCAGCAGCCCACGCTTGAAATTCTTCAGCACCGCGTGCTTGCGCACGGTGTAGTCGGCCGCGTAGAGGACGACCGCGAGCTTCATCAGCTCCGAAGGCTGCACGGTCGCGATGCCCAGATTGAGCCAGCGGCGCGCGCCGTTCACCTCGCGGCCGATGCCGGGTATCAGCACCAGCACCAGCAGCACGAAGCAGCCGGCGAAGAACCAGGGCGCGCCCTGCTGCCAGTAGCGCAGCGGCACCAGGAACACCGCGGTCGCCGCGGCCAGCGCAAGCGACAGGAACAAGCCGTGCCGCAGGAGGAAGAACGCCGGGTTGTGCCCGGAATAGCGGCTGGCCTCGGAGGTCGCGATCGAGGCCGAATAGACCATCACCAGTCCGAACGCGACCAGCAGCAGCGCCGCCCAGGCGAGCGAGCGGTCGTACTCGGGCGCCGGCGCGCCGGCAGTACGGGTGTTGCCTTGACCGAAGACCAGGCTGGCCATCAGCTCTTCAATCCCTGGACCGCGGCGGCGAATGCCTCGCCGCGGTGCCTGTAGTCGCGGAACATGTCGAAACTCGCGCAGGCCGGCGACAACAGCACCGCATCGCCCGGCACCGCGAGCTGCGCCGCACGGACGACCGCATTTTCCATGGAAGCAACGCGTTCCGCAGGCACGCCGCTGGCGGCGATTGCGTTCTCGATCAACGCCGCATCCCGGCCGATGAGCAGCACCTGCCTGGCATGCGAACGGATCGCGGGCGCAAGCGGCGCGAAGTTCTGCCCTTTGCCTTCGCCGCCGAGAATCAGCACAGCCTTCTTCGACAGGCCATTCAAAGCGGCGACCGTGGCGCCGACGTTGGTGCCCTTGGAATCGTCCAGCCACTCCACTCCGCCGCGCAGCGCGACGCGCTGCATGCGGTGCGGCAGGCCGTGGAAGCTGCGCAGTCCCCCGGCCAGCGCAGCAAGCGGCACGCCACCCAGGTGCGCGAGCGCGCAGGCGGCGAGCGCATTGGAGGCGTTATGCGCGCCGGAAAGCGGCAGATCGGCGATGGCAAGGATGTGCTCCTCGCCGCGCACCAGCCATTGTTCGGCGATGCCGAAATCTTCCGGCATGGCCGGCGCGTCGAGACCGAAAGTCACCTGCGTGCGTCCGGGCAGGGCAAGCGCCATCGAGGCCGAGTCGCAGCGATTCAGGACCTGCGCGCCCTCGCCCATGAAAATGCGCGCCTTCGCAGCGGCGTACTCGGCAAGCCCGGCGTAGCGGTCGAGATGGTCTTCCGACAGGTTCAGCAGTGCGGCCACATCAGGCGCCAGCGACCAGGTGGTTTCGAGCTGGTAGCTGGAAAGTTCGAGCGCCCAGACGGCGGGAGGGGTCTTTCGCTTTGCCAGAGCGTCGAGTGCCGGCGGAGAAATATTTCCCGCGACTTCGCAGTCCACGCCTGCGGACCGGAGCAGATGACCGGTCAGCGCGGTGACAGTGCTCTTGCCGTTGGTGCCCGTGACAGCAAACCGCTTTCCGCGCGCCGTCCAGGCAAACAGTTCGATATCGCCAACGACGGGAATTCCTCTTGCGACGGCCGCCTGAATCAATTCTTCCTCTAGTGAGAGGCCGGGACTGACGCAGACCAGGTCGATGTCCTTCAGCAGCGACGCCCTGAACTTCCCGGTGTGCAATTCGCCCGCAAAATCTTTCCTGCGCGGCGGCACGTTGCGCGTGTCGGCGGCGCGCACCATGCCGCCCTCGCGTTCAACCCAATTCGCCGCCGACAACCCGGTGTCGCCCATCCCGAGCACGAGGACCCGCTTGCCTTTCAGCTGCATCGCCGAGGGCTTCTTGAGCAAAGAAAAGGCCGGTTCGCGCATCATCTGAGCTTCAGCGTCGACAGGCCGAACAGCACCAGCATGATGGTGATGATCCAGAAGCGCACCACCACCTGGGACTCCTTCCAGCCTTCCAGCTCGTAGTGGTGGTGCAGCGGCGCCATGCGGAAGATGCGCTTGCCGCCGCTGGCCTTGAAATAGAGCACCTGGATCATCACCGACAGCGTCTCGGCGACGAACACGCCGCCCATGATGAACAGCACGATCTCCTGACGCACGATCACCGCGATGGTGCCAAGCGCGGCGCCCAGCGCCAGCGCGCCCACGTCGCCCATGAACACTTCGGCCGGATAGGCGTTGAACCAGAGAAAACCCAGGCCCGCGCCCACCAGCGCACCGCAGAACACCGCCAGTTCCCCCGCGCCGGCGATGTAGGGCAAGCCGAGGTACTTGGAGAACACCGCATTGCCCGCGACATAGGCGAAGATGCCGAGCGCGCCGCCAACCAGCACCGTCGGCATGATCGCCAGGCCGTCCAGCCCGTCGGTCAGGTTCACGGCGTTCGAAGTGCCGACGATCACGAAATAGGTGAGCACCACGAAGCCGAAGGCGCCCAGCGGATAGGCGACGAACTTGAAGAATGGCACGATGAGCTGGTTGAGCGCCGGCGTGCTCTGCGCCATCCAACCGAGGTAAAGCGCGGCCGCCAGGCCGAACACCGACTGCCAGAACAGCTTCGCTTTCGCCGACAGGCCCTTCGGATTTTTATGCACCACCTTGCGGAAGTCGTCGACCCATCCGATGGCGCCGAAGGCAAGCGTCACCAGCAGCACCACCCAGATGAAGCGGTTCGAAAGGTCGCCCCACAGCAGCACCGTGATCGCTATCGACAACAGGATCAGCGCCCCACCCATGGTCGGCGTGCCAGCCTTGGTCAAGTGGGACTTAGGCCCGTCGTCGCGCACCGCTTGGCCGATCTTGAACGCTGTCAGCTTTCGGATCACGTACGGCCCGAGGATCAGCGAGATCGCCAGCGCCGTCAGGCAGGCCAGCACCGCGCGCAGCGTGAGGTAGTTGAAGACGTTGAACAGGCGCACGTCTTTTGCGAGCCACTGGGCGAGTTCGAGCAGCATCTAGTGGGCCGTTCCCTTTTCGCCGCGCATTTCTCCGGCCAGCGCCGCGACGACGCGCTCCATCTTCATGAAACGGGAGCCTTTGACGAGAAGTGTTTTCGCGCTCTTGGTTTCCGTTACAAGATCTTCAATCTGTACAAAATGCCGGCCGCCCTCGCCAAATGCCTTCACTGCGTCCGGCGTCGCAGCGCCGAGCGCCAGCAGCATTCCCACCCCCTTCTCCTTCGCGTATCTCCCAACCTCGGCATGGAATTCGGGGCCCTGCGCGCCGACTTCGCCCATGTCCCCCAGAACCAGCGCGGTCGGGCCCGGGCAGGAGGCGAGTACGTCGATGGCGGCACGCACCGAATCCGGATTGGCGTTGTAGCTGTCGTCGATCAGGGTCGCGCCGGCGGCGGTCTGCTTCACCTGCAGCCGGCCGGAATACGGCCGGAACGCTGACAAGCCGGCGCCGATCGCCGCTGCTGGTATGCCCGCGGCGTGCGCGCAGGCCGCCGCGGCGAGCGCATTACGCACGTTGTGCAGGCCGGGAATCGCCAGCGTCGCCGCCGCCTCGCCGGCAGGCGTCTTCAGCACAATGTCGCTCTGCAGCGGCTTCAGCGCATAGCGGCTGGTAACTTCGCCCGCCTGCAGGCCGAACTCGACGCGCCGGCGCGCGCCCGCCTTGCGCCGAAACACGCCGGCCATGGCGTCGTCGGCATTCAGCACCGCCACGCCGTCGGCCGGCAGCGCGTCGAACACGCTGGCGTTTTCCTCGGCGACCGCTTCCACGGACCGCATGAATTCCAGATGCTCGCGCTGCGCGTTGTTGACCAGCGCCACGGTGGGCTTCGCGATCTCGGCCAGCATGGCGATTTCGCCGGGGTGGTTCATGCCGAGCTCGACCGCGCAGTAGCGATGGCAGGCACGCAGGCCGAGCAGCGTCAAAGGCACGCCGATGTCGGTGTTCAGGTTGCCCTTGGTCGCGAGTGCGCCGACCTCGCCCGCATGCTGGCGCAGGATCGAGGCGAGCATTTCCTTGGTGGTGGTCTTGCCGTTCGATCCGGTGATGGCGATGAGCGCCGGCGCGAAACGCAGCCGCCAGTGCCGGCCGAGGCGCCCGAGAGAGCGCCGCGTGTCGTCGGCGATGACAAGGGGCAACTGCGATCCCGGCAGCGGCCTTTGACCGGCGAACTTCTCGTCGACCAGCGCGGCGGCCGCGCCTTGTTCCCTGGCAGCCGCGAGAAATTCATGTCCGTCGAAACGCTCGCCGCGGATGGCGACGAAAAGCTGGCCCTTGCCGACGCTGCGCGTGTCCGTCGAAACGCCGTCAAAGCGAACATCGGCCCCGACGCTGCGCCCGCCCAACGCCGCGGCGGCTTCATTCAGGCTCATCATCGGCTCTCTCGCCGGTCGAGGGAGGCGCCGGCCACGGCCGCGTCGGAGAACGCCACGCGGCGGCCGGCGATTTCCTGGAAACTTTCGTGGCCTTTGCCCGCGATGAGGATCACGTCGGCGGCGGCGGCGGCGGCGATCGCGCCTTCGATCGCTCTAGCGCGGTCGGGCTCGACGGCGCACTCGCCGCCATTGCCCGCGATGCCGCCGCGGATGGCGTCGATGATGGCGAGCGGATCCTCGCCGCGCGGATTGTCGGAGGTGAGCACGATACGATCCGCGCGGCGCGCGGCGGCGAGGCCCATCTGCGGCCGCTTGCCCGCGTCACGTTCGCCGCCCGCGCCGAATACCGCGACCAGGCGCCCGCCGCGCGCGCGCGCGACCGGCTGCAGCGCCGCCAGCACCTTGTCCAGCGCATCGGGGGAATGTGCGTAATCGACCACCACCAGGGGTCGCCCGGGTTGCTCGGCGATTTTCTGCATGCGCCCCGGCACGGGCGGCAACTTTTCCAGCAGCACCGCGCTTTCCGCGAACGGAATGCCTTTGGCGAGCAGGCAGCCCAGCACGCCGAGGGCGTTGGCAACGTTAAAGCGGCCGAGCAGCGGCAACTTCACCGTGGCGTCACCCCAGCTCGAGCGGATCTCCACCCGCTGCTCTTCGATGTTCCTGGCGAAAATGAATTCGGAAACATCCACCGGCATGCCGGACAGCCCGTAGCCGATGGTCCGCACTCCGCGTGCGGCCAGACGCTGCGCCAGCTGCACGCCGAAGGCATCGTCCAGGTTCAATACGGCCGTTTCGAGACCGGGACTGTCGAACAATCGCGCCTTCGCCTCGGCATAGGCCGCCATCGAGCCGTGATAGTCCAGGTGATCGTGCGTCAGGTTGGTCAGAAGCGCGCAGTCGAAGGCGACGCCGCTCACGCGTCCCTGGTCGAGACCGTGCGAGGACACTTCCATCGCCACCGCGCTCGCGCCGGCCGCCTTGAATTCGGCGAGAAGCCGGTGCAGTTCGAGCACATCCGGGGTGGTGTTTTCTATTGGATTCAAATTCGGCTGGAACCCGCTTCCCAGCGTCCCGATAACGGCTGTTTTTATTTCTATTGAAGAAAAAATATGACTGAGCCACTGCGAGCACGAAGTCTTTCCATTGGTGCCGGTGACGCCACAAACCCACATCGCTTCGGATGGGCGGCCGTAGAACGCATGCGCAAGCGGGCCGGCGTGCGCGCGCAAGTCCTTCACCGGCGCGTTCGGTACCTGCCAGCGGCTGTCCCAGGAAAAGCCTTCGCTTTCCCAAAGGACCTCGGAGCAGCCGCGCTCGATCGCCTGCGCGATATGGCGACGGCCGTCGGCGTGCGCGCCCGGCCAGGCGAAAAAGGCCGCGCCGGGCGCGGCGCGCCGGCTGTCGGAGGTCAGCCGTTCGATTGCAGCCCCCTTGAGCAGCGCGAGAAGCTCGTCAATCAGGTGCTCTCCTTCGCGTCGTCGTCCCCGCCAGGCAGCTCCACCGGGTCGAGCGGCGCGTCGTAGGCCACACCCAGCAGCCGCAGCGCACCCTGCATCACCAGGGCGAACACGGGCGCCGCGACTACGCCGCCGTAGTACTGGCCGGCGGAAGGTTCATCCAGCATCACCGCGATCACCAGGCGCGGCGCCGATACCGGCGCGAAGCCGACGAACGAAGAGACGTACTTGTTCGGCGCGTAGCCGCCGTTCTCCTGCTTGTGCGCGGTGCCGGTCTTGCCGCCGACGCGCCAGCCCATGATGCGCGCGCGCGGCGCGGTGCCGCCGGGCTGCACCGCGGCTTCCAGCATCTCGCGCAGCGCCAGCGCCACCGCCGGCGAGAACACCCGCTCGCCCGGCACCAGCGCGCTGGTCTTCACCAGTGACAGTGGAGCGAGTTCGCCGTCGCGCGCGAATACGGTGTAGGCGCGCGCGAGCTGGATCAGGCTCACCGAGATGCCGTGGCCGTAAGCCATGGTTGCCTGCTCGATCGGGCGCCAGCTCTTCGCGTCGCGCAGGCGGCCGGCGGCTTCGCCCGGGAATCCGAGCCGCGGCGCGGCGCCGAAGCCGACGCGGCGGAACATGTCGTGCATGTCCTCGCGTGGAAGCGTGAGCGCGATCTTGGCGGCGCCGACGTTGGAGGACTTCTGGATCACCTGCGCGACGGTCATCGCGCCGCCAGGGTGCGCGTCGTGGATGGTGTAATTGGCGATGGTGAGCGTACCCGGCGCGGTCTGGATCACCGATTGCGGAGTGATCTTGCCCATCTCCATCGCCAGGCCGACGGTGAAGGGCTTCAGCGTGGAGCCCGGCTCGAAGTTGTCGGTCATCACGCGGTTGCGCAATTGCGCGCCGTTCAACCTCGCGCGGTTATTCGGGTTGTAAGTCGGCAGGTTAGCCAGCGCCAGCACCTCACCGCTGCGCACGTCGAGAACCACGATCGCGCCCGCTTTCGCCTTGTTCGCCTCGACCGCGGACTTGAGCGCGCCGAAGGCGAGGTTCTGGATCTTGCTGTCGAGAGACAGCGTGAGGTCACGCCCGTCCTGCGCGGCGCGTATCGATCCCACGTCCTCGACGATCTGGCCGAGCCGGTCCTTGATCACCCGGCGGCTGCCCGCGGCGCCCGCCAGTTGCGGCTGGTGCGCGAGCTCGATGCCTTCCTGGCCGGCATCGTCCACGCCGGTGAAGCCGACCACATGCGCGGTCGTCTCGCCGCCCGGGTAGTAGCGCCGGTATTCGTTCTGCTGGTGCACCCCCGGAATGCCGAGCGCGGCGACGCGCGACGCGGTCTCGGGGGAGATCTGCCGCTTCAGGTAGACGAACTCGCGATCG
>JANXUV010000072.1 GCA_025356085.1 Betaproteobacteria bacterium
GCACGATGAAGAAGAAGAACCAGACCTGCGTCAGGCCGAAGCCGAAGGCGCCGATCGAGCTGATCTTGTTCCAGGTCTCGAAAATCAGCGGGTAGTCCGGAATGCGCCTCGGCATGCCGGCCAGGCCGAGGAAGTGCTGCACGAAGAAAATCATGTTGAAGAAGATCATCGTCAGCCAGAAGTGCCACTTGCCCAGGGTCTCGTCGTACATCTTGCCGGTCCATTTCGGGAACCAGAAGTAGATGCCGGCAAAGGCCGCGAACAGCGCCCCCGCCACCATCACGTAGTGGAAATGCGCCACCACGTAATAGGTGTCGTGCAGCTGGATGTCGATCGGTACCAGCGACAGCACCAGGCCGGTGAAGCCGCCCAGCGTAAACAGGAACAGGAAACCGATCGCGAACAGCATCGGCGTCTCGAACGTAAGCGACCCCTTCCACATGGTCGCCACCCAGTTGAACACTTTGACGCCGGTTGGCACCGCGACCAGGGTCGTCGCGTACATGAAGAACAGCTGCCCCTGCACCGGCATGCCCACCGTATACATGTGGTGCGCCCAGACGATGAACGACAGGATCGCGATCGCCGAGGTCGCGTAGACCATCGAGGCGTAGCCGAACAGCGGCTTGCGGGAGAACGCCGGAATCACCTGCGAGACGACGCCGAAGGCAGGCAGCGCGATGATGTACACCTCGGGATGGCCGAAGAACCAGAAGATGTGCTGGTACAGCACCGGGTCGCCGCCGCCCGCGGCGTTGAAGAAGGAGGTGCCGAAGTGCCGGTCGGTGAGCGACATCGTCACCGCGCCCGCCAGCACCGGCATCGCCGCTACCAGCAGGTAGGCGGTGATCAGCCAGGTCCAGCAAAAGAGGGGCATCTTCATCAGCGTCATGCCGGGCGCGCGCATGTTGAGGATGGTGGTGATGATGTTGATCGAGCCGAGAATCGAACTCATCCCCAGGATGTGCACCGCAAAGATGGTGAAATCCATGCCGATGCCCATCTGCACCGTGAGCGGCGCGTACAGCGTCCAGCCCACGCCCGGGGCGCCGCCCGGCGTGAAGAAGGAGAGGATCAGCAGCGAGGCGGCGAACGGCAGCAGCCAGAACGACCAGTTGTTCAGGCGCGCGAAGGCCATGTCGGGCGCGCCGATCATCATCGGGATCTGCCAGTTCGCGAAGCCGACGAAGGCCGGCATGATCGCGCCGAACACCATGATCAGGCCGTGCATGGTGGTGAACTGGTTGAACAGGTCCGGGTTGAAGAACTGGATGCCGGGCTGGAACAGCTCCAGGCGGATCGCCATCGCCATCGCGCCGCCGGTCATGAACATGATGAAGCTGAACCACAGGTACAGCGTGCCGATGTCCTTGTGGTTGGTGGTGGTGATCCAGCGCATGATGCCGCCATACCCGCCGTGGTGGTCGTGGTGATCGTGCCCGTCGTGGGCGTGATCCTGGCCGTGCGTATCGACGACTGCGCTCATACGATTCTCCTTACTTCCTGAGAGCCTTGACGTCGGCGGGCTGGATCGCTTCGCCGGTCTTGTTGCTCCAGTTGTTGCGCGTGTAGGTGATGACGGCCGCCAGTTCGACGTCGTTCAGCTGAGGTCCGAACGCGACCATCGCGGTCTTCGGCCGGCCATTGAGCACGGTGGTGATCTGCCCTTCCTTCGGCCCGAGCACCGTCTTGGAACCATCCAGCGGCGGGAACGCGGGCGGTGTGCCCTTGCCGGTGGCCTGGTGGCAGGCGACGCAGTTCCTGGCGTAGACCTGCTCGCCGCGCTTTTTCAGCTCATCCAGCGTGTACTGCTTGTTCGGGTCGTCGGCCGCGGCCGCGATCATCTTCAGCTTGTCGCCGGCCCACTTGCTGTATTCCTCTTGCGTCACCACTGTGACCACGATCGGCATGAAGCCATGCTCCTTGCCGCACAACTCCACGCACTGGCTGCGGAAGGTGCCCGTCTTTTCGGGCCGGAACCACAGGTCGCGAATGAAGCCCGGGATGGCGTCCTGCTTGGCGCCGAAAGCCGGCACCCACCAGGAATGGATCACGTCGCCGGCGGTGGTGAGAATGCGGATTTTCTTGCCGATCGGGACGACAAGTTCATTGTCGACCTCGAGCAGGTAGTGCTCGCCCTTGGGCGCCTTGTTCTCGATCTGCTCGCGCGGCGTGGAGAGCGTGGAGACGAAGCTGATGCCCTCGCCCTCGCCCTTGACGTAGTCATAGCCCCATTTCCACTGGTAGCCGGTGACCTTGATGGTGAGGTCCGGGTTGGAGGTGTCCTTCTGCGCCACCACGGTGCGCGTGGTCGGCCAGGCGATGCCGACCAGAATGATCGCCGGGATCACGGTCCACAGGATCTCGATAGTGGTGTTTTCGTGGAACTGCGCCGCCTTGTGGCCCTTCGACTTGCGGTGCGCGTAGACCGAATAGAACATGAAGGAAAACACGCCGATGAAGATCACCGTGCACAGGATCATCACGTACTCGTGCAGGTCGTGGATGTCGGCGGCGAGCTTGCTGCCCGCGGGCTGCAGGTTCCACTCCAGAGCCAGCGCCAGGCCCGAAAACGCCATTCCCAGAATGGCAACCGTCCAGGTGGCAATGCTGCGTGCCGACTCGCTTGACTTCATCGTTCCGTCCTCTCCTGAGGCGTTGCCTGAAATGGGCTTCTGGCGGGCGTGAAAATGCAGCGCAAATTTACCATAACCGCGCCCCTCGCTCAAGCAAGAAGGCGATGAATTCGCTCAGGAAAACCGCACTATGCTGCGTCCGTCCGCGCCGCGCTTCGGCGCCGCCTTCCAGGCGTGGCCGTAAACCACCTCGTAGCTGACGGGCAGCTTGCCGTCACCCTCCCGCCGCTGCGCCGCGAGGCGCGCCTGCAGCGTCGCCAGGAAGCCGCGGCCCTTGAGACCTCGCTGCGGGTCGCCAATTCGCGCCGGCAACGCGCAGGTCTGGCCGCTCGCGCGCAAATCCGCCAGCAGCGCCGCGCCGTCGGCGTAGAGGAGCGTGAGGCGCTCCATGTCCATCACCGGCTCGGCAAAGCCGGCCGCAACCAGCATGTCCCCAAGGTCGTGCATGTCGGCGAAGGCATGCATCCGCGCGGCGCCTGCCGCTTCGCGCAATTCGCCAAGCGTATCCGGCCCAAGCGTGCTGAACATCAGCAGGCCGTCCACCTTGAGCACGCGGTGGAACTCGCGCAGTACGGGGAGCGGATCGGCTGCCCAGTGCAGCGCCATGTTCGACCAGACCAGGTCGATCGCGCCGGCGGCGACCGGGAGTCGCGCAAGATCCGCGCAGAGAGAGATTTTCTTCCTGAAAAAATCGAACGGGCCACGGCCCGCGCGCAGCATCCCGAGCGAGAAATCCACGGGGATCACTTGTGCCCCGCGATAGCGCTTCCTGAGCAGCCGCGCGTCGCGCAACGGGCCGCTGCCGGCATCGAGCACGCGGCGCGGAACCATCTTTATGTAATCCAGGCGCTCCAGCATGCGCGCGCCGATCTCGGCTTCGAGCCGGGAGGATATTGCGTAGCTCCCGGCGGCGCGCTCGAAATGGCGCCGCGCGATCGCCGGGTCTACTGCGTCAGGCACGCCCTGCCAATACGCCTTCGACGGCCCGCGCCACGGCGAGGACGTGCCGGTCCGTCATCGCCACGCTCGAGACCATCAGGCCGACCGGCGCTTCGCCCTTCGCGTGGCAGGGTAGCGTCGCCGCGCAACCGTCGAGGAAATTCGCGAGGCCGGTATTGCGAAGGATGCGGCCGTTCCACTTGAAGTAGGCATCGTCGCTCCCGCTTGCTTCCGCGATCGTCGGCGCTATGCAGGGCGAGGTCGGCATGAGGAACGCATCGAACGGCGCCATCAGCACGCCGATTTCCTTGATGTAGGCGTCGCGCATGAGGCCAAGCTCCACCAGCTCCCAGCCGGCGATGTCCTTGCCGAGCACCACGCGCTTGGCGACGCGCGGGTCGTAATCGCCCATGCGGTCCAGCCAGCGCCGGTGTATGGCGTAGGCCTCGGCCGCGGCAAAACCGCCGTTCTTGAAATATTCCGCCTGCCGGTCGAAGGCGGGCACTTTGCGCTCTTCGATCACGGCCCCCGCGCGAACGAGCGCGGCCAGCGCGGCCTCGAAAGCTTGCGCTACCGGCGCATCGAGATCTTCCAGCGCGCTGGATTTCGGCAACAGGAAACGAAGGCCGCGCGCCGGGAGGTCCGGCAATGAACGGTCCGGTTCGCTGGCGAGGATCGCGTCGTAGGCGGCGCAGCAGGCCACCGTGTTCGCAAGCGGGCCGACCGAATCCAGCGTGTAGGAGAGCGGAAACGCGCCCTCGCGCGACACGCGGCGCATGGTCGGCTTGAAGCCGGCGATGCCGCAGAGCGCCGCCGGCTGGCGGATCGAGCCACGCGTATCCGACCCAAGGCCCATCACGCACATGCCGTCGGCGACCGACACCGCGGCGCCTGAGGACGAACCGCCGGGCACCCTGCCCGTTTTCCTGTCCCAGGGATTTTTCGGCGTGCCGTAGTGCGGATTGGTGCCGACCGCGCCGAAAGCGAACTCCACCATATTGCTGCGGCCGATAATCACCGCGCCAGCGGCGCGCAGGCTGGCAACCGCGGGCGCATCGCTGGACGCCGGCGCGCCGGCGAGCACCTTGGAGCCCGCACGCGTGACATCGCCCGCGATGTCATACAAATCCTTCACCGACACCGGCAGGCCGTCCACCGCCGAGCGCCGGATTCCCGCCTTGCGCAGCCGGTCGGCATGGTCGGCGTCGGCGCGCGCCGACTCGGCATGAACCTTCATGAACGCGCGCACGCCCTCGCCCGCCGGGTCGGCGATGCGCGCAAGCGCCTGCTCCACCAGTTCGCGGCTGCTGGTGCGGCCCGCGGTCAACTCACGCTGCAGCGCTTCGACGCTCCACATGAATGGAGTCTAGCGCACAATATTCACGATGCTGAAGACCCTCGGCGAAATGCTTTTCGGCGGCAGCTGCTTTCTCTGCAGGGGAAAAGCCGAAGCCTTGCTATGCGCCGCTTGCGACATGGATCTGCCGCGGCTTTCTACCGGCACGGGGCCGGAACTCTGCCCGCGCTGCGCGCTCGCTTCGCCCGCCGGCGCAATCTGCGGCCGTTGCCTGACGCAGCCGCCGTCTTACGATGCCACGCATGCCGCGCTGGCCTATGGATTTCCGGCCGACGTACTGATCCAGGCGCTCAAGTTCCGCGGCGAACTGGCGCTCGCACCCTTCCTTGGAGATATTCTTTCGAAATGCATCTTCATGGACAACGTTGCCTGCATCGTCCCCGTGCCGCTGTCCGCGGAGCGGCTGCGCAGCCGGGGCTACAACCAGGCGCTCGAGATCGCGCGCCGGGTCTCGGCAGTTGCCGGCACTCGCCTCGCGCCCGAACTCTGCGAACGCAGCCGCGATACCGCAACGCAGATGGA
The DNA here is from genome assembly GCA_025356085.1 of Betaproteobacteria bacterium. GTDB lineage: Bacteria > Pseudomonadota > Gammaproteobacteria > Burkholderiales > SG8-39 > RBG-16-66-20. The sequence goes on from JANXUV010000072.1 coordinate 5,455, forward strand.
CCTGCCGCTGGAAGAACGCGCGAAAAACGTGCGCGGCGCCTTCCATTGCCCGGGCATCGTTTCGGGCACGGTCGCGGTACTCGACGACGTCATGACCACAGGCGCAACGCTGGATGAAATGGCGGCCACGCTCAAGCGCGCCGGGGCCGGGCGCGTGGTGAACTGGGTGGTCGCAAGGACGCCGCAACTCCGTGTTTGACATCGTTCTCCACCAGCCGGAAATCCCGCCCAATGCGGGCAACGTGATTCGCCTGGCGGCCAACACCGGCGCGCGCCTGCACCTCGTCGAGCCGCTCGGCTTTTCGATGGACGACAAGCAACTCAAGCGCGCGGGCCTCGACTATCACGAGCACGCCAGCGTTCGCGTGCACGCCGATTGGGCCTCCTGCATGGAAATTCTGAAGGGAAAGAGGATTTTTGCTCTGACGACCAAGTCGGATAAAAATCTCTTTGAAACACACTTCAAAGTGAACGACGTTTTCGTGTTCGGTTCGGAAACCTCAGGCTTGCCCCAGGGCCTGCTGGACACATTCAAACCGGAAATGCGCCTGCGCCTGCCGATGCGGCCTGGAAATCGCAGCCTGAATCTTTCCAACGCCGTCGCGGTGACGGTGTTCGAGGCCTGGCGCCAGCTCGATTTTCGCTAGCCCTCGGCTTTCGGATCGCGCGCGAGCAGGAGTTCGACCGCCTTCGGCGGGGTGAGCTTGCCTTGCAGCACTGCGTCCACCGCCGCAGTGATGGGCATGTCCACGCCGACGGCTTGCGCGCGCTCGAGGGTGGCGCGCGCCGAGCGCACGCCTTCAGCGACGTGGCCCAGCGATTCGACGATCTGCGCCAACGGCTTGCCCGCCGCCAGTTCGAGGCCGACGCGGCGGTTGCGCGACAGGTCGCCGGTGGCGGTGAGGATCAGGTCACCCGCGCCGGTGAGCCCCATCACGGTTTCGGCACGGCCGCCGAGCGCGACGCCGAGGCGCGCGAGTTCGGCCAGGCCGCGCGTGATCAGCGCAGCGCGCGCGTTCTGCCCGAGGCCGAGGCCGTCGCAGATACCCACCGCGATCGCCAGCACGTTCTTGACCGCACCGCCGATCTCCACGCCGATCAGGTCATCGGAGTGGTAGACGCGCAGCCGGCCGCCGTGCAGCAGCGCCGCGGTTTTCGCGGCGAACGCGGCATCGGCAGAGGCAAGCGTAAGCGCGCACGGCAGGCCCTTGGCGACCTCCAGCGCGAACGAAGGCCCGGAAAGCGCGCCGCTGGGCGCCCGCAACCCGCAGGCGGCGACGATTTCGTGGGGCAGCGCTGCGCCTTCCTGTTCGAAACCTTTGCAGAGCCAGACCATGGGAACCGTGGCGCCACGCAAGTTTCCGAGCAGATCGCGCAATCCCGCCACCGGGGTCGCGGCGACCAACAACTCGGCCCCGTCAATGGCTTTCTGAAAATCCGCTTCCACCCGAAGTGGTTCGGGCAACTTGATATCCGGAAGGTAGCGCGCGTTGCGCCGCGCCTTGGCGATCGCATCCGCCTGCGCGGGATCACGCGCCCAAAGGTTTACATTGTGACGTGAAGCAAGGGTATCGTTGGATCGCGCCAAGGCGATGGCGAGCGCGGTGCCCCATGCGCCTGCGCCCAGCACCGCGAGCGCGGCCACCGCGCCCCCCTACTCGCCCCAGACCTGCGAGGCGCGCACGTAGCCGGTGGCGCCGTCAGCGTGGCGCACGCGTAGCCAGCCGTTGGGCGCGACTTCGACCAGATCGAGCGCGACGTTCTGCGCCGCGACGAATACCGCCGGCGCGGCGTCTTCCGGGCGCTGGCGCGCTTCGGCCGAGGCGCCGGTCACCAGCAGCGTGCGTTTTTCGCCCAGCATCTTCTTCTCGACCCAGGTCAGCGCGCCGGCGTGATCGCGCACCTTGACCCAGGCCTCCAGGTTCACGATCACCTCGAGCGGATAATTGCGCTGGACCACAAACAGCGGCGTCGCCGCGCGCGAAGGCGCGTCGTACAGCACCGCGGCATTCTCCTGCACCGAGCGGAACTCCGCCGCGCCGGCGCCCAGCGAAACCGCAAACAGGAGAAGGCCGGCCAGCTTCGTCATTGCGCCACTTCGATGCGCGGTCCGTCCGCGGCCTGGCGGCGGCGCTCCAGGTACATCTGTTCGAAGGACATCGGCTGCAGCAGCACCGCGGGAAAGCCGGCGCGCGTCACCAGATCCGAGATCGCCTCGCGCGCGTAGGGATACAGGATCGTCGGGCAGGCGACGGCGAGCAGAGGTTCCAGCTCCGCCTGCGGCACGCCGCGCAACTGAAAAATGCCCGCCTGGGCCACTTCGGCGAGGAAAATGGTCTTCTCGCCGGCGCGCGCGGTCACCGTCACCGTGACCACCACGTCGAACAGCCCGTCGCTGAACTGCGCGGCCTGGTTGCTGACCTGGATCTCCAGCTGCGGACCCTCGACCTGCATGAAGATCTGCGGCGCGTTCGGCACCTCCAGCGACAGGTCCTTCACATAGAGCTTCTCGATCTGGAACGACGGCTGCTCCGCCGTGCCCGTCCCTGCCGCCTGCGTTTCTTGGCTCATGTTGCCTTTGCGAGTAGTTGATCGAGTTCCCCGGATCCTTCCAGGTCGTGCAATTCATCGCTGCCGCCCACATGCCGGCCGCCGATCCAGATCTGCGGCACGGTGCGCCGTCCGCACAGTTTCTCCATCTCCGCGCGCCGCGCCGGCTCCAGGTCGACGCGTACCCGCTCGACCTCGCTCACGCCTTTGCGCGCGAGCAGCCGGTCGGCGGCCTGGCAGTACGGGCAGGAAGAGGTGCAATACATGAGAACGCGGGCCATGGGTCGTCCTGCGATGCCCGGCCTATTTTTCCACCGGCAGGCCGGCCTGCTGCCAGGCGGCATAGCCGCCGGTGAGGTTGACCACGTTGGCGAAACCGTTCTTGCGCAATAGCGCGGCGCCACCGCCGGCGCGGTTGCCGTCTCCGCAATACAGGATCACCGGCTTCGCCTTGTGCTTGTCGAGTTCGCCCGCTCGCCGCTCCAGCTCGGTGAGCGGGATGCCGCGCGCGCCAAGGATATGGCCTTTCGCGTACTCCGCCGCCGGCCGCAGGTCGACCACCAGCGCGTCGTCGCGGTTCATCAGCTGCGTAGCCTGCAGCGTGCCGACGCCGCCGATGCCTTTGCGCAGCAGTGGCCACAGCAGCATGCCGCCCGACACCGCGGCGATCGCGAACAGGGCCCAGTTCTTTACGATGAAGTCCACGAGTCTTCCTATAGAGAAGGCCGCATTATAATTCAGCGCATGCACAAGCTCGTGCTGTTGCGGCATGGCGAGTCCGGCTGGAACCGCGAAAACCGCTTCACCGGCTGGACCGACGTCGACCTGTCGGCGCAGGGCGTCGAGGAGGCCCGCGCCGCCGGGCGCTTGCTCCTCGCCGAACGCTGTGCTTTCGACCTCGTTTTCACTTCGCTGCTCAAGCGAGCGATCCGCACGCTGAATCTTGCGCTCGAGGAGCTCGACCAGCTCTGGCTGCCGGTGCAAAAGGACTGGCGACTGAACGAGCGCCACTACGGCGCGCTGCAGGGGCTGAACAAGGCCGAGACGGCGGCGAAATTCGGCGAAGCACAAGTGCTCATCTGGCGCCGCAGCTACGATACGCCGCCGCCGGCGCTCGACCCGGGCGATGCACGCTACGAAGCGCGCGATCCGCGCTACCGCGGCGTCGCGGTGCCGACGACCGAGTGCCTGAAGGACACGGTGGCGCGCGTGATCCCCTACTGGAACGGCACCATCGCACCGGCCGTGCGCACCGGCCAGCGCGTGCTGATCGCCGCGCACGGCAACTCGCTGCGGGCGCTGATCAAGCACCTGGATGGCGTGCCGGATGCGGATATCGTCGGCCTGAACGTGCCGACCGGCGTGCCGCTGGTCTACGAGCTGGACGATGCGCTGCGGCCGATCAAGCACTACTACCTGGGCGATCCGGTCGAAATCGCCAAGCGCGTGGCCGCGGTTGCCGCGCAGGGAAAAAGCAAAACCTGAAACGCGCCCTGTTCGCTGCGATTCTCCTGTCCCTCGGCGCGGCGCAGGGTGCGCCCGGCGCGAGCGCCGGTACTGCACGGGAAGAAGATCTCACTGCCTTGCGCGCGCGCATCGAATCGCTCCGGGGTGAACTCGAAGGCCGCGAAACCGACCGGCGCGAGGCGCGCGACGCGCTGCGCGCCTCCGAAGTGGCGGTCTCCGCCGCCAACCGCGAACTGAAGATGCAGGAAGCCGCGGCGCGCGAAACGCGCGCCGCGATCGGCCGGCTTGCGGCGCGCCGCAGCCTGCAGGAACGCGCGCTCGAATCGCAGCAGGACGCGTTGGGGCGCCTGCTGGCCGCGCGCGTTCTTTCGGGCGGGGCGCCGGCCAGCACCGGAGGTGCTCCTGACTTCGTGCGGCTGGCGCTTTCGGGTGAGGACCTGGCCGACACGGCGCGCAGACTGCACTACCTGACTTACGTGTCGCGCGACGCCGCGCGCACCATCGACACGCACCGCGCCGGACTGGCGGAACTCGCGCGCCTGAAGGAATCCTCCGAGGAAAAGGCGAACGATCTGGCATCGCTTGAAACGCAAAGCCGCGCCGGGCGCGAACAACTGCTCAGGGACCGCCGCGAGCAGCAGCGCGTCTTCGAACGCATCTCGGGAGAAATCCGCAGCACCAAGAAGAAAATGCAGGTGCTCGTGGCCGACGAAGCCCGGCTATCGCGCCTGATCGAGGAAATCGGCAAGCTGCTGGTGGCGCGCCCCGGGGCGGGTTATCGGCGGGAAGCCAACGTTGGCGGCAGGGTCAGCGCTGTGCCTGAAGCGGAGGCCGCCTCAATCTCGTCCCCAGGGCTTTTCTCACAGAGGAAGGGAAGCCTGCGCCTGCCGGTGCGCGGGGAACTTGTGGGCCGATACGGAACCCAACGCTCTACGGGCACGGCGTCGGCCAAGGGCGTGTTCATCCGGGCGCCGGAAGGCGAGTTGGTGCGGGCGGTAGCCCCCGGGCGGGTGGTGTATGCGGACTGGATGCGGGGCTTCGGCAACCTGATGATCCTCGACCACGGCGACGCCTTCCTGTCGATCTACGGAAATAACGAATCTTTACTCAAACAGACCGGAGACGTGGTCACTCTGGGCGAAACCGTCGCCACCGTCGGACAGAGCGGGGGCAACGAAGAAACGGGTCTATACTTTGAATTGCGGCATCTAGGCAGGCCTTTCGATCCCTTAAGCTGGGTGAAACTCAAATGAGCGGCAAAGTCAAAAGCTTCAGTCTGGTATTGGTCGGCGCCATCGCCGGCATCCTGGTCAGCCTGAACTTCCAGGCCATCGGCCAGCTCGCCGTGCGCTCGCCGCTGCCGGTCGAGGAGCTGCGCTCGTTCGCCGAGGTGTTCGGCGCGATCAAGCAGAACTACGTCGAACCGGTCGAAGACAAGAAGCTGATCACCGAGGCGATCAACGGCATGCTGGCCGGCCTGGACCCGCATTCAGCCTACCTTGACGCCGAATCGTTCAAGGAACTGCAGGTCGGCACGCAGGGCAAATTCGGCGGCCTCGGCATCGAGGTCGGCATGGAAGACGGCCTGGTGAAGGTGATCTCGCCGATCGAGGACACGCCCGCGTACTGCGCCGGCATCAAGCCGGGCGACCTGATCATCAAGCTCGACGACGCGCAGGTGAAGGGCATGACGCTGAACGACGCGGTCAAGAAGATGCGCGGCAAGCCCAATACGCAGATCACGCTGACGCTGGTGCGCAAGGGCGAGGCGCAGCCGATCGTGGTCACGCTGACGCGCGCCGAGATCCAGGTGCAGAGCGTGAAATCGAAGCTGGTTGAGCCGGGCTACGTCTGGATCCGGATTTCACAGTTCCAGGAGAAGTCGCCGGACGACCTCGCGCGCCACATCAACAACCTGTTCAAGCAGGGCCCGGTCAAGGGCCTGGTGCTCGACCTGCGCAACGACCCGGGCGGCCTCCTGTACGGCGCGGTGGCGATTTCGTCGGCCTTCCTGCCCACCAAGGCGCTGGTGGTATCGACCGACGGCCGCACCGAAGACGCGCGCAAGAAGTTCTACGCCACCAATGAGGACTACCTGCGCGGCGCAAAGGACGACATGATGCGCAACCTGCCGCCGGCCGTGAAAACGGTGCCGATGGTGGTGCTGGTGAATGGCGGCTCGGCCTCGGCCTCGGAGATCGTCGCCGGCGCGCTGCAGGATCACAAGCGCGCCACGGTGATCGGCACCCAGACCTTCGGCAAGGGTTCGGTGCAGACCATCATGCCGCTGGGCAACAACACCGCGATAAAGCTGACCACGGCGCGCTATTACACGCCGAGCGGCCGCTCGATCCAGGCCAAGGGCATCACGCCCGACGTAACCGTCGAGGAACCGGGCGCGGCGCAACTCGCGCGCGTACGCGAAGCCGACCTGACGCGGCACCTGGGCAACAGCCAGGACAAGGAAGCGGAAAAGCAGGCCGCACAGTCCTCACGTGCCAAGCCGGGCGCAACTCCCGCGGCGCCGGCAGCGCCCGCCGAGCCAATGAAACCGATCGAACTCGGCACTAAGGATGACTTCCAGTTGCAGCAGGCGATCTCCTTTCTCAAAGGCGAGCCGGTGAAGAGCCAGCCGCCCGCGGTGGCGCAGACCAAGCCCACCGAAAAGGCGAACTAACAAACCTGGATCCCCGCTTTCGCGGGGATGACGCAGGTAGGGGTTTTCCGGCCTGGACGACCAGCAGCTCCTCCGCTACAGCCGCCACATCCTGCTCGCCGAAGTCGGGATCGAGGGCCAGCAGCGGCTGCGCGCAGCGCAGGCGCTGATCGTCGGTGCCGGCGGCCTTGGCTGCCCGGCGGCCATCTACCTGGCCGCAAGCGGCATCGGCAAACTGACGCTCGCCGACCCGGACCAGGTCGACCTCACCAACCTGCAGAGGCAGATTCTCTACCGCACGGATACCGTTGGCACGCCGAAGGTGGAAACAGCGCGCATCGCCTTGAACGCGCTGAATCCCGACGTTGATATCGTTTCCTTGCAGAAAAAACTCCTGGCGAACGACTTGCCCAAGCTGGTTGCCGCCGCCGATGTCGTGCTCGATTGTTCCGACAACTTCGCCACCCGCCACGCGCTCAACCGCGCCTGCGTCGCGGGACACAAACCGCTGGTGTCCGGCGCCGCGATCCGCTTCGACGCGCAGGTGGCGGTCTTCGACCTGCGCCAGCCGGATGCGCCCTGCTACGCCTGCCTTTACCCGGAGGATGGCGAAGTCGAGGAAGCGCAGTGCTCGACGATGGGCGTGTTCGCGCCGCTGACCGGCGTCGTCGGTGCGCTGCAGGCGATGGAAGCCGCCAAGCTGCTGATGGCGACGGGCGAGACTTTGAACGGAAGACTACTGCTGCTCGACGCCAAGCAATCGGAATGGCGCACCGTGCGGGTAAAGAAGGATCCTGCCTGCGCGGTCTGCGCGCGCTAAGGCTTCCAGACCGCCTCGTCGTCCACCGCGTAAAGCTTGCAGTCCGGTTTCCCGGCGCGCGCGTGGCTTCAGCCCTTGGCCATCAACTCGCCGCGAATCGCCTCTTTCAGCTCCTGGACCCAGACGTTGTAGCCCGGATGGATCACCGGCCCGGTGGCGCCGCTGGATGGACGGGGCATGCGGGAATCATAGTGGGCTTCGCTGTGATAGTTCATGTTCACGCTGTCGCTGTAGGTGATGGAGTACTTGTCGGCCGAATACGCGATCACGACCTTCACCGTGTGCTTGCTGCGCACTTCCAGCGTCGCCAGCATCCTGTCGCCGGTGTCGTTGGAAATCACCCAACCCTTCCTGGCCGCCGCGTCCTGGATGGCCTTCTTCACCTGATCGACCGGGATCGCTTTGCCGCTGGATGTGGCGACCGGCTGATTGGCGTAGTTGATGATGGAGACCGGAGTGCGCTGGGCGAAAGCCGAGCCTGCGATCAGCGTCAAAACAAAAAGAAAGTTCCGCAAGAATTTCAGTTTCACGATTGATCCTCCTATGGGGTCGAAAGCAATTTCCTGCTCTGGTTCAAGCTATCTGTGGGCTTTTTGGCGAATCCGGACTTGGCGTACTGGTGCAGGCAGCCTAGCGCATAGCGCACCAGCATGCCTGCATGCGCGGCGACGTCGGCATCGAAAGCCTTCTGCCCGCCGTCGCCCGGCCGCAGTTGTGCTTCTCGCAGCGCCTGCTTGAGCGTCGATTCGAATCTCTCGTAGAACTGGTTCATGCGCGCCTGCAGGCGTTCGTGCTCGCCGACCAGCGCGTCGCCGGTCATCACGCGCACCATGCCGGGGTTCTTTTCGGCGAAGGCGAGCAGCATCTCGACCAGCTTCATCGCCTGGCGGTGACCATCGGCCTCGTCCTGCGCAATCTTGTTGGCCAGGGTGAACACCGAGCTCTCGATGAACTCGATCAGGCCCTCGTACATCTGCGCTTTGGACGCGAAATGGCGATACAGCGCCGCTTCCGAAACGTCGAGCTTCTCGGCGAGCGCTGCGGTCGTGATCTTTCCCCACTTCGGCTGCTCGAGCATCCCGGCCAGAGCCTTGAGGATTTCGAGCCGCCGTTCCCCTTTGACACGCGGCATGGGGAAATTCTACGCCTTAGTGGGAGTGGCGAAACACGAGCCTGGGCAGGTCCGTGACGGAATTGACGCGCAAGTCGGCAAACGGCGGGCGCCGTGTGTCGCCGCTGACCCACACCGTGGACATGCCCAGTCTTCTCGCGGCGCGCAAATTCTCCGGCATATCGTCGATCAGCGCGCAGCGGTGGGCCTCCAGGTTGTGCGCCCGCAGCAGAACCCGGAAACCGTGGAAAGCCGGTTTCGGCCGGTAGCGCGTGCTCTCGATGGTATAGACCGCGTCGAACCAGCGCGCCACGCCGAGCGCGCGCAGCACTTCGACCACGTAGTGGCGCGGCGCATTCGAAAACACCAGTCGCTTGCCGCGCAGGCGCGCGAGCGCGTGGCCAAGCGTGTTGTCGCCCACCACCATCGGGCCCAGTTCCGGGAACTGGTGCGTTTCACGGATGAATTTCTTCGGGTCTTCGCCATGGTGCCGCACCAGGCCGCGCATGGTGGTGCCATAGCGCTCCCAGAAAAAGCGGCGCATCTCGTTCGCGCCCGCTTCGTCCAGCGCAAAGCGGCGCCGCAGGTATGCGTTCATCTGCTCGTGCATCGACGGGAAGATGTGCGGCCGCGCGTCGTGCAGGGTGTTGTCGAGGTCGAAGATCCACACCCGCCGCGACGGCGGAACACGCAGGATTCTCATGGACTACTTGCTGCGGATGACCGTACCGACGCCCTCGTCGGTCAGCACTTCCAGCAGCAGCGCGTGCGGCACGCGGCCATCGATGATGTGGCAGGCCTTGACGCCGGCGCGCGCGGCATCCAGCACGGAGCCGATCTTTGGCAGCATGCCGCCCGAGATCACCCCTTTGGCGACCAGGTCGTCGATCTTCTTCGGCGTCAGGCCGGTGAGCAGCTTGCCGGATTTGTCGAGCACGCCGGGCGTGTTGGTGAGCACGATCAGTTTCTCGGCGCGCAGGATCTCGGCGAGCTTGCCCGCCACCAGGTCCGCGTTGATGTTGTAGGTGGTGCCGTCCGAGCCGGTGCCGATCGGGGCCACCACCGGGATGAAGCCCGCCTGCTCCAGCGCCAGGATCACCGCCGGATCGATCGCGTCGATCTCGCCCACCTGGCCGATGTCGATCTTGCCGTTCTCCTTGGACGACAGCAGCATTTTCTTCGCGCGGATGAAGGCGCCGTCCTGGCCGGTCAGGCCGACCGCCTTGCCGCCCGCCTGGTTGATGAGTTCGACGACTTCCTTGTTCACCTGGCCGCCGAGCACCATCTCCACGATGTCCATGGTCTCGGCGTCGGTCACCCGCATGCCCTGGATGAACTCGCCCTTCTTGCCCATGCGCGCAAGCGCCGTTTCGATCTGCGGGCCGCCGCCGTGCACCACCACCGGGTTCATGCCGACCAGCTTGAGCAGCACCACGTCGCGCGCGAAGTTGGCCTTCAGCACGCCATCGGTCATGGCGTTGCCGCCGAACTTGACGACGATGGTCTTGCCGTGGAAGCGCTGGATGTAGGGCAAGGCCTCGCCGAGGATGCGCGCCTTGTCGGCGGCTTGGGCGTCGTGGTTGACCGGTGCGTTCATGACCGGCCCATTCTACAAAACAGTACGACTAAAATGGGACTCCAATTGCCGGATTCACGCCCCTTGCCTTCCAGCGCCGATTTTCGCACCCGGGTCGAGAGCCTGCGGCCCTACCTGATGCGCTACGCCTCGCTGCAGCTGCGTGACGCCGCGGCTGCCGAGGACGCGGTGCAGGAAGCCCTGCTCGCCGCCCTCGCCGGGCAGGCGAATTTCGCCGGACGCGCCAACCTGCGCACCTGGCTGACCGGCATCCTCAAGCACAAAATCGTTGACACCATCCGCCGCCAAAGCCGCGAGCGGCCGGCCGCGAATTTGGAATCCGAGGGCGACGATGGCGAGTTCGAAGTTTTGTTCGACCAGCGCGGCCACTGGGAGGAAATGCCGGACGCCTGGGAACAGCCGGAGGGCGCGCTCGGCCAGAAGCAGTTCCTTGCCGCGCTGGAAGCCTGCCTGCGCGCGCTGCCCGAGCGCACCGCCCGCGTATTCATGATGCGCGAGCACCTCGGCCTGGAAACGTCAGAGATCTGTAAGGAACTGGGAATTACCTCGACCCATTGCTGGGTGATGCTGCATCGCGCACGGATGGCGCTGCGCCTTTGCTTGACGGATAACTGGTTCGGAAAAATCTGATGCTGCTTTCCTGCAAGGAAACGACCCGCCTTCTGTCGCAGGGCGAAGACCGCAAGCTCGCGTTCGGCGAGCGGGTCGCCTTGCGCGTGCACCTGGCGATCTGCGAAGGCTGCCGCAATGCGAGCGAGCAGTTCCGCTTGCTTCGCGTCGCCGTGAAAAATCTGGCCCGGGATGGAGACGAAGAAAAAACCGCCTGAATCCCGCTGCGCCGGATGCGGCGCCGCGTTCACTTGCGGCATGCAGGCGGGCAAGGAGCCCTGCTGGTGCGCGGGGCTGCCCGCGATCAAGCCAGTGCCGGGCCGCGGTTGCCTGTGCCGCCCTTGCCTGGAAAAAACGCTAGCCGCCGGCTCAGGCGCCCGGCGCTAGCGCGCGCGCACTAGTGGCGAAGACTACGATCCCGATCGCCGTCATCGCGCAGACGATCATCGATCCCGACGGCAGATCGGCGGCGACCGAGACCACCAGGCCGAGCGCGTAACCCGCAGATCCGATCAGGTAGGCCTTCAGGGCGCGCTGCCGGCTCGAATACCAGGTTGCGAGCGCGGGAACGACGAGCGTGATGAAGACCAGGTAAAGCCCCACCAGCTGCACCGATGCGGTCACTGCGCAGGCGAACAGCACGTAAAAGGCGCTTCGTCCGAGCCGCTCGCGCAAGCCGAACCAGAAGACAAATATCGTCCCGGCAATCAGCGCCTGCAGCGGCAGCCGCGCCGGGTTGACCCAGAGGATCTCCCCGATCAGCAGCTCCTTGAGATGCTCGCCGCCGTGCGGGTTCTTCGCCAGCAGCAGCACCGCCGCGCTGGAAGCCAGCACGAACACCACGCCGATCACCGCTTCCTGTACATCGGGCCAGCGCCGCTCGGTCCAGGTCAGCAACAGCGCGCAGGAGAGCGCGGCGCTGAGCGCGGCGACCTGCACCGCCGCGCCGGCCGGCTCCCAACCCAGGAAGTCCGCCAGCATCACGCCCAGGCCGGCGACCTGCGCGACCGCGAGGTCGATGAACACGATGCCGCGCTTGAGCACCTGCATGCCGAGTGGCACGTGCGTGAGAGTCACCAGCAAGCCTGCGGCAAACGCTGGCCAGAGGATGCCGAAAATCCCTGAATCGAGGGTCATTTGACGGCTCCCAGCAGGCGCTCGATGGTGTCATCGAACAGGCCGAACAGGTCTTTGGCGCGCTCCGTTCCGCCGACCGTGAAAGGCACCAGCTCCGAGGGGATTCCGGCGCGCTCCGCCAGCCACTGCGCGGCGCGCGGATCGTTGTACGCCGATCGCACCACCGCCTTCGGCGGATCGCGTTGCAACTGCGCCAGCAGTTCCACCAGGTAGGAGGCGGTTGGCGGCAACCCGGGCTTCGGTTCGAGATTGCCTACTTCGCGCATGCCAAGCCAGCGCACGAGATAGCTCAGATTCCTGTGATAGACGACGAGCGGCACGCCTTTGAGCGGCGCCGCCCGTTTTTCCCACTCGGCGGTGGCCGCGGCCCAGCGCTGGAGAAAGAAACGGGCGCGCTCCCGGTAGTAGGCGGATTGCGCGGAATCGAGCGCCGCCATGCGGTCGCTCAACGCGGCGGCGACTTTCGCCACGTTGCGCGGGTCCAGGTGGATATGAGGGTTGCCGGCCGCATGCACGTCGCCCATCGAGCGGTCTATGCGCTGCGGTTTCTCGATCAGTTCGACGTAGCTCGACGCCTCCATATAACCGGGCTGGCCCGCCTGGATCTTCGAATTGCCCGACTGGGTCAGCACCAGCGGCAACCAGCCGATCTCGAGTTCGGCGCCGGTGCACACCACCAGGTCGGCGCTGCGCGCGCGTGCAATCAGGCTCGGCCGCGCCTCGATACGGTGCGGATCCTGCAGCGCGTTCGTGGCGTTGAACACCGTCACCTTGTCGCCACCGAGCTCGCTGGCGAGCGAGCCCCACTCCGGCGTGCAGGCGAAGACGTTCAGCGCCGCGCTTGCCGGCAGCGTCGCGGCGATCAGGCATGCGGCAAATACGAGTTTCACTTGAATCATGGTCGGCTCCTAGAACCTGTGGGCGCCGTGCTGGCCCAGGCTCATGATGTATTGCAGCAAGATTTGGTTGTCGGGCTCGCCGATACGCGAATAGTCGCGCGCGAGCTGCAGCCGCAGGCGGCTGAACTCGCCCGCGCTCCAATCGACCATCAAGGTATTACGTTTGGCGTTGTAGCCGCCGAGGATCGGAAAGTCGGCCGCGCTCAGCGCACCGCTGCTCACCTGGCCGATGCTCGTCGTCCCGGCGCCAAGCCGGTCGTATCGGTAGCCAACCCGCCACTGCGGAACGAATTGATATACGCCCTGCAGGTACCAGCCGGACTGGCGCGAGCTGTAGCTCCCGCTCTGCGTGCCGAGCGAGGCGGCCTGCGTGTCGTAAGTCAAGCTGCCGTCCTCGCTGCGCTGAAAATACTCCCCCTGCAGCTTGAGGTTGGTCTGCGTCGAATTGCCGTTGGGCGCCCATTTGAAGATCCCATCCACCGCCCACAGGCGCGTCTTGCCGCTGAAAGTGTTGTTGACGCCGGTGCCGGTCGAGTCGAGATCGCCGTAGCCGCGGTCTTGGGGCGAAGCGCGCAGGTAGGAAAGGCCCGCACGCCATGCCATGCTCGCGCCGATGTCGCCCCCGGTGTGACCGAACAGGCTGCCGGCGTTCGCCACCGAGTTCCGGTTGCCCTCGGCGCCCGGGAATTGGCGCCCGCGACCGAGCTCGGCGCCCAGTTCGACGAAGAGATCGGTCGGCGCGACCCACTTCAGCTGCAGGCCGTCGTCGTTCAACCTGCCGCCGAGGAAGGCTTTGTAGACCAGCGAAGCATCCTGGAAATCCCAGGCGTGCTGGTGGATCTCGTTCTGGTAGCCGATGCCCGACAGGAAGCGGCCGCCCTTGAGCGTGAAGCCGCGGCCGAGAGCGAGGGTCTGGAAATACGCCTCCTCGACCTCGACCCGGTTGTCGGGCGTGAACGCCGCGCTCAACTGGCCGCGGAAGTACGGGTCGACGCTCGCGCTGACGTTCAGTTCGGATTCGGCGAGCGAAAAACCGCGCTTGGGCGGAGCAACTTCACCACCCGAGGGAACGAAGCCGGAGATCCGGTAGGTTCCCGGGTCGCGCGAATTGCCCGCAAGCGTGCCTTGCAGAATCAGGGACACGGCGGGGTTGAATGCATTTTCGCCGGCGGGTCGCGTGCCCGTACCCGCCGCGGCGGTCTCCGCCTGCGCCGCGCTTGGCTCGGCCTTGCCGGCCTTCGCCTCGGTTTCCTTCAGGCGCGCCTCGAGCGCCTGAATGCGGCTTTCATAGGCCTGCCTGAGTTGCCTGACTTCTTCGCGCAGCTTCGACAGTTCCGGATCCTGCGCGCGCGCCGCGAGCGGCGTACCCCATGCCACGGCAAACGCCATGGCGCACAGCAGTGTTCGATGCATGAATCTCTCCTCGAAAGAAGAACGCGATGCACGCCGCTCGCCGCGGCATGCGCCGTCACTTCATTTCAAAGGAATACCGGAGGATCCCGCGAGGAAGGCGCGGGCGCGGGCGTAGCGGCCGCGGGCAGCACCGGATTGGAAATCGAATATTGAGCCGGCGCTTCTTCCGCCAGCTGCGCCGCGGGAGCATCGAGGGCGCCGGCGACCGTGCCAAGCGCGTCATGGTGGCTGCAAAGCCGTTCCTGCGCCGGCTGCGCAGAGGACTTGAAGAAATGCCAGAGCTGGTGCGAGAGCGCCGCCTGTTGCGCGCTCAGGAGCAGCAGCGCCAGCAGAATTCTCAGGGTTCGTCCGAGCGCCATCGCCGTATTATCGTCCTTCAATCGGAAGCGGCGCAATGCCCCGCCCGGCACGGCGTTCAGTTCAAGCCAGGCACTCCTCCAGCCCGGCCAGGAACAGGTCCTTGGGGAGCTTCTTGCCGATGAACACCATCACCGACTGTTTCTTGTCCTTGCCCCAGGGCTTGCCCATGTCGCCGCCCATCATCATGTGCACGCCCTGGAACACGACGCGGCGCGGATTGCCTTTCATCCACAGCACGCCCTTGTAGCGCAGCAGGTCCGGGCCGTAGACCTGGATCATGCCGGAGAGGAACTGCTCCAGCTTGTCGCCGTTGAAGGCCTTGTCCGAACGGAACACGAAGGACTCGACTTCGTCGTGGTGCTGATGGTGCGTATCGCCGAGGAATTCCGGATCGAGCTCCAGGATCGCGTTCAAGTTGAAGCCGCGGATGTCGAGGATTTCCTCGATCGGCGCCTCGCCGAAATGCACCTTCTTCACCGGCGCGCGCGGATTCATGCGCCGGATCCGCTCGGAAAGGTTTTTGATGTCGTTTTCAGAAACCAGGTCCGACTTCGAAAGCAGGATCCGGTCGGCGAAGCCGACTTGCTGCTGCGCCTCGGTGAACTCGTCCAGCTGCCCCGCCGCGTGCTTGGCGTCCACCACCGTGACGATTGAGTCGAGCAGGTAGTAGGCGCCGATGTCCTCGTCGGTGAAGAAGGTCTGCGCCACCGGGCCGGGATCGGCCATGCCGGTGGTCTCGATGATCACCCGGTCAAACTTGAGCGCGCCCGAGCTGCGCTTGTCCTTCAGGCTGCCGAGAATCTTGATCAGGTCGCCGCGCACCGTGCAGCAGATGCAGCCGTTGTTCATCTCGATGATCTGCTCATCGCTCTTCTCGATGATCTCGCTGTCGACGCCGACCTCGCCGAACTCGTTCTCGATCACGGCGATCTTGTGGCCGTGGTCTTCCTTGAGGATGCGGTTGAGCAGCGTGGTCTTGCCCGCGCCGAGAAAGCCGGTGAGGATGGTCACCGGCACCATCTGGTTCTGTTCCATAGGGGCGCGATTCTACCCCCGTAAAGTCCCGGTTTACTGAAGGGTGAAGCGGTACGCAAGCCGCTCCGGGCGCAGGTCCTTGACCACGTAGTAGGTCTCGCCGGCGCGGAACACGTGCCGGCACCAGGTTTCGTCAACATCGCGCGCGACTTGCGTCAGCTCGACGCACAGCTTGCCCTTCTTCGTCACGTACCATTTGCCCACGCCCCGCATGTCGCCCCTGCCGTCCTTGCGGCTGCCGGTCGCGCCCAGAAAATTCTTCTCGCCGAAGTCGAGCGTGAGGAACCATTCCTGGTTCTCCTTGCGGATGCGCTTGCCGGACAGCAGCTGCCTGATCTGGGCGCCGGACAGCTGCTCGTGCTTCTGCGCCAGCACGTCGCGCAGCCGCGGCCGGTCGTCGAAGCGCGGTGTTTCCGCGGCGGCGCGGCTCAGGCGCGAAGGGTCGTAATCCTGCGCGGAGAGCCTGCCGACGGTGGACATCGCGTACTGGCGCTGCGACACGAACTCATTGAGCTGGAACGCTTCCGGAGAGCCTCGCAGCTGCCTGGCATAGGCGACGCGCTTGCCCGCGCCGTTGAGGAACACCAGCACCGGCGCCCACCTGACCTGCGCCTGGTCGATGACTTCGCGCTCGGCGGCGCTGGGCGCGAAAATGTCGATATTGACCACCATGTAGTTGGGCCGCCACTTGTCGCGCACCGCATCGCTGTTGAGGATGGCGCGCGTTTCCTTGCAGGGCGGGCAGAACTCCGACATGCCGAAATAGATCAGCACGTGCCGGCCCGGCTGCGCCTTGACGCGCTCGAGCGCCGCGGCAATCGTCGGCGCCTCGTCGTAGCCCGTGAGGAATTGATATGCCTGCGCGGGCAAGGCAACGGCAAGCAGCGCAATGGCGAGGATTCGGTTCATGAATTTCTCTCCTATGCCCGGACCAGCAGCAAGCCCTTCAGGTAATCGCCTTCCGGAAAGCTCAAGGCAACCGGATGGTCCGCCGCGGCGCCGAAACGCTCGATGATTTTCGCGTCCACGCCCGCGTCCGCCGCCGCACCGGCGACGATCGACTGAAACAGCTCCACGGAAACGCCGCCCGAACAGGAGAACGTCGCCAGCAGCCCGCCCGGCCTGAGCAGCTTGAGCGCCATCAGATTGATGTCCTTGTAGGCGCGCGCCGCGTTTTTCACCTGCGCCGCGGTGGGCGCGAACTTGGGCGGATCGAGGATCACCAGGTCGAAGCTGCGGCCTTGCTCGCGCAGCAGGCGCTGATAGGCGAAGACATCCGCTTCCTCGAAGCTCATTTTCGAGGTATCCAGCGTGTTCGCGGCCAGATTTTCCTTCGCGACTTCCAGGGCGGCCGCCGAGCTGTCCACCGCGAGTACATGCTGCGCGCCCCCGGCCAGCGCCGCGACCGCGAAACCGCCGGTATAGCAGAAAGCGTCCAGCACTTCGCGGCCGGCCGCCAGCGCCCGCACGCGCTGCCGGTTCTCGCGCTGGTCGAGGAAAAAGCCGGTTTTCTGGCCCGCCGCCACATCGACGCGGAATTGCAGCCCATGCTCCACGATCGGGCAGCGCTTCGCTTCGCGATTGCCGCGCACGAAGCCCACCCTCGCCTCGAGGCCCTCAAGCGAACGCACTTCCGCATCGGAACGTTCGTAAATGGCTTCGCAGCCGGTTTCTGCCGCAAGCGCATCGAGGATCACCTCGCGCCAGTGCTCGGGCCCGGCCGAGAGGAACTGCGCCACCAGCACGTCCGCGTAGCGGTCCACGATCAGGCCCGGCAGCCCGTCCGATTCCCCGTGCACCAGCCGCAGCGCATTGCTGTGCTGGAAGGCGGGGAGGGATTTGCGAAGTTGAATTGCTTTCCTGAGAGTTGATTCAAAAAAAGATTTTTCAATGCGAGCGGCTGCATCGAAACTCCAGACCCTCGCACTGATCTGCGACTTCGGGCTCCAAGCCGCGATCGCGACCGGCTGGCCCGCCGCCTTGACCAGCACGGACTCGCCCGTTCCCGGCGAGCCGTCGACGCGCTCGACCGCGCCGGAGAAAATCCACGGGTGACGGCGCTTCACCGACTTGTCGCGCCCGGCCTTCAGGTGCAGCGACTTCATTTCTTGCGCGCGCGCGGGTGCGCGGCGTCGTAGACCTTCGCCAGCGCCTGGAAATCCAGGTGCGTGTAGACCTGGGTGGTCGAAATGCTGGCGTGGCCGAGCATTTCCTGCACCGCGCGCAGGTCCTGCGAGGACTGCAGTACGTGGCTGGCGAACGAGTGGCGCAGCATGTGGGGATGCACCGCGGCGGCCAGGCCCTGCCGCTTCGCCCAGGCGCGCAGGCGCAACTGCACGGTGCCCGGCGCGATGCGTTTTCCGCGCGCGCCGACGAACAGCGCGCGCTCCTGCGGCGCGGCGAGTTGCGCGCGCGCCTTGAGCCAGTCGCGCAGCGACTCGCGCGCGCGGCCGCCGACCGGCACGGTGCGCGTCTTCGCGCCCTTGCCGGTCACGGTGACTTCCGCCTGCCGCAGATCGAGACGGCCGTCATCGGCATTCAGCGCGACGAGTTCCGCCAGGCGCAGGCCGGAGGAGTACAGCAGCTCGAACATGGCGCGGTCGCGCTTTTCTTCCGGCTTGCCTTCCGATGTCTCCAGTGCAGGCGGCTCCAGCAACTGCTGGACCTGCTCGACCGAAAGTACTTTCGGCAGATGGCGCGGCGATTTCGGCGCGCGCACGCCCTGCACGGGGTTGGCCGGAAAACCCTTGTGGCGCGCGAGCCAGCGGTAGAAGCCCCGCCAGGCCGACAGCGTCAGCGCGAGCGTGCGGCCCGACAGGCCCGCGGCGTGCAGGCGCGCGACAAAGTGCCGGACATTCTGCGGTTCGAGATCACGCAGGTTTGTTTTGTCTTTCAAGCCGAATAAAACGTTGACGGCGCGCGAGTAATTCGCGAGCGTATGCGGAGAAAGGCGTCTCTGGTGCTCGAGTGTTGCCAGCCAGGCCTTGCCCAGGTCGGCGTCGCTCACCGCATTTTTCACGTACGCGCGGCTATCGCGCCCGCGGTGAGTTCGCCAATACGGCGCAGGTAGAGGGTGCCCATTTCCGCGAAGAAGCGCTGCGGATCCTCGCTGCCCAGCGCCAGCAGCCCCAGGCTGCGCGTCTGCCCCAGCGGAATGAGGGCAATAGAGCGCAGGTGATCAGCAGCCTCGCCAAACCAGCCGAGAAAGGGACTGCCTGCCGCCGCACCGCATTGCGGAGCACCCATACTTTCGGCCTTTTCACGCAGATCCGCCTCAACGCCTTCGCTGGTCCAGAGCCTGAGCGCCACGTGCGGCACGGCGAAATCCTCCCGCAGGTGGAAATGAAGCGCCTGCTTCGCGGCCGGTGCATCCTTCGCGCCCAGCAGCGCGAGCGAAAGCCGGTGCACCTTCTCGCCGATGGCGTCGTTGTCTTCGCCAAATCGCACGAACTCGCCGAGCTTGCCTTCCAGGACCCGCACTTTTTCGCGCAGGCCGACGATCTGGCGCTCGGTGAGCGGGATCGCGCGCCCGCCATGCGGGTGCGGCACGTAGATCGACTCGAGCAGCTGCGGGTGCTGGTCGAAAAACTGCGGATTGGCCTTGAGAAACTGCGCGACGTCTTTTGCGTCCATCGGTTGAAGCCTTCTAGAGTTCGATCTGGCCTTCGAACACGCTTTTCGCCGGGCCCTTCATCCAGACGGCATTGTCGCCGCCCGCCCAAGATACGGTCAATGCGCCGCCACGGGTTTCGACCGCCACCGGAGAATCCAGCAGCCCGCGCAGTATGCCCGCGACCACCGCCGCGCAGGCGCCGGTACCGCAGGCGAGCGTCTCGCCCGCGCCGCGCTCCCAGACCCGCAGCGCGATGCGGTGCCGGTCCATTACCTGCATATAGCCTGCATTGACCCGCTTCGGGAAGCGCGGGTGATGCTCGAGCCGCGGGCCCTGGGTCTTTACCGGCGCACTTTGCGCGTCGGAAACCATCTGCACGGCGTGGGGGTTGCCAATCGAGAGAATGGCCAGATCGACGCTTTTGCCGTCGATCAGGAGTTTTTCATTCAAATTTTCAACTACGGGCGAGCCCATATCCACGCTCACTTCGCCGTCGTCCTCCAGGCGCGGTGCGATCACCCCGGCCAGGGTTTCGACCCGGATCTCGCGTTTCTGCGTAAGGCCCCTGGCAAGCACGAATTTCACGAAGCAGCGCGCGCCGTTGCCGCACTGCTCGACCTCGCCGCCGTCTGCGTTGAAGACGCGGTAGCGGAAGTCGAGGCCGGGTTTGCCGGCCTTCTCGACGACCAGGACTTGATCGGCGCCCACGCCAAAATGGCGGTCAGCGAGCATTTGAATTTGATTTTTCTTCAGTTCGAACTTCTTTTCGGTGAAATCGAGTACGACAAAGTCGTTTCCCGCCCCTTCCATTTTCGTGAACGCGAGCTTCATCGGGTCGCCGCGTGGCGCGCGAGGCGCTGCTCGACCAGGCTGCCTACCTGCAGCGCCAGCGCCAGTACCCGGCGGCCATGTTCGCCGCTGACCAGCGGCGCGGCGCCATCGCGCACCGCGCGCAGGAAATCCTCCGCCTGCGCCCGCAGTTCGTCGATGCGCTCGAAGCCCTGCTCCGATACATCGACACCCGCATTGCTTCCCCCCGCGCGGCCCCTGCGCACGTGGCGCAGCTTCTGGCCCTGCAGGTCAGCCGAGACGTAGCCGTCGTGGCGGAACACGCGCAGCTTGCGCACCGGCGCCTGGCTGACACGGCTCGCCGACACGCTGGCGATGCTGCCGTCGGCGAATTCGATGCGTGCGTTGGCGATGTCGATGGCATCGGTCAGCACGCGAAAGCCGCTCGCGCTCACCTGCTCGAGCGGCGCCCTGGCGAGCGCCAGCACGAGATCCAGGTCGTGGATCATCAGGTCGAGGATCACGTCCACATCGGTGCCGCGCTCCTTGAAAGGCGCCAGCCGCTCGATATCGATGAACAGCGGCAGCCCGCCCTCCGCGACCAGCGCCTGGAACGCCGGATTGAAGCGCTGCAGGTGCCCGACCTGCAGCACCAGCCCCTTGGCGCGCGCGAGCTCGAGCAGCGAATCGGCTTCGGCCAGCGTGCGCGCGAGCGGCTTTTCGACCAGCACGTGCACGCCGGCTTCCAGGCAGGCGCGCACCACGGCATGATGGTGTTCGGTGGGCACCGCAACGCAGACCGCGTCCACCCTCGGCAGCAGGGTTTTATAGTCAGCCTCGTGAGCACAACCCAGCGCGGCCGCGATTTCCCGAGCGCGTGCGGCATCCGCATCCGCCACCGCGACCAGTTCGGCGGCGGCGCTGGCGGCCAGCTTCTCGGCGTGGAACCTGCCCATGTAGCCGACGCCAATGACTGCGGTACGGAGTTTTTTCATTTATCGGTAGAAGCGCGGCTCGCCCCCGGGTCGCGTCTTGAAGCGCTTGTGCATCCAGTTGTACTGCTCCGGCATGCCGGCGATGCACTGCTCGATATAGGCGTTCATGCGGCGCGTGTCGGCGAACAGGTCATCGGTCGGAAAATTGTCCCACGGCGGCTCGATGCGCAGCACGTAGCCCGCGCCAGCGGGCAGCATGCGCGTCACGCACGGAAGGACTTTCGCCCGCGCAATGCGTGCGATGCGGGACAGGCCCGGAATCGTCGCCGCGGGAACGCCAAAAAATGGAACGAAAATCGCGTCACGCGGACCGTAGTCCTGGTCTGGCAGGTAGTACAGAGGCCGCCCTTCGCGCATGCAGGCGAGCAGCGGGCGGATGCCCTCCTGACGCGAAAAGACGCGCTGGTCGCCGAAGCGGCTGCGCCCATGATGCAATAGCCGGTCGAAGCGAGGGTCTTTCTGCCTCGCGTACATGCCCGTGATGTTGATTTCGCAGGTCAGGCGCGTCGCGCCCGCGTCCAGGCCGACGAAATGCGGCACCAGCAGGATCGCCGGCGCGCCACCCAGCGCGCGCAGGTGTTCGAGCCCCTCGATGCGCACCAATCGCTCGATTCGCTCGCGCGGCGCCCACCAGAGCAGCGCGTGGTCGACGACGCCGCGGCCGACGGCGCGAAAGTGCGCCCGGGCCAGGCGTTCCCTCTCGGCGCGCGGCATGCCGGGAAAGCATTTCTCCAGGTTCACGCGCGTCACGCGACGGCGATCCGCAATCAGCCAGAAGAGGATCGCGCCGGTCGCGCTGCCGGCGGCCGCGACGACCCGGAAGGGCAGAAAATGGATCAACCACAGCAGCCAGACGAAAATCCGGCTCACCGCGATTCCGCCGGGTGCGCGGGCGCGCCCCTGGGGCGCTTGTAGCGGTTGTAGCCCCACAGGTATTGCCCCGGGCATTCGCGCACCAGCGCCTCGATGGCGCGGTTCAGGCGCTGCACGCCGCGCTCGCCGTGCCGCGCCTCGGGCAGCGGACGGATGTGCACGACATAGCCTTCGCCGCGCGGCAGGCGCTCACCGTAGGCGACGAAGCTCGCCACGCCCGGGCGCTCGACGAATTTTCCACCCAGCGTCATGGTGTAGGCGGGACGGCCGAAGAATTCCACCCATTCACCCTCGCCCTGCCCCGGCACCTGGTCGGGCAGGACACCCACCGCTTCCTTTCTCGACAGCGCGGCGAGCAGCTCACGCACCCCCGAGAGGTCGGCGCGCGCGAGCCGCACGTTGCCGCCCGCGCGACCGAGGTCGATCATGCGCTGCAGCCATTCCATCTTGGGCGGGCGGTAGAGCGCCGTGATCCGGATATGCTCGGCCGCGGCCTGCGCGGCGATCTCGAAGCATCCCAGGTGCGGCGTGAAGAACGCGATGGCCATGCCGGCGGCGCGCGCCGCATCCACCGGCTCGCGGCCATCGATGCCGCGCACCAGCGTGGCCGTTTCGGCGCGCGGCCGCAGCCACATCGCGGGCAGCTCGGCGACCATGCGGCCGGCGCCGGCGATCGCCGCCCGGCGCGTGGCCGCATCCGTGTAGCCCGCGGCCTCGAGGTTCTCGCGCAGGTGCCGCCGGTAAGTGGGCGACAGCCCATAGATTGCCCACCCGAGAACTGCGCCCAGCTGATGCAGAATCCTCAGCGGAAAACGGGCGGCGAGGGTCATCAGGAAGCGCGACATCTGGTATCCTTGCAACCCTTTTTTGACGCACATTCGAAGCAAATCTATGAGCGAATTTCTCTTCACTTCCGAGTCGGTTTCCGAGGGCCATCCGGACAAGGTCGCGGACCAGATATCGGATGCGGTGCTCGATGCGATTCTAAAGCAGGACAAGAAGTCGCGCGTCGCCGCCGAAACGCTGGTCAAGGACAACCTGGTCGTGCTCGCCGGCGAGATCACCACCGGCGCGCGCGTCAATTACGACCAGGTGGCGCGCCAGACCATCAACCGCATCGGCTACAACGATCCGGCGATCGGCTTCGACACGCACACCTGCACCGTGATCGTCGCCTACGGCGAGCAGTCGCAGGACATCGCGCAGGGCGTCGACGAAGGCAAGGGGCTCGACCTGGACCAGGGCGCGGGCGACCAGGGCCTGATGTTCGGCTATGCCTGCGACGAGACGCCCGGCCTGATGCCGATGCCGATATACCTCTCGCACCGGCTGGTCGAGCGCCAGTCCGAAGTGCGCCGCGACGGCCGCATGCCGTGGCTGCGCCCCGACGCCAAATCGCAGGTCACCATCAAGTACGTGGGCGGCCGACCCGATTCCATCGACACGGTGGTGCTTTCGACGCAGCACGCGCCGGACATGACGCACAAGCAGATCGAGGAAGCGGTGATCGAGCAGGTCATCAAGCCCGTGCTGCCGAAAAACCTCGTCAAGGGCAAGGTGAAATACCTCGTCAACCCGACCGGCGCCTTCGTGATCGGCGGCCCCAAGGGCGACTGCGGCCTGACCGGCCGCAAGATCATCGTCGACACCTACGGCGGCTCGGCGCCGCACGGCGGCGGCGCGTTTTCCGGCAAGGATCCGTCGAAGGTGGACCGTTCAGCCGCCTACGCCGCGCGCTACGTGGCAAAGAACATCGTCGCGGCGGGCCTCGCTTCCAAGTGCCTGGTGCAGGTGTCCTACGCCATCGGCGTGGCGCAACCGACCAGCGTGATGGTGACCACGCATGGCACCGGCAAACTCTCCGACGAAAAACTCTCGCAGCTGGTGCTGCAGCATTTCGATCTCAGGCCCAAGGGCATCGTGCAGATGCTCGACCTGCTGCGGCCGATCTACGAAAAGACCGCCGCCTACGGCCACTTCGGCCGCGACGAGCCCGAGTTCACCTGGGAAGCGACCGACAAGGCGCTGGCGCTAAAACAAGCCGCCTGAGCGGGTTGTTCCTGTCGACAAGCCGCGTAAGCGGCTTGTCTTAGAACTACATCTTCGACAGCAGCCAGAAGCCGATCGCGCCGCCGATCGGCAGTACGGCGCCGAAGGTGATCATGCCGCGCATGCGGCTTTTCTGGTTCGAATCCCACTCGACCTTGCGGGCCACCTTCTTCGAGCGCTCGGCGACCTCGCGGCCGATCGCCAGGTATTCGAATATGATGAGAACCACCGCCAGGGCGGTACCGGCCAGCGCGCCTTGCAACCAGATATTCATGGGTCGTCCGTTTTTAATCGATGAGGGCGAAGCGCCAGTCTAGCGCAGCTCAGGCCGCGCCACGAGCAGCGCGTCGCCGCGCCACAGCTGCAGCCAGGCGCCGCGGAATGGCGCCTGGTACTCGGGCCCGGCGCGATCCGCGGGAAATCTGCTGCGCTCCACCATCAGTACCCGCCCGTCGGGGTGCGCCGCCACCCAGCGCCTGACCTCCGCCGCATCGAGGATCTCGATCGGCTCGCGCAGCCGCCCGATGAAGTTGTACGGCGCGTGGTACTTGCCGAGGTGCGCGCGCGGCAGCCGCTGCTCCTGCAGCGCGGCCAGATGGCGCGCCGCCGGCCCCGGATCGCTGTAGGGCACGAAGGCGGGGATTACGCCCGCGCCCAGCACCGCCACCGCGAACAGCACCGCGAATGACAGCGCGCGCATTTGTTTCAGGGTTTCCATTCTTCCAACA
>JANXUV010000017.1 GCA_025356085.1 Betaproteobacteria bacterium
GCGCAGGCGCGCGAATTCCAGGGTGACCAGCTTGTAGAGCCGCAGCAGCGGGCCGACCAGGACCCGGCCCGCCAGCGTCTGGTTGGCGATGCGCGCCGCTTTCATGAACGGATGCATTGCCGTCCAGTCTTCGCGGCGCACGTAGAACGACTCCGTGTCCACACCGGGGACCGTGAGGTGCGTGTTCTGGTGATGCTTGCTGTGCGCCTCGAAATAGAAGGGAAACGGCAGCCAGAGGCCCACCGGCGGCATGACGACCGCCCAGCGCAGCCACTTCGGCGTCGAACGGAACGAATGGATCGCCTCGTGCTGCAGCGAGAAGTGCCAGGCGACGAGGTAGGCGAGGAGCGGATAGACGAGCCACCACGGCAGCGAGGCGTGGAACCAGATCAGCGCGGCCCAGCTGCCATAGAGCGAAACTGCCACGATCCAGGTCGGGCCGTCATGGCGGAGGAACCAGCGCATGAGGCAAACTACCGTGTATGAGCATAGCGAGTCAACGCGTGGATCATGTCGGCAGCCTGCTGCGGCCGGAATCCCTCAAGCAGGCCTTTCGCGATCACGCCCTCGGCAAGCTCGACGCCGCAGCGCTGCGCGCGGCGCAGGACGAGGCGATCCGTGCCGTCGTCGCGAAACAGGAAGCCATCGGATTGCCGGTGGTCACCGACGGCGAATTCCGCCGCCTCAACTGGCAAGTGAGTTTTTCCGAGGTCTCGGGCTGGGACCTGTGGAGCGGCTCGTGGAAAAAGCTGCTCTCGAATCCAGGGGACAAAGCGGCGCACGAGACGCCTTTCCAGAAGGGCGACGACGCGGTTCTCACCTTCAAGGTGCCGGCGACGGGGAAACTGGAACTGGTCAGGAATTTCCCTCTTGAAGAATTTGCATTTTTAAAACAGGCGAAAAATTCCAAGATCGCCCTGATGGGTCCCGATCGCGTGGCGCAGATGTGCGATGTCGCGGGCTCCAAGCCGCACTATGCGGATGCCGATACGTTTCTCGCGGATGTGGTGGCGATCCAGCGCCGCATGGTCGGCGAACTTGTCGAAGCCGGCTGCGGCTACTTGCAGCTCGATGAGCCGAGCTACACCGGCTACGTGGATCCGGCGACGCTGGAGCGGATGAAAGAGCGCGGCGAGGATCCCATGCAGCGGCTGGAGCGCGCCATTGCCGCCGACAATGCCGTAATCGAAAAATACAAAGGCAAGGCGGCCTTTGGACTGCACATCTGCCGCGGCAACCGCGCCAGCATGTGGCACCGCGAAGGCAAGTACGACGCCATCGCCGAAACGCTGTTCGGCGGCCTGAAGTTCGACCGCCTGCTGCTCGAATACGACACCGAGCGCGCCGGCGGCTTCGAGCCGCTGCGCTACGTGCCCAAAGGCGTGACGGTAGTGCTGGGCCTGATCACGACCAAGACCGGACGGGTCGAAAGCGTGGACGAACTGCGCAGGAGAATCGATGATGCGACCCGCTTCATCCCCCTCGATCAGCTCGCGCTCAGCCCGCAGTGCGGCTTCGCCTCCGGCATCGGCGGCAATCAGCTCACTGAAAATGAGCAGTGGCGGAAGCTCGAGGTTATGCTGGAAACTGCCCGTCAGGTCTGGGCCTGACTTATTCCGACAACAGGAGATGAACATGGATGCCACCCGATTCGAAACCGAGCTGCGCGCGGAAGGCTTTCAGGAAGTCCTGACCAAGGGCCTCGCCGCGGGAACGCACAACGAAGACCATCACCATGACTACGACGTCAAGGCGCTGGTGCTGGAAGGGCAGATCACGCTCACGGTCGGGAGCGGCGCGCGCACGTACCGCACGGGCGAGATTTTCACCATGGCCTCGGGCCGCCGGCACGTCGAGGACATCGGCGCCGAGGGCGTGCGTTACATCGCGGGACGCCGCCACCCTTGAGTTTTGCTTAGCGGCATGAACTCCAAACCCCGCACCGTACGCGCGCCGCGCGGCACGCAGCTCTCCGCGCAGAGCTGGCTCACCGAAGCGCCGCTGCGCATGCTGATGAACAACCTCGATCCCGAGGTGGCCGAGCGGCCCGAGGACCTCGTGGTCTACGGCGGTATCGGCAAGGCGGCGAGGAACTGGGAATGCTTCGACCGCATTGTTCAATCCCTGAAAGAGTTGAATGCGGACGAATCGCTGCTGATTCAATCCGGCAAGCCCGTCGGCGTGTTCAAGACGCACACCGACGCACCGCGCGTCCTCATCGCCAACTCCAACCTGGTGCCGCACTGGGCCACCTGGGAGCACTTCAACGAGCTCGACCGCAAGGGCCTGATGATGTATGGCCAGATGACCGCCGGCTCCTGGATCTACATCGGCAGCCAGGGCATCGTGCAGGGCACTTATGAAACCTTCGCCGAAGCGGGCCGCCAGCACTACGGCGGCGACTGGTCGGGCAAATGGATCCTCACCGCGGGCCTGGGCGGCATGGGCGGCGCGCAGCCGCTGGCGGCGACCATGGCCGGCGCCTCGATGCTGGCGATCGAATGCGATCCCACGCGCATCGAGATGCGCCTGAAGACGGGCTACCTGGACAAGAAAGCCTCATCGATCGAAGAGGCAATGAAAATTCTTGGCGATTCCCCCTCTCCAGTTTCGGTCGGCCTGCAAGGGAACGCCGCGGAACTGCTGCCGAAACTTCTCGAACTCGCGAAGACCTCCCAGTTCAAGCCCGCCCTCGTCACCGACCAGACCTCCGCACACGATCCGTCCAACGGCTACCTGCCGGAGCACTGGTCGCTCGAGCGCTGGAAGGATCTGCGGAAAAAGGATCCGGAGGAAGTCGCCATCTCGGCGCGCGAGGCGATCGCCAACCATGTGCGCGGCATCCTCGGTTTCCAGGCGATGGGCATCCCCTGCGTGGACTACGGCAACAACATCCGCCAGGAGGCGAAGAACGTCGGCGTGAAGAACGCCTTCGACTTCCCGGGCTTCGTGCCAGCCTATGTGCGGCCGCTGTTCTGCCTGGGCAAGGGGCCGTTCCGCTGGGTGGCGCTGTCGGGCGATCCGGAAGACATTCGCAAAACAGACGACAAGATGCGCGAGCTGTTTCCGCAGGACAAAGGTCTGCTGAATTGGCTCGACATGGCCTCCAGGCGCATCAAGTTCCAGGGTCTGCCGGCGCGCATCTGCTGGATCGGGCTCGGCCAGCGCCACCTCGCCGGCCTCGCCTTCAATGAGATGGTGAGAAAAGGCGAACTCAAGGCGCCCGTCGTCATCGGCCGCGACCACCTGGACGCCGGTTCGGTGGCGAGCCCGAACCGCGAGACCGAATCCATGAAGGACGGCAGCGACGCGGTGTCCGACTGGGCGCTTCTGAACCTGCTGCTGAACACGGCCTCAGGCGCGACCTGGGTGTCCTTCCACCACGGCGGCGGCGTCGGCATGGGGTATTCGCAGCACGCCGGCATGGTGATCGTCTGCGACGGTACGGCGGCAGCCGACAAGCGCATCGAACGCGTGCTGTGGAACGACCCGGCGACCGGCGTCATGCGCCACGCCGACGCGGGCTACGCCGAGGCGATCGCCTGCGCCAGGGAAAAGGGTCTCAACCTGCCGATGCTGCGCTGAGATCGCGATGACCCTGGTGCTCGGCGCGAAACCGCTTTCTCTCGCAGACCTGCGGCGCATCGCACTGGAAGCGCCGCCGCTCTCGCTCGCGCCCGAGGCGCGCGACGCGGTTGCCGCCTCCGCCAGGGTGGTGGAAGCCATCGCGGCCAGCGGCACGCCCACCTAGGGCATCAACACGGGCTTCGGACGGCTGTCGCAGACGCGCATCCCGCGCGGGGAACTCGCGCAACTGCAGAGGAACATCGTGCTCTCGCACGCCGCGGGTGTCGGGGCGCCGCTCGACGATGCCGTGGTGCGCCTGGTGCTCGCGCTCAAAGCCGCGAGCCTCGCGCGGGGCGCTTCGGGCGTGCGGCTCGAAACGGTGGAGGCATTGCTGCGCCTCTACAACCAGCGGCGCTACCCACGCATCCCGGCCAAGGGTTCAGTGGGCGCCTCCGGCGATCTCGCGCCGCTCGCGCACCTCGCGCTCGCGCTGCTGGGCGTGGGCGAGGTGTGCCTGCCCGAGCCCCTTCTGCTCGCACCCAAGGAAGGCCTCGCGCTGCTCAACGGCACGCAGGTATCGACCGCGCTCGCGCTGCTGATCGATAGTTCCCTCTCCGGCCTGCCGCCGTTTCTGGTGGAGCACGGCGGGGTCAACTCGGGCTTTATGGTGCCGCAGGTGACGGCGGCCGCGCTGGCGAGCGAAAACAAGAGCCTCGCCCATCCGGCCAGCGTCGACAGCATGCCCACCTCGGCAAACCAGGAGGACCACGTCTCGATGGCGACCTTCGCCGCGCGGCGCCTGACGGAGATGGCAGCCAACAGCGCCGGCATCGTCGCCATCGAGCTGCTCGCCGCGGCGCAGGGAATCGACTTCCGCGCGCCGCTCAAGACTTCGCCGGCGCTGGCCGAAGCGCATGCGCTGGTGCGTTCGCGCGCCGCCTTCTACGACCACGACCGCTACTTCGCGCCGGACATCGCGGCGATCCAGGATCTGGTCGCCTCGGGCGCTTTCAGGAAATTCTTGCCCGGCCTATTGCCCTCGGGCTGAACCAGCGATGACCGCACCCCCGCAGGGATTCGCGCCCATCGCATAGGCGAGTTCCGCGGGCGCGCCAATCTTCCACAGCGCGAGATCGGCCTGCTTCCCCTTTTCCAGCGTGCCGTGCGTCGCCTGCAGGCCCAGCGCGCGCGCGCCGTTGCGCGTAAAGCCAGCCAGCGCTTCGTCGGGCGTGAGACGGAACAGCGTGCAGGCCAGGTTCATCGCCAGCAGCGGCGAAGTCAGCGGCGAGGAGCCCGGGTTGTTGTCGGTGGCCAGCGCCATCGGCACCCCGTGCCGGCGCAGCGCCTCCACCGGTGGCAGCTGCTTTTCACGCAGGAAATAGAAGGCGCCCGGCAGCAGCACCGCCACCGTGCCCGCCTTGGCCATCGCTTTCACGCCCGCCTCGCTGGAATATTCGAGGTGATCGGCCGAGAGCGCGCCGTATTTCGCCGCCAGCGCCGCGCCGCCGAGGTCCGAGAGCTGGTCGGCGTGGAGTTTTACGGGGATATTGTTTTGCTTTGCCACTTTAAAAAGCTTTTCAACTTGAACAATTGAAAAACCGATCCCTTCGCAAAACGCGTCCACCGCATCCGCGCCCGACTCCGGCATCACGTCACAGACGAAGTCGATGTACTCGTCCGCCCGTCCCTTGAACTCCGCGGGCAGCGCGTGCGCGCCGAGGAAGGTAGTCTTGACCGTGACACCATCGAGGCGCCGCGCGGCGCGCAGCATCTTGAGTTCGGTGTCGCGGTCGAGGCCGTAGCCCGACTTCACCTCGATCACCGTCACGCCCTCGGCCAGCCATTGCGCGAGTCGCGCCTGTGCCGTCGCGGCGAGCTCGTCCTCGGTGGCCGCGCGCGTCTTCGAGACGGTGGAAACGATGCCGCCGCCGGCGCGCGCGATCTCCTCGTAGCTCGCGCCCTTGAGGCGCATCTCGAACTCGTTGGCGCGGTTGCCGGCGTGGACGATGTGCGTGTGGCAGTCGATGAGGCCGGGCGTGATCCAGGCGCCGCGGGCGTCGATTTCCTGCTTCGCCTTATCCTTCCATGCACTGCGCGGGCCGATCCAGGAGATGCGGCCCCCGGTCGCCGCGATCACGCCGTCTCGGATTTCTCCATAGGGCGCGGCGCCCGCCATGGTGGCGAGATGGGCGTTCAACCAGACAGAGTCGTGCATGACGCTATGATACTGACATGAAGTCGTACTTCGCCCGCGATGCGCTGCTGCCGGACGGTTGGGCGAAAGACGTTCGCATTGAAATTGACCCGTCCGGGAGCATTTCATCGGTTACGGCGCAATCCAGGCCGGAAAAATCCGAAAAGCTTTCCGGTCCCGCGCTGCCGGGAATGGCGAACCTGCACTCGCACGCTTTCCAGCGAGCCATGGCGGGGCTGGCGGAAGTGCGCAGCTCGCCGGATGACGATTTCTGGAGCTGGCGCGAGCTGATGTACAAGTTCGTCGAACGCCTCACGCCGGCACGCGCGCAAGCCGTCGCGACTCACCTCTACATCGAGATGCTCAAGCACGGCTATACCGCGGTCGGGGAGTTCCACTACGTGCACGACGGCTCGGACGAAATGCTGAGGCGCCACCTGGCAGCGGCGAAAGAAGCCGGCATCGCCATCACCCTGCTCCCCTCGCTATATCAATGGTCGAGCTTCGGGCAGAAGCCCCTTCAACCTCGTCAGCAGCGCTTTGCGGCCAACCCCGGCTTTGTTCTCGAGCTGATCGGGAAAATAGAAACCGGCGCGGACGTGCATGCGGGCGTGTCGCCGCATTCGCTGCGCGCCGTCGATCCGGGCGCATTGAAGGAACTCGTCGCCGCGTTGCCGAAAGACACGCCGATCCATATCCATGCCGCCGAACAAGCGAAGGAAGTCGAGGAGTGCGTCGCAGCGCTCGGCAAGCGGCCGGTGGAATGGCTGCTGGAGAACTTCAAGGTGGACGGGCGCTGGTGCCTGGTGCACGCGACGCACATGACGCCGGCGGAAACCGTGGCGCTGGCGAAAAGCGGCGCGACGGCGGGGCTCTGCCCCACCACGGAAGCCAACCTCGGCGACGGCATCTTCCCGCTGCAGGCCTACCGCGCCGCGGCCGGCCGCTACGGCATCGGCGGCGACAGCCACGTGTCGCGCGACCCCGCCGAGGAACTGCGCCTGCTCGAATACGCGCAACGCCTGGCCACGCGCCGGCGCAACCTGGTGGTCGGCAAGAACACGCCCGCGGTCGGCACCACGCTCTGGCTGGAAGCCGCCGCCGGCGCACGCGCGCTTGGCCGGCGCATGGGCGCGATCGCACCCGGCATGCGCGCCGATCTCGT
>JANXUV010000123.1 GCA_025356085.1 Betaproteobacteria bacterium
CTTGCCGCTGGCACAGGTCACGGGATACGAGTAGATCACGCCTTCCGGTATGCCGTAGCTGCCATCGGACGGCACGGCCATGCTGACCCAGTCGCCGGCCGGCGTGCCGAGCACCCAGTCGCGAACGTGGTCTATCGCGGCATTGGCGGCGCTGGCGGCCGAAGACAATCCCCGAGCTTCAATGATGGCGGCCCCGCGCTTCTGGACCGTCGGGATAAATGTGGATTCGAGCCAGGCCTGGTCGTTGATCATGGGCCAGACTTTTTTCCCTTCCGCTTCGGCCTGGAAGACATCCGGGTATTGGGTTGCGGAGTGGTTGCCCCAGATCGTAATTTTTTTAACCGTGGGGACGAGCTTTCCTATCTTCTGCGCGACCTGGGATGTCGCGCGGTTATGGTCCAGCCGCATCATGGCGGTGAACTGGGTCGGCTCCAGGCTGGGCGCGTTTTTCATCGCGATCAGGCAGTTGGTGTTGGCCGGGTTGCCGACCACCAGCACCTTGACGTTCCTGTCAGCCACTTTGTCCAGCGCCTGGCCTTGCGGGCCGAAAATCTTGCCATTGGCCTCGAGTAGGTCTTTGCGCTCCATGCCCGGGCCGCGCGGCCGGGCGCCGACCAGCAGCGCCACGCCCGCGTCCTTGAACGCCACCATCGGGTCGGAGGCCGGAATCATGCCGTGCAGCAGGGGGAATGCGCAGTCGTCCAGCTCCATCATCACGCCCTTGAGCGCTTTCTGGGCCTTCTCATCCGGGATTTCCAGCATTTGCAGGATGACCGGCTGGTCTTTGCCGAGCATTTCGCCGCTGGCGATGCGAAACAGCAGCGCGTAGCCGATCTGGCCCGCGGCGCCGGTGATGGCGACTCGAATAGGGGCTTTGGACATTTGCTGCTCCGGGAATTGAACGGTAGACGATGAACGAGAGATTCTACCGCACCGCCGCAGAGATATAATCCCTTCAATATGTCCGACGCAGCGCTCAAGACGCCGGTCCGGAAGCCGCGACCGAAGTACCTCAATCTGCAAGCATTGCTGTTCGAAATCCGTTTGCCCGTCACGGGCTGGATTTCCATCCTGCACCGCATCAGCGGCGCGCTGCTGTTCGTGGCGCTGGTCTGGCTGCTGTGGATGCTGGACCACAGCCTGTCCTCGGAAGCCGCCTTCGAGAAGATCAAGCATTACGCCGGCCTGTGGCCCGTGAAGCTGGCGCTGCTGGTGCTGGTCTGGGCCTACAGCCACCATTTCTGCGCCGGCATCCGCTACCTGTTCCTCGACCTGGACAAGGGCCTGGAGAAGGGAACCGCGCGCATGACCAGCTGGATCGTGTTCGGGACGAGTTTCGCACTCACCGCCTTCCTGGGTTGGAGGCTATGGTGAACCGGGTTGTAACGGGGGCGCATTACGGCCTGCGCGACTGGCTCGCGCAGCGAATTACTGCGGTGATCATGGCGATTTATTCGGTTATTGCCGTCGTGGTCCTGATTTCAAGCAAAAGCATTACCTATGCGGTCTGGCGCGACCTGTTCGCGCAGGGCTGGATGCGCGTCGCGACGCTGCTGTTCGCGGTCAGCCTCGCCTGGCACGCCTGGGTCGGCGTTCGCGACATCCTGATGGATTACATCAAGCCGGACGGCCTCAGGTTGAGCCTGCAGGTCGGCACACTTCTGGTAATAGCAACCTACGTAGGCTGGACGATACAAATCCTGTGGCGATGATTCCGGTACGCAGATTCGACGCAATCGTGGTGGGGGCCGGCGGTTCGGGCATGCGCGCCGCTCTCGAACTGGCGCGCGCCGACCTCAAGGTGGCGGTGCTCTCCAAGGTGTTCCCGACCCGCTCGCACACGGTGGCCGCGCAGGGCGGCATCGCCGCGCCGCTCGCCAACTCGACCGAGGACAACTGGCACTGGCACATGTACGACACGGTCAAGGGCTCCGACTACCTCGGCGACCAGGACGCGATCGAATACATGTGCCGGCGCGCCAACGAAGTGGTGGTCGAACTCGAACACATGGGCATGCCGTTCGACCGGCTGGAGAACGGCAAAATCTACCAGCGCCCGTTCGGCGGCCACACCCAGGACTACGGCAGCTCGAAGATGGCGATGCGCTCCTGCGCCGCCGCCGATCGCACCGGCCACGCCATGCTGCACACGCTGTACCAGCAGAACGTGCGCATGAACACCCAGTTCTTCGTCGAATGGATGGCGCTGGACATCATCCGCGACCCGCAGGACGGCGCCGTGCTCGGCGTCACCGCGCTCGAGATGGAGACCGGCGAAGTGTTCATCCTGCAGGCCAAGGCGACGCTGTTCGCCACCGGGGGCGCCGGGCGCATCTTCTACGCCAGCACCAACGCCTTCATCAACACCGGCGACGGCATCGGCATGGCGGCGCGCGCCGGCTTCCCGCTTGAGGACATGGAGTTCTGGCAGTTCCATCCCACCGGCGTCTACGGCGCGGGCGTGCTGATCACCGAAGGCGTGCGCGGCGAGGGCGGGTTCCTGGTCAACAAGGACGGCGAGCGCTTCATGGAGCGCTACGCGCCCAACGCCAAGGACCTGGCCAGCCGCGACGTGGTGTCTCGCGCGATGACCACCGAAATCAAGGAAGGGCGCGGCTGCGGGCCGCACGCCGACCACGTGCTGCTCAAGCTCAGCCACATCAAGCCCGAAGACATCATGCAGCGGCTGCCGGGCATCCGCGAGATCTCGATCAAGTTCGCCAACGCCGACCCGATCCGCGACCCGATCCCGGTGGTGCCGACGGTGCATTACCAGATGGGCGGCATCCCGGCCAAGTACACCGGCCATGTGGTGATCCCCGAGGGCAACAACACCGACAGCATCGTGCCGGGCTTCTACGCGGTGGGCGAATGCGCCTGCGTGTCGGTGCACGGCGCCAACCGGCTCGGCACCAATTCGCTGCTGGACCTGGTGGTGTTCGGCAAGTCCGCGGGCGAACAGGTGATCAAGGACATCAAGGCGCTGCCCAGCCCGCACCGCACGCTGCCCAAGGGCGCGGGCGACTCCACGCGCGCGCGGCTGGCTCGGCTGGATGCGAACGCGGCGGGCGAGCGGGTGGTGGACGTGCTGACCGACCTGCGCCGCGCGATGCAGGCGCATTGCGGGGTGTTCCGTTTCCCTGACGACCTGCTCAAGGGCGTGGAGAAAATCAAGGAAATCGCCGACCGCGCGCAGCGCACCTTCATCCAGGACAAGTCAAAAGTCTTTAATACTGCACGTGTCGAGGCGCTGGAGCTGGACAACCTGATCGAAGCGGCGATGGCCACCATCGTCTCGGCCGAGGCACGCAAGGAAAGCCGCGGCGCGCAGGCGCGCGCGGACTTCCCGGACCGCGACGACAAGAACTGGATGAAGCACACGCTCTGGTACAAGGAAGGCAATCGCCTTTCATACAAGCCGGTGCACTTGAAGCCCCTGACGGTGGATTCGTTCGAGCCCAAGGTGAGAACTTACTAAATGAAAATTTCCATCTACCGCTACGACCCGGACAAGGACGAGAAGCCGTACATGAAGGAGTACGACGTCGAGTTGCAGCATTCGGACCATATGTTGCTGGATGCGCTGGTGCGGGTGAAGGACATGGACGATTCGTTTGCGTTCCGCCGTTCCTGCCGGGAGGGCGTCTGCGGCTCGGACGCGATGAACATCAACGGCAAGAACGGCCTGGCTTGCGTGACCAAGATCGCCGATCTCAAGGAGCCGGTGATGCTGCGCCCGCTGCCCGGGCTGCCGGTGATCCGCGACCTGATCGTGGACATGACGCAGTTCTTCAAGCAGTACCACTCGATCAAGCCTTACGTCATCAACCATGATGCGCCGCCGGAACGCGAGCGCCTGCAGTCGCCGGCGGAGCGCGAGCAGCTGAACGGCCTGTACGAGTGCATCCTGTGCGCCTGCTGCTCGACCGCCTGCCCGTCGTTCTGGTGGAATCCGGACAAGTTCGTCGGCCCGGCCGGCCTGCTGCAGGCCTACCGCTTCATCGCCGACACGCGCGACCAGGAAACCGCGGCGCGCCTCGACAATCTCGAGGACCCGTACCGCCTGTTCCGCTGCCACAGCATCATGAACTGCGTCGACGTCTGCCCGAAGAACCTGAACCCGACCCAGGCGATCGGCAAGATCAAGGAGTTGATGGTCCGGCGCATGGTCTGATGGATCGACTCGCGCAAAGCAGGCTGAAGTGGAAGTGCCGGCGCGGCCTGCTTGAGCTGGACCTGGTATTGCAGGATTTCGTCGAAAAGCGTTTGCAGGAAGAGGATTTGACGGTGTTCAATGAGCTGCTCGCGCTCGAAGATAATGACTTGTGGGACATCCTCAGCGGCCGCAGCGACCGCTACGAGGCAAGGTTCGGAGGGATCGTGGCGCGGCTGCGCGCCGTCTAGAAAAAGGAAGGCACCATGGCGGACAAAAAAGCGACCCTGACCCTGCCCGACGGCAAGACCCTGGACTTCCCGGTGATGGGAGGGACCATCGGCCCCGACGTGGTGGATATCCGCACGCTGTACGGAAAATCCGGCCTGTTCACCTACGACCCGGGTTTCCTTTCCACCGCGAGCTGCAATTCGACTATCACCTACATCGATGGCGACGCGGGCGTGCTGCTCTATCGCGGCTACCCGATCGAGCAGCTGGCGCGGCACTGCGATTTCCTCGAGGTCTGCTACCTGCTGCTGAACGGCGAGCTGCCGGACGCCAAGCAGAAGCAGGAGTTCGTCCACACGGTGACGCACCACACCATGGTGCACGAGCAGATCAGCCGCTTCTTCACCGGCTTTCGCCGCGACGCGCACCCGATGGCCACCATGGTCGGCGTGGTCGGCGCGCTTTCGGCCTTCTATCACGACGCGCTGGACATCAATAACCCGGAGCACCGCACCATCTCGGCGTTCCGCCTGATCGCCAAGCTGCCGACGATCACCGCCATGGCCTACAAGTACAACATGGGCCAGCCGTTCATGTATCCGAAGAACGACCTTAGTTACAGCGCCAATTTCATGCGCATGATGTTCGCGGTGCCGGCCGAAGACTACAAGCCGAACGAGGTGCTGGTGCGCGCGCTTGACCGCATCTTCATCCTGCATGCCGACCATGAGCAGAATGCTTCCACCTCGACGGTGCGCCTCGCCGGTTCCTCGGGCGCCAATCCCTACGCCTGCATTTCCGCCGGCATTGCCTGCCTGTGGGGTCCGGCGCACGGCGGCGCCAACGAAGCCTGCCTGGAGATGCTGGAGGAGATCGGCGACGTCTCCAAGGTCGGCGAGTTCATCAAGAAGGTGAAGAACAAGGACAAGGGCGTGCGCCTGATGGGTTTCGGCCACCGCGTGTACAAGAACCACGACCCGCGCGCGAAACTGATGCGCGAAACCTGCCACGAAGTGCTCAACGAGCTCGGCCTGCACGACGACCGCCTGTTCAAGCTGGCGATCGCGCTGGAGAAAATCGCGCTCGAGGACGAGTATTTCGTCAGCCGCAAGCTGTACCCTAACGTGGATTTCTACTCGGGCATCGTGCAGCGCGCGCTCGGCATCCCGGTGTCGATGTTTACCTGCATCTTCGCGCTGGCCCGCACCGTCGGCTGGATCGCGCAGTGGCAGGAGATGATTTCGGATCCCGAGTACAAGATCGGCCGCCCGCGCCAGCTCTACAAGGGTGCGATGCGCCGCGAGGTCAAGCCCATCGGGCAGAGGTAGCACGGGAGAAGCGCGCCATGATGAAACAGTTCCTCGATAACTCCTACCTGTTCGGAGGCAACGCGCCTTTCGTCGAGGACCTGTACGAGAAGTACCTCGCGAACCCCGCGGAGGTGCCGGAAGAATGGCGCAGCTACTTCGACAAGCTGCAGCTGATGCCGGGCGCTGCGGCCAAGGATGTCGCGCATGCCCCTGTTGTTGATTCTTTTATTCAAAAAACAAAAACACCTTACCGCGCGGCAGCTACCGGCGATCTGGACCGCAAGCAGGTCTCGGTGATCCAGCTGGTGGCCGAATACCGCTTTCGCGGCTGCCTGCTCGCCGATCTGGATCCGCTCAAGCGCCAGCAGAAGCCGCACATTCCGGAGCTGGAGCCGGGCTACTACGACCTCACCGACGCCGACATGGACACGGTGTTCAACACGGGCACTCTGATGGGGCCGGAGCAGGCGCCGCTGCGCGAGATCATCCGCGGGCTGCAGGAGACCTACTGCGGCAGCCTCGGCGTCGAGTACATGTACATCAGCAGCCGCGTGGAGAAGCGCTGGATCCAGGAGCGCCTGGAGCCGATCCGCTCCAAGCCGAGCTTTGCGCCCGACTACAAGAAGCATATCCTCGAGCGCCTGACCGCGGCCGAAGGCCT